>NZ_PGFD01000002.1:0-310410 GCF_002797535.1 Chryseobacterium geocarposphaerae
CAAAATTTTTTAACTCCCACAACTTTTATTTCTAAAAGTTTCTGATTGTTTTTCCCGTATCTCCTAAAGTGATTTTATTAATCTTTATGCTTATCCAAAAGCTCTTCTGCGCTTACCTACTCACCTCTCGTTTTCAGTGGGGCAAAGATAGAAATTCTTTACCTTACAATCCTAATTTATTTAACATAAAATTTAAATGAAATTCTAATTGTGGGAAACTTTTAATTTTAAGTTATTGATATAAATATATTTAACTTTAAAATCCAGACTTATCCACAATAACAAAACCAATCAGGTCTTATTGAAATGTCTCTCTGGCTGATTTTAATGGTGGACATTCTACCTGTTTGAATACTATATATCGTGAAATTATCGTCGAGAGATCCTTGCTTTTAATTGAAATGACAGCTATTGCTTATAATAATAGCCCCGATCGCAGCATTTGTTTGAGCTCATTTTCTTTTAAAAAGAAAATAGCGAGTGCGGAGAGCGGGATCAAGCTTCTAAAAATAAAGATTGATTAAGGAATTAAGATCTATAAAACGAAAATAAAGAACTGTATAGCAGAAGCTGCATTTATTCCTAATCAGAAAAATCGTTTGATAAGTGCTTTATAGGTATAGTAACCTATCAAGCATCCAATGGTATCCGCAACAATATCGAGGGTTTCCATAGATCTTCCGAGCCCCATTTCTTCCTGAAAGATTTCTGTAAGGAATGCGTAAATAAGAATAATCTGAAAAAAGTAAGAAAATCTAATTCTAGGAAAGGCTGCCATGAAGCAGAAACCAAGCATTGCGAATATACTTAAGTGAAGAGCTTTGTCTATGCCATTGAACATGAACCAATATTCATGATTTTCTTCTCCGGGTTTAAGGAGCATATAAGTAAGAAATGCCCAATAAATGGGCAAAATCTTACTAAATATTTTTGAAATCCTATCCAATGATAGCCTGATATTCTTCTGCAGAAAGTAATTCTGAATGATCTGCACCTTCAGCAACTTCTAATTTAATAATCCATCCATTTCCGTAAGGATCTGAATTTAATAATTCCGGCTGGTCTTCTAGGTCTGAGTTAAATTCAATAACTTTTCCAGAAATAGGCAAGAATAAGTCTGAAACTGTTTTTACAGCTTCTACACTTCCGAAAACGTCTCCGCCATTAAGCTCATCATCTACAGTATCTACATCTACGTATACGATATCTCCCAGCTCCCCTTGTGCGAAGTCTGTAATACCGATTGTAGCAACGTTACCTTCAATCTTAATCCATTCGTGATCTTTAGTGTACTTTAATTCTGATGGTGTGTTCATTTTTATTTTTTTATGCCAACAAATTTATTCAAAATAGATAAATGCTCAAAGGAAATAGAGAAATATTTATTGGGAAGATTAAAGTTGCTGGTTTACAGGAAAAAGCTTTAAGCTTATATCAATTATTCTTCGGCAATCTTACTTTTATTCAGCAATTCATGGAATGTCTGGCAATCTAATTTTTTTGTACTGTTTTGTTTTCTTTTTATTGTGATATTGAATTTACCGAAATACATCTTTTTTAATTCAGTGTTTGGACATACCAACTTATTAATAATAAAAACACTTGTATTAGATGCTTTGATCCCTTTGCTTTGAGAAAATTCCGTACTGCTTTTGTTCTCAAAAAGGGAAACATATTGATATGTCATTACAAAATCATTGGTTTCTACTTTTTCCAACGTTCTACCTGAGTTTTCATAGGCTATAATTGTTGTACAAATAAGAGTTCCATTAACAATGAAATGCGCCAGTATGGAAGACCAAAGTCCAACATTCAGAACCAACCAGATTAATACCAATGCCAATCCTGCGGTTCCAATAATACTCGGATATGAAGAAACGTTTAGTAAATCGGAAAACTTGTAGTGCATTAAGCTAAATAGTAAAGCATTTATGAAGAAAGAATATTTCTGAAAATTATTTTTGGCTTTTAATTCAAACAAAATAATGAACAGTATTAATAGAGGAATCAGAAAGTAGCTTTGCTGCATAATCACCAAAAATGCAGTTCCAAAGTAACTTATATATTTCAAATATTTTTTCCCGGTAAAAACACCCCGAAAGAAAAGTTCTTCAAAGAGAGGGGCAATTACAACACCACCAATAATCATGTCCGTCACATTATTGATATCATTAAACCTCGTTTCTCTGGAAGATGGATCTGTTATTTTAAAATGATCCAGAATAATTGCAAGAAGTGTAAAGCAAATAAATACAGGAATTCCAGTTTTTAATAAATAATTTTCTTTGTACGTTTTCTTTTTTACGATTTCCATGGTTTTTAGTAAAATAAAAAGTATACTTTGAAGCACACTTTTTATTGATTTTAATTAATAATATTCGATTTCAAAGGTAATGAAAGCTTCTTTTATTTTCCAAAATTTCAAATAAAAACTCCCTTACTACTGAATAGAAAGGGAGTAATTATAATTTTGAATTTATTTTTTAGAAACCACCGGAATCACCAAACGTAAAGGTTGCTGAAATCCCCGCCCGAATTGTAGATAACGGGAATGCCGTGGATATTTTATATTTTGAAGTTAATTGCTCATAGAACAATCTTAAATTCAGGTTTTCGGAAACATTATAATCTGCAGAAAGTTTAATATTCATTACTTTTTGTCCTCCTGTAACCTGAGAATCATTTAGCAGAATATTCATAATACTTGTCTGGCCGTCTCTTAATGAAATATCTCCTCTAATATTAAGATCACTTCCTTTAGATCTGCTTCCTCTTGAATTGTCCATCCCCAATCTGAAGTTTCGAATAATATAGCCCAATCTTACTACATATTCTGTGTTGGCTTCTTCAGTAAGGGTATGGTTTACCAATCCTAAAAGTAACATTCTGTTCTTATTATACTGCAATCCAAACTGCATATTGTTTCTCATGGTAACATCTATCCCGATAAGCGGAGAGAAAGATTCCAAGTAGGTTGCCTGAGAGAAAGTATAAGGATTGATATAATCCCCATTTACATCTTTATTATTACCTGAAGTAGGAATATTATAATAATCGATACTTGACTGAATACCTGTTGCTGTATACGTTGCACTATAAGCATGCGAAATATCAAATTTAGAAAACTGCCCATTAATAATAGGAATATTTTTCAATCCTGAATAGGTAATTCTCCAGTTAGGTATTGGCAGTCCTGCTTTTTTAGCATTCCCGATTGCTTTCGGAGATTTCCCTTCCACAGCAGCTCTAAAGGCAGGAATTAAAACATAGGCATTTGCTATACTATGACCTTCTGTAAAGCCGTCTGCATTTAATGGGCCTCCCATTTGCTGAGAAATAGCAACCGCGTTTGCTCTAATCGCCTGATAAATTGCCGCCCCATCTTTGAATGACGTATTCAATGCTACAACAGTATTGGAATAGGTTACAAAATCGTTTGCAAAAGCGAAATCATGATTGGCATAGGCTAAATTCTGAGGATCATTATACCCCGACTGTGAAAAGTTTCTGTTGAAAGTATGCAGAACATTAAAATCTATTCTAAAATCATTTAAAGGAACAAATTGGAGATCGGCCCTTAATTCTTTTGTTGTCATCTGAATATAAGGATCCGTCATCAATGATGACTTACTTACCCAGCCGTTTTCTACTGCTATTCTTCTGATATCCGACTGCGATCCTAACAGGAATCCTGCAGTAGGTCCTCCCAATGTCTGTCCATATCCATACCAGTTCGGAGCAGAAAGAAGCCCAGGAATCACGGTTCCATTAGTTTCTGTATAATCAAAGTTCAGCTGTTTGAATGAAGTCATGAAGTTGGCTATACTCTGCAAAGGCGTTAGTTTGTTTTTAAACTTATAGCTTTTATATTTATATCTTTTTTTATCCCATGCTAATGTATATACATTATTCAAAGAGTCGATTTCTCTTTTTCTTTTTTGCATTTTGGCAGAAATATTCTGGAAATATTTAAACTGGCTAAAGAATTTTGGAATGTCAGCACTTGCCTTAGCTGTGATCACATTTGTATTCTGACCAATAGATCCTAAACTTCCTTCCGGACTTGAAAGTAAAGCCGTTGATCTTGCATTCCAGTTATAAGTAAATCCGTATCCCAGTTCTGCTTCAACAAAATCCAAATAAGGGAAATACTTGAATGGCAATTGATAGCTTAACTGTACTCTATGATTATACAATACAGGTCTTCCGGCTCTGAATACATTTCCGAAAATTGAACTGTTGTCCATCGTATTTACATCAATATTATCGTTCAATGTTCTGGTAAGCGAGTTCACCTGGAGTTTCAAGGATTTTGTAAGCCCGAACTCTAACCCATACTGCCATCCAAAATAGAAGTTTCTGTTTTTAATCACATCAAAGTTACTTCCGAAGTTTCCTGAAAGAATAGATTCGATATCTCTAAATTCAAGCTCATTATAATTTCTGTCGATCTCTGTTCTGAAAGATAGCTTTGTAGGAATCGGATTAAAATTAAACTCTTTTGCCCATCTCAGGTATTTTGTTGATTTTGCGGTATCGCTGATAAGTTTATTAAAAGGTTTGATTACCCAAGGTTTGAACGTATAATTATAATCTATATACCCTCTGAAGTACTGTCTGTAATTCTTCTTGGTATAAATATCCCTGTAATAATCATCATTGTAAACCGCAGTCATGGAAACGTTTTCTATATCGTAGAATTTAGGTTTCTTATTCTGGTTTACTCTTTCTTTATGCATATTCACAACACCAATGCTTCTTTGTTGCGTGTACGTTCTGGCTACTTTTTTAAGCTCTGCCTTATTCGCGGCTTTATTAAACTCAACATCGGTATCCAGCGGGTTGTATTTCGGATCTTCGATCGTCTGGGAATATGAATAGTTCAATGGGATTTTCATTCCGCTTTTCTCCGGCAACAATTTATCTACATTAATTGCAGTATTAATACTGAAAGCAGATTGTGAAGACTGGCTTCTTTCCGCCGGTTTTGAATCTATGTTTCCGAAACCTACGGAGCTGTAAGAAGCGCTTGTGTTTACCGTAGCAAAATCTCCGAGATTGAAGTTCAAGCTCGCATTTCCGGCATATCCTCCATCATTTTCAATTTCAGAAAGACGGATTTCATTTACCCAGAATACCCTTCCTTTGCTATTAATCTCTCCTCGCGGCAAGTTTCTTACCCCTATCATGATCGTTGTAATATTTCCAAGAGAAGGCCTACCCTTTATGTAGATATCTTTATTATCATGACTAAATTGTGCATCTCTGGTTCTTACGGTTATATTATTAGGAGACTGCTTATCTCTTCTGATTTTTGCATCTACAAAATCCTGAATTGCAAAATCCACATCATTTTCTACCGGCCAGATCTCTAAAGGAGCTGTTGCCGTATTTGCCGTATATTTTACTGAAGCTTCATATTCATAATAGTTATCTGTAGCATCGCTTCCGAAACGGATAAAGAATTTTAAATTGTTATCAACTTTTGACAAAGTAGGATCATCAAGGTTTTCGGCATGAAGGAAAAGTTTTAGCTTTTTATATCGTCTCATATCCAAGCTTGTATTCTTGAATACCCCTCTTGCTTCCTCCCGCATGTTTTTTACCTTCATATATAATGAAGCTTCGTTCTGTCTCTGAGCCCCCGCATTTCCGCTTAAAACCTGTCTGTCAATTCCCGGAGGCAAAACGTATGGAGGCTGGTTTAATCCGTTTTCTTCAATATTAACGCTACCTACCTCGAAATTATCGTTCATTGTAGAACTTCCTGCTGTACCTTCTGTAGGAGAATCTACCGTTTCACTGGCAATTTTATTCGGATATCTTCTCCAGTCGGAACGAACTAGATCCATCGTACCAAATCTTAAGGTAGATGTATTATCGAACCCTGTTAACAATAATCTTGCGAATCTCACATTATTAAGAACAGATGCAGAATGATCTCCTTCTGTAGCCACATATTGTGAAACCGGAATTCTGAATAAATACCATTTCACATCGGATGACTGCCCATTCTGAAAATTGGCTTTTACAGTTTTTACGTCTACGATATTGTTTTGTCCTAAAGCAAGACTTGCCTGATCTAAGTTGACTTCATACTGGTTGTAATTTTCACTTTGATCTAAATTATAATCTTTATTAATGTCTTCCGCATCCGGAGTTTGTGAAGAAACTTCCAGAGAATTGCTTTTAGAGTTTCCTTCCGGACCTCTGAAATATTTATAACGTTCTACGATTGAAGCTGCCTGAGTTCCTGTAAATTTATCTGACATGTAGAATAAGAAATCATCTACAGCTGGGTCAGCTAAATTAGTCACCGGATTTATAAATGTATTTCCAAATCGAGCCGCTTCCTGATCAGATGTTAAACCATCATATCCTGCATCCTGCACCGTTCTGTCTGTACCTTCACTGGAAAATGCATATAAAACAGGAGGCTGTTTTGGTTGTATCCCCCAATTTGAACTGGTCGTAGTAGATGTTGAAGCTGGTGTCGGAAGTCCGTTCTCATACTGCATAAATCCGTCTTTCAGAATATCTTCGGACACATTTCCTAAATGTAATAATAATTTAGGTGTATTCCCTGGATTACTCAATGGTTTTCCATCCGCATAAGGATCCATCAACCAAAATTCAACATATTCGATATTAGAATTGACGAAGTTGGAAACACTGATTGGCCTCATGATTCCTCCCCATCTCTGCTGTGTAGTTTCCGAGCCCGGATTGACATTGTAAGGTCCTTTTTCCTGAGGATAATATGAAATATCAAAGGTATTGGTAAAGGTTTGCTCACCCGCTACAAAATCTCTGTTGTTATAAATTTCAGAAAGCTGCACCCTTCTCGAAGCGTGGTTGGAAACAGACTGAGCTGTTATTCCGGCAGGTGCTTTACCTCCTACTCCCCAGAATCTAGGATCGATGCTATACCAGGACAGTAATCCCCTTCCATATCCGCCTGTAATATCATCATTTGGCGGAGCTATATTGAACGGAATCTGTGTATTTTTTTCAGGTTTTGATGCCAAGCTCCAAGCCGCAGGTTCCTTTAATGAAATTTTGGAAGTGGTTTGTTCAAAATCATCAATATAAGACTGGTTGTCTGTTCCTTTGTTAAGTCCCGGCAACAAATAGGCAGCTTCCATTTTGAAGTTCAGGTTAGAAGGAGCTTCTGTATTTACCAAAGGTATCTTATCGGTTAATCTTGTCAGGAATGGCAATTGATTGTTATACATCAAATTCACTCCCGCCATTGTATTGTTTACAGCTTCTTGTCCGTAATTTACCTTTTGGGTAAGTGGTGACTCGGAATAGTTAACAACAGTACCTCCTAAAATAAAGTTTTCACTGAATCTCCTCTCTAAATTCAATCCTAAAAATCGTTTTCTCTGCGTATTGAATGTTAACTGATTTTCTAGAGAAATATTGATAGCCTGACCGGATTGTTTTACCTGTTCGTTGATGATGGTAACTGTTCCCAGCATGTAATCAACGGTATAGTCTACTCCTTCCGCTAACTGCACTCCATTGGCCGAAACTTTTACAGATCCTTGAGGAACGTTTACCGCGCCCAGAGAAATCCCCTGTCCGGTAGTTCCTTTATAACGGCCTTCCATTGTATACCTTTGAGACAGGTTACTGTAAGTCGCTGCCTGCTTTTGTTTGTCGTACAAGTCACTAAATACATACTGAGGATTATTACTTCCTAAAAGGTTCTGTATATTACTTCCAAACGGCTGCACTTTGGTAAAGATAACTTTTCCGGTTTCCGGTCTTATGGTAATTCCGTTGACGAAGTCAAAAATACCATCTCCCGTTGTTCCTCCACTGTTTGACTGAAGGTCACCATTGGTATTCAAACGGTCCCAGTTCATTAATTTCAACAAGTTCGTATCCTGAACATTGGTGTTAGGAAGATAATTTACTTTACCTCCGGTTTGTGCATCTCTGTAATAAACATTCAAGATAAATCCATCTTGACTTACCTGTGCAGCATCCAAAGCATAAATATTCTTCATCATCAGATCCCACATCGGAGATTCTACATTTACCGTAGTATTTGATTTCAGAAGCTTAGCTACCAAAACAGGGCTTTCTTCCGAAAACTCCCCTACTTTATACACCTGATTTGTTCCGTTCAGGGTATATGAATATGAAACAGCCAGCAACTGCTGGTCGTTTAGCTTTTGGTTCAATGAGATATATCCTAGTTGTGGTTGGAAGGTATATTCGTTGGCGTTTAGCCTTCTTGCTTTTTTATTAAAAATAAACTGTTCTCCGTTACTATACGGCTGTGTACTTCCCGGAAATGTTCCGCCTTGTAAGATATCCCCATAATTCGTTCCGGGATCTCTGGTTCCCATCGCCGTAGAGATAGCATTATACAGTCCATTCTGAGAGTTATCCGGTGTTCCTGATGCACCTTCCCCCAGATCTCGGATTCCGACTATACTTTTTTGATAGGCAAGATTACTATTCCCTTGATCCAGCACCCAAACCTCCAATCTTGTAATGTTGATTCTGGAATTGATCTGAGGATAATTAAGCAATGCATTATCATAACCATCTAAGAAGTAATGTCCTAAAAAGTAATGCTGGTTCTCTTCATAATCTATTGCATTGATTTTAAAGGTATTCATTACTCCTCCACCTTGTACGACAATATTCCTTGCCTCACCTTGTTGTTGCGATAATACTACCGTTCCGTACGTCTTTCCTAACTGAAATTCTGTTTTCACCCCGAACAATGATTCGGACCCACGAATAAGACTGGTAGACAGCGGCATGTTCACGTTACCGAACTCTACTCTCTTTATAATTTTATCTTCACCGCCTGCTCCTGGAGAATTTACATCTCCAAGTCCTTTAGATTGCAAATCTTTCCAGTTTCCTTTTGCCTGCCATACCAAATTCATCTTGTTTTCAAATGCAAAACCACTTTGGGTATCGTAATTGGCCTTCAACTGCAGGTTTTCACCCACTTTTCCTAAAAGTCCTAACTGGATTCTCTGGTTGATATCAAAAGTAAAGCTGGTTCTGTTTTGTGGTAGAATCAGTGGATTATCAATCTTCTGGTATAACCCTCCAAAATCAAAAGAAGCAAATCCTGATGGAATGATTTCTATCTTATTGCTTCCGAAAATGGTTTCAAAAAGCCTGTTTCTGATGGTTAATGCAGGGATTAATCCTTTTTTTAACGCATCACTTTTATCTTTTCTGAAAAGCAGACTGTACCGGTCAGATTTCTCTTTGTAATAAGCTTTTGATTGTGTTGCGAGCATAAATTCCTTATACTCTTCCGGAGACATCGCTGTAGGAACTCCGGTTACAATATTTCCAATCTTGGGATATACGAGATACATCCCTGTTTTTATATCATAAAATGCTTCGTATTGGGTAGGATCAGGTAATTCGTAATCCTTTTTTATAGAAATTCCTGTCGCAGGGTTTTCTTGTCCGAACGCATTTATGGAAATACACAGAAAAGACAGGAACAAGAATATATTGAAATATTTATGAGTCGTCACCAAATGTTAAATGTTTTTTAAAATTTGTTTTACCAATTCTTCTACCGAAATACTTGGATTTTGTTTAATTATTTTATCTGCAATTTTCTCACTCATTCGTTTAGGAATTCCCAAAACTTCTAATGCAGATAACGATTCTTCCTTAATTTTATTATTTACAAATGTAGAAATATTTTCTTCTGAAGTGTTGAATTTTTGGACTTTATCTTTCAAATCAACAATAATTCTTTCAGCTGTTTTAGCCCCTATTCCTTTAGCCTTTTGAATCAGGGCACTATTGCCGGAAAGGACTGCAGAAGCGATTTCGTTAAGGCTGAAAGTAGAGAGTAAGATCAAGGCAGAAACGGCACCAACACCGTTAACGCTTATTAACAAATTAAACATTTCTTTTTCGGAACGAGTGTTAAAACCGAAAAGTAAATGAGCGTCTTCCCGGATAATCTGCTGTATAAATAAAAAAGTTTCTTGATTCAGAAGAAGTTTTTGCGAGGTTAGCAAGCTGATTCCCACATAATAACCTACACCCTGCACATTAATTACTGCATACGTAGGGGTAAGCTCCTGAACAGTTCCTTGTAAAGAAAATATCATGATTAATTTTTAAAACTCCCAAATATAGCAAATTAAACTAAGTAATGTTTTCATTTCACGGACGAATGATTTTTAACTTAATTTTCTATCAAAAACCCAATGGAATCTTCAAATAAAAAAAGACTCCAAAAATCTGGAGCCTTTTATTCATTTTTGCTATAAAGCAATATCAATATTATTTTTTATCCTTTTTTTCTCTTCTTTGAGCATCAAGAACTGCAACAGTAGCCAGGTTTACAATTTCGTCTACGCTCGAACGCATTTGCAAAACGTGAACAGGCTGTTTCAGACCCATCAGGATTGGCCCAATCACTTGTGCCACTTTCATTCCTCTGATAATTTTGTAAGATAAATTTGCAGATTCAAGATTCGGGAAGATAAAAGTATTGGCAGGAGTTGTTTCCAGTTTCGAGAAAGGATAGTCGCTCAAATGATCTGAATTCATGGCAAAATCCGGCTGAATTTCTCCGTCTACAATCATTTTAGGATATTTCTCATGAAGGATGCTTACTGCTTTTGCTACTTTTTTAGACGTATCGGAAATTGCTGCAAAGTTTTCAAATCCAAGCATGGCAATTCTCGGTTCGATAGCGAAAGATTTCACCGTAAATTCAGCCATTTTAGCAATATTTACAAGATCTTCTGCTGTAGGATTTTGATTAATCGAGGTATCTGCAAAGAAAATCGGCTTTTTCTCAGATAAGATCATCATCATTGCCGCTACTTTATCTACTCCTTTCTCCTTTTCAATAATCTCTAAAACCGGTCTTAATACTGAAGTATAATTTTTAGAGAAACCGATAATCAATCCGTCTGTATCTCCATGCTTCAGCATTAAGGGACCAAAATAATCTCTCTGGCGAACGAATCTTTTGGCTTTATACTCGTTCATTCCTTTTCTTTGACGAAGCTTCCAAAGTGTTTCTCTGTATTTCTTTCTGTTTTCTTTCTGATCATCATCACTTGGATCTATAATCGGAACATCAAGACTGATTCCGTAACGCTCCATCTGTTCCTGAATATACTTTTTGTTTCCTAAAAGGCTTGGAAACGCAATTCCTTCTTCATAAAGAATCTGAGCAGCTTTTAATACATTATATTCTTCAGCATTTCCTAAAGTAATTCTCTTCGGATTGGCTTTAGCACGGCTCTGCATCATTCTTACCAATTTCTCATCTCTTCCCATTCTGTCGAGAAGGTGATGTTCATATTCTTCGAAATCGCTAATTGTTTTTCTTGCCACACCGCTATCAATTGCAGCTTTAGCTACCGCACTCGATACTTTTGTAATCAATCTGTTATCAAATGGCTTCGGAATAAAATATTCTCTTCCAAATTGTAAATTCTGAACATTATAAGCCAAAATTACAGCTTCAGGAACCGGTTCTTTCGCCAGATTAGCAATCGCATGAACAGCTGCTAACTTCATTTCTTCATTAATTCCTTTTGCCTGAACATCTAATGCGCCACGGAAAATATATGGGAAACCAAGAACGTTATTAACCTGATTAGGATAATCACTTCTACCTGTCGCCATGATCACATCTTTACGGGTTTCAAGCGCCAGATCGTAAGCAATTTCCGGATCTGGGTTTGCCAAAGCGAAAACAATAGGATTTTCGTTCATGCTCAACAGCATTTCAGGAGTCATTACATTTCCTTTTGACAGCCCTACAAAAACATCGGAACCTTTTACGGCATCTTCCAATGTTTCAATATCTGTATTAGCGATAAAATCTAATTTTTCAGGAGTAAGATTTTCTCTTTTATGATTAATAACTCCTTTACTGTCGCACATCAATACATTTTCTTTCTTCAATCCCAAAGAAATGTACAGGTTGGTACAAGCAATTGCTGCCGCTCCTGCTCCGTTTACCACCATTTTTACTTCTTCGATTTTTTTGTTGGCGATTTGCAAAGAATTGATTAATGCTGCCGCAGAAATAATTGCTGTTCCGTGCTGGTCATCGTGCATTAAAGGAATATCCAGTTCTTCTTTCAGCCTTTGTTCAATATAAAAAGCTTCAGGAGCTTTAATATCTTCAAGGTTGATTCCTCCAAAAGTTGGCGCAATCCCTTTTACAATATCAATAAATTTATCCGGATCTTTTTCATCGATTTCAATATCAAATACATTAATATCTGCAAAAATCTTGAATAAAAGACCTTTTCCTTCCATTACAGGCTTCGAAGCTTCTGCTCCAATATCACCTAATCCCAAAACAGCAGTACCATTAGAAATAACAGCTACCAGATTTCCTTTTCCTGTATAATCATAAACTGTTTCCGGCTTTTCATGAATTTCCATACAAGGAACTGCAACCCCCGGTGAATATGCCAATGACAAATCTCTCTGAGATGAGTGCGGTTTTGAAGGAATAACTTCGATTTTTCCTTTAGGTTCTGTTTTATGATAGTCTAACGCGGCCTGGTTAAAGTTCTTCTCGTCGCGGTTATTTTTACTTGACATAGAATTTTATTTTTTATTTAAAGTATATATTTAATGTGGTAATCTACCAAACTCTCGATAGGCTTCTGAACGATGCGTCCCACATTTAAATGAAGCTCTGCAGCAACAGAGCGTAGAATATTTTCATAATAATAAGCTATAGAACCAATAAAATTGATTTCAGCTTCTTTGGATTCCTCATAGGGAATAACCTGATAATCGAAAAAATTCATCATTTCATCGAAAACCATTTTCTGAAAGTAAGAATGGTCCTTTCTTTCTACAACAAATTTATTGAAATT
This sequence comes from Chryseobacterium geocarposphaerae, assembly GCF_002797535.1. Classification (NCBI taxonomy): domain Bacteria; kingdom Pseudomonadati; phylum Bacteroidota; class Flavobacteriia; order Flavobacteriales; family Weeksellaceae; genus Chryseobacterium; species Chryseobacterium geocarposphaerae. The sequence continues at coordinate 12,870 of NZ_PGFD01000002.1, forward strand.
TGCTAAATAAGCATTGGGTCTTGGTGTATGATACATATTTTTCAATGTTTCATCCACAGTAAGCTTATACGTTTTTTCAAACTCGCAAGACAGATCATCAGGAAGTTTTTGCATAAAGAATCTTCGCACCAGTTGTTTCCCGATGGCACTTCCGCTTCCTTCGTCACCAACAAGATACCCCAGTGAAGGAAGCTTTATTTTTAAATTTTCTCCGTCAAAATAACAAGAATTGGAACCTGTTCCCAAAATACAAACAATGGTTGGCTTACCGTTATACGCAGCATACGCCGCAGCAGTAAGATCTTCTTTTACAATAATCTCTGCATTGGTGAAAACTCTCCCCACTTCTTCTTCAATCGTTATGCAGTTTTGTCTCACGCCACAGCCAGAACCATAAAAAAAGATCCTGGTAATAGAGTTTTTAACCGATGTTAAGCTTGTATTTTTCTCAATTTCGGGGACTATAAGCTCTTTGCTGATAAAATTGGGGTTAAAACCAATGGTTTCGGTCTTTAAGAAAACATTTTTGAAGTCATCCAGAATTACCCAATCAGATTTAGTTGAACCACTATCAACAATAGCAACCATATATTACATTTTAGTTTAAGGATGCTAAATTATGAATTTATCTTTAAACCGTCTTATAAACACATGATAAGCTTTTTAAAATTACTAATGTTTTATATCAGTTTTTTTCTCGTTGAATTGTATAAGCCAATCTTCTATTTCATCTTCTAAATAGGAAGTCTGCAAAATCATTGCATTGATAAAATCATCCGGAACAGGTTCTCCGTTGGAGTTCTCAAGATTCCATAGCTCATCAGACATATTTTCGTACTCTGTGTACACTCTTTTGAATCTAGTGCTTTGTCTTTCGAGAGCTTCGATATTTTTCTGTTGAAGCTGGAATTTTCTGTATTTGTTTTGACTTTTCATACAAATATTATTATAGTTTTTGAAAAAGAAATGATAAAAAATACGTTCAAACCCGTATTACAAGATAGAAAAACCGCCCAACACAAGCTGTTGAAAATGAATTTATTATCAGGTTACTTTTATGTCGCTTTGAATAATAAATTTAAAAAGATTTTTGATTCAAAAAAAATATTTAACAACTTTTTTCACTGTTTAACATATAGTTATAAATTTGCAGTTCATATCAATTGAATGAAAGAGTTACTACTACGTCAAAAACAAATTTTATTCTTCATCATAGCCGGAGGACTCAGTGCTGTTGTTGAGATTGGAAGTTTTAAAATTTTCAGTATTCAACTTCCCAGAATGCTTCCCCAGGAAACTAACTTTCATGGCATCCATTATCCTTTAAGTAATATATTATCTACAAGCTGTGGTATTATTACCAATTATTTCCTGAGCATCTGGTTTGTTTTTGAAAGAGGTAAACATTCAAAAAAGAAGGAATTCGCCTATTTTATGATTGTGTCTTTTATTTCAACCTTACTAAGTCTTAGTTTTTTCCAGTTTTTTTACAGCTTCATTTTCAAAGACAATATCAGTTTAGTTTTTTATACACTAAGTCCCGAAGTAATTAGTAAAATAGCTGCAATCTTATTAGTTTCGGTACTCAATTATTCAATAAAGAAAAAAGTAATTTTTAACGGATAACCTGTGGGAAAGATTTTAAATTATCTCTGGAGATTTTGGCTTTTGCTTCTGGCGTTTTTTTTAACGATAATTTTCGGAATACCCGTTTATATTTTATCTTTCAGTAAAAAGCATTATAAATATGCCTATACATGGATCCGATTCTGGAGCTACGGAATGTTCTACGGAATGGGATTAAGGCATGAAATCACAAAGCTTTCTGATCTGCAGCTTGAAAAAGGAAAGCAGTATGTTATTATTTCCAATCATACTTCTATTATGGACATAATGCTTACCTGCATTTTGTTCCCCCATCATCCAATCTGCTTTGTTGGAAAAAAAGAGCTGGTAAAAATTCCTATTTTCGGAACAATCTATAAAAGAATCTGTGTAATGGTCGACCGAAGCAGTGCAAGAAGCCGTGCAGATGTCTATAGAAGGTGTGCTGAAAAAATGGAGGAAGGCTGCAGCATCGTTATCTTTCCTGAAGGAGGAGTTCCTGATGATACCTCTATTATTTTAGACGAGTTTAAAGACGGAGCATTCACCTTGTCATCCAAACACAATTCGCCTATTGTTATTCATACCTTCATTGGTTTAAAAGAAATTTTCCCTTTTGATAACTCCAAAGGCTATCCCGGAAAAGTAAAGGTTTTTTACAATGGTATTTTAGCCCCTTCGGATTCTCCGAAAAATTTAAAATTGTCAGCTTTTGAGACAATAAAAAAAACTTTAGTTAAATACTCTTAATCAAAGAAATAATCTATATTTGTTATTGCGAATTTTTTATTAACAAATATGTCAAACTATTCTAAACAAACTAACTGGGGACAGTTTATTCCGTTAGTTACTGTATTTTTTTTCTGGGGTTTTGTTGCAGCCAGTAATGATATCCTAATCCCGGTTTTCAAAAAGGCATTTAATTTATCCCAAACCGAAAGTATGCTCGTTCAAATTTGTTTCTACGTTGCATATACGGTAGGTTCATTAATTTATATGTTTATTTCGAAAGGGCTGAAACAAGACTTGATCAATAGGATCGGTTATAAAAACGGTTTGATTACCGGATTATTAATTTCAGCTGTGGGAACCTTATTATTTTATCCGGCTGCCAATATGGGATCTTTCCCTTTAATGATCTCAGGATTATTTATTGTAGGTTTAGGATTTTCGTTACAACAAATTGTAGCCAACCCTCTTGCTATTGAAGTAGGACCTGTAGAAACAGGATCTCAAAGATTAACAATGGCAGGTGGGATCAATAATTTCGGAACAACCATCGGTCCTCTAATTGTTTCTTTTGCTATTTTCGGATCTGCTACTGCTGCTAATACTGAAGTAAGTGTAGAAAGTGTAAAAATTCCTTATCTTATTTTAGGAGTGGCATTTGTTTTAGTGGCTATCATGTTGAAATTTTCTTCACTACCAACTATAACACCGACTAATGTTGAGAACACAGATGATTCTACCCCTGGAGAACACAGAAAATCTGCACTTCAGTATCCCCAGCTTATTATGGGGATGATCGCGATCTTTGTTTATGTAGGAGTGGAGGTATCTACGGCTAGTAATTTGCCGGCATATATGGAAAAAGATCTAAATTTTGCAACAAAAGACGTAGCACCTTATATTTCTCTTTACTGGGCTTCTATGATGATCGGACGTTGGACAGGAGCTGTTGACGCTTTCGATTTCAGCGCGGGATTTAAAAAGATTTTAAGATTCTTAGCTCCTTATTTAGCTTTCGGAGTATTCTTATTAGTGAATGCCATTGCCAAGCATGATCTTACACCTTTCTATGTTTATGGTTTAATTATTATTGTAATGATTATTTGTGACGTAATGAGTAAAGGAAATCCTGCAAGAATGCTGCTTATTTTTTCATCTGCAGGAATTGCAGCTTTATTGATAGGGATGCTTACAAAAGGAATGGTTTCTGTTTATGCATTTACGAGCGTAGGTTTATTCTGTTCTACATTGTGGCCTTGTATTTTTGCGCTTGCTATCAATGGTCTTGGAAAACATACCAACCAGGGTTCAGGTTTATTGATCATGATGATTATGGGAGGCGGAATTGTTAGTCTTATTCAGGGATATATTGCAGACCTAACAACAATACATATGAGTTATATAGTAGGTGTTATTTGTTTTGCTTATTTAGCTTTCTACGCAATCCGTGTAAGTGGTATTTTAAAATCTCAAGGTATAGATCTTGATAAACTCACAAAAGGAAGTGGTCATTAATATCAGTAAAATATATACGAAGAAAAGATTTTGGGCGGGTTTATTACTTGCCCAATTTCTTTTGTTTTTAGCTTTTTCGAAATCAGTTTGGATGATTTCATTTTTTGAAAGACTTTTTGAAATACAAAAAAAAACGCATCAACATCTTTTTTCATGGCTGCCTTTTTCTTTGGGTGATATACTGTATATACTTTTAGGAATTTTTATTCTATATTCCATCATTAAGCTCTTTAAAAAGAAAGACAGGAATACAACCATCATTAGATTTCTTTTGATCATTAATATCCTTTATTTCTGTTACCAGCTATTTTGGGGAATGTTATATTTTCAAACCCCAATTCTCCACAAGCTTTCAAGTCAGAAAGAACCCGATATCAGTAAAGCAAAAGTATTGGCTCTTCAATATCTCGAAAAATGTAAAGCAAGCAGAAAGATGGTACGTGAAGATAAAAACGGAGTCTTCATTATTTCCGATCTCAATGCTGTTCAAACTGAAATCCTTTTGAGACAAAAGACAATCCCTCAATATATTTCCTCTAAAAAGGCTTCTCTTGTTAATTCATTTAAGCCAAGTCTTTTTAAAAATGTCATGAGCTTTACCGGCATATTGGGATACTATAATCCTTTCACAGCAGAGGCTCAATACAACTCAGAACTTCCTGCCACATTAATTCCTTTTACTTCCGCCCACGAAAGCTCCCATCAATTAGGCTTTGCCAGGGAACAGGAAGCTAATTTTATCGGTTATTTGATAGGGATTAGCTCAACAAATTCCGACCTGCGTTACAGTACCGAATACTTCACTTTAAAAAGCCTTTTAAGGTTCATAATCGAAGAAGACCCTGATTTTGTAAAATCAATACAAAAAAACTATTCTGAAGGAATGAAAAGAGACCGGGCATTTGAAAAGGCATTCATGCTGAAACATCAAAGCTGGCTGGATGATTTCTTTGGATTTACCAATAATTTGTTTCTTAAAAGTAACCAGCAGGAGGGTTCTATCACCTATTCTTATTTTATCGACCTACTATTGAATTACGAGAAATAGTTAGTAGTATATACAAAAAAGAATCGTATCAGGCGATACGATTCTAAAAACACAAATGATGAAAAAAAATTTATTACCTTGACTTGTTCCCTCATTCAAGGCGTTGTAAAAATACAACAATATTTATAAATAAAAAACTTATTTTTCCTTTTTATTAATTTTTATGAAAATTTTAAGATTTTTTGAATTTATTTTAAGGCTTTTTTAGAATTCGAAATAATTCACCAAAAAGATACTTATTTATTTTAACAAAATAGCAAGATTTGCTTATTAAAAAATATCAAAAGATTTAGAAAGAAGAATTCATTATTTTATACCAAAAGATATTTTATGGTTAAAACTATACTTCTGAAATATAATCAAACTAAAATGATTATAAAAGAAATACATGTCTTATTATGAATAAAAAAACGCAATTATTTCTAATTGCGTTTTTAGTAGCGGGAACCGGACTCGAACCGATGACCTTCGGGTTATGAGCCCGACGAGCTACCTACTGCTCCATCCCGCGGTGTATTTTTGAGTACCTACCGAAAGTACTTTTTGTAGCGAAGACGGGAATTGAACCCGTGACCTCAGGGTTATGAATCCTGCGCTCTAACCAACTGAGCTACCTCGCCTTTTTCGTGGTGCAAATATATAAATTATTTCTTTCCCTCCAAAATTATTTTGCATTAAAATATTCTAAAACATTTCCCACGTGCTCTGGCTTACTGATAATCTTATTGTTAGCATCTAAAATAAAATACGTTGGTGTAGCATGAATGTTGTAAGTTTCCGAGTAAGAGCTGTTCCATCCTTTCAATTCTGAATCGTTGATCCATGGGAATGCCGCTATTTTACTCGTATATGAGCTTTTATCAGTATCTAAAGACAGTCCAATAACCTGCACCTTTTTAGCCTGTAATTCTTTATATTTTGCAAGCAGTTGCGGAAGCTCACTTTCACAATGTGAACATGTGGATGACCAGAAAATAATAATCTTTTTATCTGCCTTTACATCATGGATTGACTTTGCGTCTGTATTGACCGGAGACTGAAATTTATAATTAGGAAAAACAGCTCCTAATTCTACATTTGCATTTGATTTTATGGTAGAAGCCAACCTGTCTGTAATGGTACACTTGAGGTTTTTTGCAAGACTTAAATACTTATTTTTAAACTCAGACATATCATATACATCAAAGATGTCAATCAGCTCTGATAAAACGGTTTGTCCACGAGGTGTTTCCACCTTTAATCTGTCTAATAATTTATCTACGGATGCTGTAACATTCGTATTCCCTCCGTTATTTAAATAAGCTACCAATAATGGTCTCAACAGAGAGGAAGTTTCCAGCATATCATTCGATTTATCTATAAAATTAATAATATCATCCTGGGAAACTTTTTTAGTATTTTGAGCAGATAAATATTTGTTATAATTTGTATTATAATAGCTTACAAAAGGAAATTTTGACACATTCTCAATATCATTTCCCGAAAGTCTTCCTATCTCGGTTTTTAACGCTTTTCCAAAATCAGTATTATCTTTATAATATTCTTTGATTTGGGATAAAGCAGGCAGTATAACTTCTTTCTTTTGGGATAATTCCTGAATACTACTCATTAAAGCATTAGCATCATCAAGATAAATGATATCCTTCACTTTGGCGCCATCTGCTTCAAGTTTAATGTTCACATCTTTATTCTCAGAAATAAAAGTGACTGTATTATTGGTATTAGGAAAATAAGCCTTCATCATCCCAGAATAGGCTTTTGGATACTTAAATGTCCATACATTATTTTTTTTCTGCTCTTTTGTAACAATAATGTCCTTAGATCCGTTAAGTGTGTATAAAATAGCATCCTGTTCTTTGAATCCTTCCGGTGCTTGAATAGTCACTGAAAACTGAGCATGGATGGATAATGCGGTAATCATCCCAGACAATAAAAGTATCTTTTTCATGACGTAAAAATAAAAAAACTCCCTGACTAATCAGAGAGTTTACTATTATTTTAATAAAATTTTTTATATTTTTTGGCTTTTATATTTTTTAGCAAAGTAAACAATTGTCAGAATTGCAACTATCGCTAACACATAAACATACATATCGATTGGAGATGCCTGGGCTCCCGGTGTTCCAGTGTCACCTCCAGTTCCTCCAGGTCTGGCTGTAGGGGGAGTGGGAACTTCATTTTCAGCGAACAATAATCCACTAAATAACAAATATGTAAAACTTAGTAAACGTAATATACTTTTTTTCATTTTGCAAATTTAAGAAGGTTAATTATAGTTATCTTTCAATTTTAGTTTGTACTGTTTCTCCTTTATCTGAAACAATTTTAACTACATAAACAGTTTTTAACTTTTTCTGTAATCTAATTGTAAAATCAGATGCAGCATCAACATTTTTTTCAGAAACCACTAATTTCCCACTCATATCAAATACCTGAATTGTAGCTTTTTTCCATTTAGGATCAAATTTCACAATATAATCATCAATTGCAGGGCTATATGCAACAACAGTTCTTGAAGGAGCATTTGCTACTTCGGAAGAGCCTAGTACAGAAGAAGGCAGACCGTAATATAAGTCATATTCCTGCTCTGCATTACCTGTTGCAGCTATAGTCTGACCTTGACTAATTGGTTGTAAAACTCCATTCGGTCCTTTAAAATAGAAACCAATACCAGTAGATAGATCATGCACGCCATTAGGAAGTGCACTTCCATTTTCTTTTATAAAAAATTGAAATGAAGATATATTAGAAGTATATCTTACCATCTTAATATTTTTCCCTACGAAACTATCATTGGCTTCGTTAATGTATAGCCAGTAACTGTTCTGATAGTTTGGATCGTATCCTCCATTTACAGCATCTTCTTCATAAGTACCTAAATCGTAGGTGTTGCTATTACCAACTTGAGATGTTGCATTAACAGAGTGTCCGTTAATAGAGGAAGGAGAAACTACATAATAAGTTCTCGCCAGCTCTTTTCCATTAGAATCCAACCCTACTACCGCTAACTGTTTAACACTTCCTGTAGTATTGTTTGTTCCATTTTTATTTGCAGTAGGTGAATAAGTTGTTCCTGCTGCTCTGGAATGATAGTTAAATCTTCTCAGGTTTGCAAAATTTAAAGTTGGGGCCGGACTAGCCGTATTATCGTTCAATTTAATGACGAAAGAACCAAAAGGTCTTACATTTAAATATTCCGTATCACCCACCCAAATATTACCCGATCTGGTAACAAATTTAAAACTGATTGCACTACCTCCGGAACCTGCTACGTAGGTTGTTCCTCCGGCTGTAGGCTCAAATCTTATTCCGTATAAATTACTTATAAAATCGGGATCTCCCGGAGTTATAAGGTTGTTCAAGTCTAAGTTAGTCAGATATGGATTACCGAAGAAATAAAGATTTTTTCCGAAATCTGAACCATCCCAAACATTATTTCTTGAATAGGCAAAATAATCGCCCAGATAAGTATTATACTTTTCATTATAACCATTAACAGCACTACCTCCTGCTCCATAGTTTACCGTAGAGCCGGCTCCTGATAAGGTTACCTGGGAGTTATCTAGGTCAGATACCGGCTTCCCGATTACTGTTCTAGTAGTAGCCAGACCATTATTAGCCCATGCTGAACCGGTGCCTCCTCCACCTAAGATATAATATGAATAAGCCGGACGGGCAGTGGTTCCTAGTGTTGTTGAAGGTAAATTATCAAATACTGTTAAAGCATTATTCCAAACAAGCGCCTCATTTTGGCTCCATCTTGTTGTATTAAATGTTTTTCCTAATTCTGACAGCGTAGAGAAATCTTTTCCCCAAAAAGGAAGCCCGATTTGCTGATATGCACCATGATTAACAGATGTAAACTCCTGATTTACAACACCAGTGATGTTGTTTTGTGGAATACCAGAAATATAAAGCTGGCCATAAGTATAGTTCAGAGTTGAGAGTGGAACAGTTTGATCTCCTAAAGGGGCAGTATTACGTAATGCAAAGTTACCTGCCTGATTAAGTTTATTAACAAAAGAGCCCCCAGTATTTCCTGTAATAATTTCAGTACCTGATGCATCTAAATTTCTGAAAACATCAGTTGCTGCTCCTTGAATCATAAAATTCCCGTGGTTTTCAACGGTTCCAGTACCTTTTGTTTGTACTCCACCTCCACTATAGACCAAGGTACCTTGACTTACGTAAACATTAGCTGAATTATCGACATGTAGTAGCTGCGCCTGAACAGAACACATCGTAGCCAAAAGTGCTATAGTTAATAAATTTTTTTTCATTGTATATTATTTTTATGTGTTAATATAATAAAATACTCTATGCAAATATATAATTTTTTTTAACAAAAAACTATAAAAATCATTTAGTTACCAAAATATTATCAGCAGTTAATATGATTTCCTTTTGCTCGCCTATTTCAAACATATAGTCTTCAAGCACTTTTTCTGTAGTTCCTCTTAAACCTCTTGCTCCCAATCCTTTTTCCATTGTTTCTTCCACAATTTTTTCTATAGCTTCATCGGTAAAAGTAAGTTTAATGCCATCCATTTTAAATAGTTCAACAAACTGGTTTACAATAGAATTCTTAGGTTCTTTCATAATTCTCACCATTGTTTCTTTGGTAAGTTTTTCCAGGTAAGTAATGATAGGAAATCTTCCCAAAAGCTCGGGAATCAAACCAAAAGATCTTAAATCTATTGCATTGATATTCCTTAATACATATTCATTTTCGTCTACTTTATTTATTTTTTCTGAGCTGAAGCCAATCGCCTGCTTATTCATTCTTCGCTCAATAATTTCTTTAATTCCGTCGAAAGCTCCTCCTGCAATGAATAAAATATTCTGAGTATTTACCTGGATGTATTTCTGATCAGGATGTTTTCTTCCTCCCTGTGGCGGAACATTTACAATACTTCCTTCCAATAATTTTAGTAAACCCTGCTGCACCCCTTCTCCGGAAACGTCTCTTGTGATACTCGGGTTATCCGATTTTCTGGCAATTTTATCTATCTCATCAATAAATACAATTCCCTTTTCTGCTTTTTCCACATCATAATCCGCCACCATTAAAAGTCTTGAGAGAATACTTTCTACATCTTCTCCTACATATCCAGCTTCAGTAAGGATGGTTGCATCTACAATACAAAACGGAACATTCAGCTCTCGGGCAATGGTTTTTGCCAATAATGTTTTCCCGGTTCCCGTCTCCCCTATCATAATGATATTGGACTTCTCAAGCTCAACCTCTCTATTTTCATCTTTAGCATGAAGCAACCTTTTATAATGGTTATACACTGCTATGGAAAGTTGTTTTTTAGCCTGATCCTGTCCGATTACATACTGATCTAAAAAACTTTTAATTTCTTTAGGCTTTTTTAATTCATCGATATTTTCTGCAGGCGAGTATCCTGTCTTTGAAGCACTGTTTTTTACAATTGAATGTGCCTGTTCGATACAGTTTTCACAAATAAAACCATTCTGCCCGGAAATCAGCATCTGTACTTCATTTCTTTTTCTTCCGCAGAATGAACATTGATTTGAGTTCATTTTATATAAATATATATTATTAAAGAAAATCGTAAAAAATTACTTTTTTACGATCTCATTTATAGGTTAAGAATTAATAATCGAATGTTGAATTTCTGTATATTCTTCTACAGATAATTTCAGTCTTTCATTTCTGAAGTTCATATCTTCCATTTTATTTAATGGAATCAAATGAATATGAGCATGAGGAACCTCCAGTCCTACCACCGCAACTCCCACTCTTATACAAGGAACTGCATTTTTAACTTTCTTAGCTACTTCCTGAGCAAATCCCCAAAGATTTTTATATTCTTCGCTATCCAGATCAAAAATCAGATCGACCTCTTTTTTAGGAACTACCAACGTATGTCCTTTTACCAAAGGCATTGCATCTAAAAATGCAACAAAGTTTTCATCTTCAGCAACTTTATAAGCCGGTATTTCGCCGTTAATTATTTTAGTGAATATTGTGCTCATAATTTCTAAGATTTTGTTTTCTACAGAGTGATTTCCAATACTTCGAAAGACAGTTTGTTTCCGTTTGGCAAAGTAATTTCAGCAGTTTCTCCTACTACTTTTCCTAATAAACCTTTAGCAATAGGTGTATTTACAGAAATTTTACCAGACTTCAGGTCACTTTCGTTATCCGGAACCAAAGTAAACACCTGCTCCTGTTTTGTACCGTTATTTTTAAGCTTCACCGTTGTCAAAATTGAAACTTTAGAAGTATCTAATTGGCTTTCATCTATAATTTTTGAACTAGAAATAACGTCTTTTAATTTAGAAATCCTCATTTCAAGCATCCCCTGCGCTTCTTTAGCGGCATCATATTCAGCATTTTCAGACAAATCCCCTTTGTCCCTAGCTTCTGCAATCTGCTGGGTAATTTTAGGTCTTTCAACAGTTTCCAACTGTTCTAGCTCAGCTTTCATTTTGTCTAATCCCTCCTTTGTAACATAGCTTGCCATAATTTTCGAAATTTAGTTTTAGTATAAAAAAATAATCCGACATTTGCCGGACAATGTTTTCGTGTAATAATCGTTTAATTTTTACAAATATATAAAAATTTAAATTGAAATGAAAAAAAGTTTTTCAATCCCATTTATTTTAACAACTCTGATTTTCAGTATTTTAACCTTAAACTCCTGCGGAAGAACACAGGATACGGTAAACTGTTTTCCAAGCAGCCCGATTAATGTCACATTAAACCTGAATCTTCCGGCATACTATGATCTTAATAACACCGGCGGATGGATTTATATTAACGAACAACAGTCTGGAACGAGAGGATTAATCGCCGTAAGAAACGGTTCTTCTTTTAAAATATATGACCGAAATGCACCTCATCTTTGTCCGGATACCAATACTACTCTTGAGGTAAAAGATGACATTTATATTTTATGTCCAAAGGATAACACTAAATGGTTATTATTAACAGGTTCACCCACGGACGGAGCTGCTACAGGATTACCTCCGAAAACATATACTTATAATTATGATGCTTCATCCAATATTTTAAATATTTATTATTAATATGAAAGTGGTTATACAAAGGGTATCCGAATCCAGTGTAAAAGTAGACGGTACTATTGTAGGTGAAATTGGAAAGGGATTGATGCTTTTGGTAGGAATTGATGAAAATGATGAAAAAACAGATGCAGACTGGCTCGTCCAGAAGATTTTAAATCTTAGAATTTTCGGCGATGAAGAAGACAAGCTCAATCTTTCCGTTCAGGATATTAAAGGTGAAATTCTTTGTATAAGTCAGTTCACCCTGATTTCTGATTACAAAAAAGGAAACCGCCCTTCTTTCATTAAAGCGGCGAAGCCTGATAAAGCGATTCCTCTTTTTGATTATTTCAAAGAGCAGATTTCAAACTCTGGACTCAAAACGGAAAGCGGAATTTTCGGAGCAGACATGAAAGTTTCATTAATCAACGATGGTCCTGTAACGATTGTAATGGATTCCATCACGAAAGCTTAATTTTACAACAGAATATAATTTATCTCAAACAATGAAAAAAACATTAGCTACTTTGGCAATTGTTGCCGGATTTACTACTTCTTTCGCTCAAAAGTCTTATACGGATGAGCAGAAAGCCTCTTATTATATTGGTCTTGATATTGCCCAAAACATGAAAAGACAAGGATTTGCTGTAGATCCTGATCTTATGGCTCAGGCTTTAAAAGATGAGTTTTCAGGTAAAGCAAGCTTATTCCCAAAAGAGGAGATGGGAACTTTTTTACAAGGGTTTATGCAGAAGCAAAATGAAAAGAAGCAGGCAGAAGCAAAAGTAAAAGCTGAAGAAAACAAGAAGAAAGGAGCTGAACTTTTGGCTAAAAATAAACTGAACAAAAAAATAACAACCACTGCAAGCGGCCTACAATACGAAGTTCTGCAACCTGGTGACGGAAAAGCTAAGCCAACCGCTTCAAGTACTGCCAATGTAAAATACACAGGGAAACTGATGGACGGAACTGTTTTTGACAGCACAGATAATCACGGCGGAAATCCGATGGATTTGAATCTTTCCGGTGTAATCAAAGGCTGGACAGAAGGAATCCAGTTAATGACGAAAGGAGCAAAATACAGATTTTATATTCCTTCAGATCTAGCATATGGAGATAATGGAGCTGGAGGAGTTATTCCTCCGGGAGCAACCCTTATTTTCGATATCGAACTGGTAGATTTTAAATAGATCTTTTATAATAAAAAAAGCGGCCTTTCAATTTATTTGAAAGGCCGCTTTTTTTATTAATTTGCAGGTACACTGCTGAAATTAAGTGCTATTTTTATATTCATGTCAGAACTTGTCTGATTTTTCAGTTCATAAACCGTTCTTACTGTAAGACCTGTACTTTTTACCACCTCATCCAAATATCCTGTATCATTTAAGTCTAAATTAATGCTTGAAGAACTCGTAGAGATATCAGATCTTGAAGCAACTAATCTTTCCCCGGTTCCGCTCGAAGAAACATAAACTTTAACTGATTTAAAGTCACTAAGATTACCTCCGGAAGGACTCACCACTGAAACTTTTGCATCAGATATCCTTACATCTTTTATTTTAGCATTATTATTTCCTCCAAACCAGGTCTGAACATTGGAAGCTGTCGCAGTAGAAGACACCTCTTTATTGGCAGGCACTCCGGTAGAAATCAATACATTGGCAGTGTAAGGAAATGTATTCTGAACAAGAGACTGTACCGTTCCGCAGCTTACCAAAGCCACAGAAGCTATTATAGCTGTTGAAAATATATTTTTCATAATATTTATTTTACAGTTTCATTTACATAAATTATACCAAATCTACTCTACCTTCACAGAAAATGTACCGGTAATTTGACCATCTGCCATATTGTTTTTTCCTATAATCAACCAAACCTCTCCTTTTTCGGGAATATCATATGTGATTTCTCTTCCAAAAGGTCCATCCATCTTTCCATCCGGAAGCTTAATTTGATTAAACCTTATATTGAAATCGTTTTGCTTGGTAAGAATCTTTGCGTTTAACTGGGGTTTTGAATAGCCTGAAATTTTAAGGATCAGTTTATCATGATCTTTGGTAAATTCTTCCTGTATCAGTATCGGAAAATGATTTCCTTCAACAGTTTTTATGATGACTCTGCCATTTTTTTCTTCAGCAGTAACCGGACTGTTTACCTCAGCAATTGTGTCCGCGCTTTTGGCATCTTCTTTCTTTATAACTGAATCTGCCCTGTTTTCAGATTTTTCTTTTACACTTACTGAATCAGGCATTTTTATTTCTGTACTTTTCACTTCTTTTTTACAAGAGAATAAAATAATCGGAATGATGAATAGCAGCTTTTTCATATGTTATTTTTTAATGGATTCGTAATATAAAATCTTGGAAAGGAATGTAGCTTTGTTACTTTCCGTTCTCTCATCATTAATTTTTGTTTTCATTTCCTTCGGAAAGGCCTGTTCCAACATTTCATCATTATAATTCAGGGAATGCAGGAATTCAAAATTTCCTTTATGATTCCTTATATTATATTGTGTTGCCATTCCGCCCCAGTTGAAATAACTGCAAACCAAAATCATTCCATAGAAATACCACAGCATCTGGTTGAACAGAAAAGCATTGGTTTTTTGCTTCTGAATTTTTATAAAAGTTACTACCAATCCAATAATACTCAATATTAAAAATGCGTAAACTCCCAGTCTTTTATAAGTTAATCCCAGCTGCTGAACATATTCTGTATTTTTAGCCATCGCAGAAAATATTAAAACCGCATTCAGAACGACCCATATTTTAGCAAGCATCTTTAGTATTCCTGCATTTTTATCAAAATTAAAAGCTCCTTTGAAATAGAACATAATTACTGCAATTGCCATAATAATGCTAAAAATAACCGAAACTACTCTTTCATGTGTTTCATCTGAAAGCTGAGAAGGGGTCTTTGGAGCTTCATAAAACTGCTCATAGTTATAAGTGAAAATAAAGAACACGAGCATTATATTTAATACTAAGAAAGTTATTATCCCGCTTGTTCTTTCCAGATCAAAGGTCATAAAGCTAAAAGAAGGCTTCTGAGGCTTTTCCTGAACCGAAAATGTATTATTTAAATAATGATTTTGCTTATAGATAAATCTGTCTACTGAAAAATTCCAGAAATTGAACGCAATAAAGAACCCCAGAACGGCGAGTCCGAAAAAATCAAGAAAGTTGAAATCAAATTCAATATTGTCAAACAAAGTGGCAAAATGATCACTTCCATAGGTATAAATGCAGAAGAATACAATTATAAAAATGGCAGGAATAAGAATAATGGCTATCGTTTTCTGAAGCATACCTGAAGTATTGAATTTCGGAAGCCATTTTTCAAAGCTGAAAAAACGACAGAAAAAAGTAAAGAAATTCGTCACAAAAACCGGAACAATAAAAAGGGTTTTCAGTTTTCTTGTTTTTGATTTAAATCCTAAAAATAAAAGTGATGCCACAACTGCTAATAGTGACGGAAAATCCCGATACCAGGCAAAGGCGATACTGGACAAAATAGAAGTGACAAATAAAATATAAAACGTTTGGGTTTTATTTTTTTCCGGAGTTGCGAACAAAGCAAGCACTGCATAGACTATTCCTAGAATCCCAAGATTAACTCCAGGTGTTTCGCCATAAAAAAGCACTACAAAGAGTACGGTTGTAAAAAGGATAAGATGATACGTTTTCATAAGGTGAGTTTTCATAAAATTTTAGATTAATAAAAAACCGGACTTTCTTTCTGCCGGAGAAAATCACTGAGGTTCTCAAAATTTTGCCACAGCAATTCTTCAAAATTCAGATGATGAAATTCCTTCATATTTTGCCCTTTTCTGTATGCCCTGATATACATTTTAAAATATTCCGGAAGGATAACCGTTCCCAAAACAATGGCAGCCAAAAGATGTGCATTGAGTTTTCCGTTTCCCAACAGAAGGTACTGCATAGCAATTTCCTCTTCAAACTGAGTTCCTATTCCTGTGATCAAATGGTGAACGTCGTGATTCTCCATTTTCGGAATCATTGAAAAGCCATGTTTCTGATAAAATTCGCCCAACTTTCTTCCTAAAGAATCTTTATGGAACTCCAGCAATTGTTTTTCATTAAACTGCCATTTTCTTTTTTTCTTTTTAAAGTATGTTCTATAGAGCTTTTGTGTTCTATTGTAAACGAAGAGTAAAAATTTGACACGTAGTTTTTTCATTATAACCGATTAATTTTAATAATATTCAACGAAATATCGCACTACAATAAGAATTGGGATTATAAAAGGAATAAATAGAGAAAATATAAATCCACTGTTGAAGAGATTAGTTCTAAATTCTTCACTATTATTTTTATTGAAAAAAACATCAACAAAATAACCTAGAAAGTAAAAGACATTGGCAAGAAGAATGAAGAAAAAATATCCTACAAATTGGAAGGACATTGTAAACAAGGTCACTTCAAAAGTGTCATCATAAGGAAAAATAAGAAGTTCACCTAAAAGCCAATATAAATTAAATGATACAAAACCTGAAATTAATAGCCCAACATTATATTTAATTCTTCTATTAAACCACCACTTTCCAAGATTATATTTTTCTGATTTTACCATAATTGTTTATTTTAAAACTTCAGAATTGAAATTCCGATAAAAAAATAAAGAATTGCTATAGGAATATTTATACAAATAATTGCTGATGCCTTACAGCAAACATTAAATTGAGATTTATTAAATAAGCCATAAATTAATAAGCATACTATTACTAATAAATTAACTGGCGTTGCAAATTGTAATAGTGTAAATCCATACGAAGCAAAATCTTCATTTTTAGTAATTAAATATCCTAGTAAACATATATTTCCAAGCGCGAAAAAAAGTCCAAAAACTGATTTTCCGAAATAAACTACAGATTCATTTTTCATATAAAAATTTTATGTTTGAGTTAAAGTAAAAACTGTTATTTCCGGACGAACCATAAACCTTACCTGAAAAGAATGTCCCAATGCACGGTTGATGTACAACATTCTTCCGTCTTCAAGATCAATTTCACCAGAAATATATTTTCTGTTTTCTACGAGAAGAACTGGCGTTATTACTCCGGGAATCCGTCACTGTCCTCCATGAGTGTGGCCGCTTAGGATCCAGCCTTGATATCCATTCCACACATCCTTGTCACAGACATCAGGATTATGGCAAAGCACAAGATTCGCTTTTGAAGCATCATAATCTTTCATTACACTCATTGGATCAAAATTGGGAGACCACAGATCGTCGAAACCAATAAAATTTAATCCGTGAGATTCTTTCTGTGCGTTTTTCAGCATGACAATTCCTTGGCTTTCCAAAATCTGACAGGTAATTTCTGAAGAACCCAAATCTTTCCAATTCTTACCATAGTCATGATTTCCTAAAATTCCAAAAGTTCCCAACTTACCCATCACGGCATTGCCCATAACTTTTTTTAGCTTTTCATGATCTTCGGCATTCCCATGATTTACATAATCCCCGGTGTAAACCACAAAATCAGGAGTAAACTGTTTCGCTTTTTGAAACGCTTCTATCAGGAAATGATAATCAAACCGTTCACCAACATGCAGGTCTGAAATCTGCATCAAAACTTTCCCCTCCAGTTCTTTTGGCAAATTCTTTATCGGAAGCTTTCTCTGTACAAATTCCACCCAAAATGGCTCTATTTGCCAGGAATATAATACCGGAAATGCTGCAATAATAGACAGTTGAAAAATTCTTTTTAAAAAATCTTTTCTATGCATACATCTTTTTATTAATTTCCAATAAAAGGTATCGGCAAAATTCCAACAACCATTTCGAGCCCAATCAAAACTAAAAACAGAAAAAGGAAACAACAAATCAAAATAGCTCCTACAACTGCTAGCTGATTAAGTTTTTTCAAAAAAATATTTTTATTCATACTCTTTTTAACTTCCTGCAAATGGGCTTCCGAAAATTCCTACTGCCAGTTCTATCCAAATTAAAAGAAGAACCAATAAAACAATTCCGCAAATGATTAATTTGGAAGAAAAAGATTTTTTGGAATTAACCACTAAACTGATAACGAAAGTGGTCCCAAAAAGCAGGATTCCGGCAATCACAAAATCCGGTAAAGACCAATTAAATCCTTCTACAAAAAGATTGCAGAAAAACGCCACTGCCAACAACAATGCAGGAACAGCGAAAATCAGAATGTTTGTTTTAGTGTTTTCATAATGTAATATTTAAATTATTCTAAAGTACTTTGAATTACAAAGTTTATAATTAAAAAAATTTGAGCTTATTTGCCTAATAGTTTTTCAAGTGCATTTAAATGTTCGGTAAATGCCAATCTTCCAGTCTGCGTCACTCTGTAAGAGGTCTTAGGCTTTTTACCCACAAATTCTTTTTTTACTTCTATATAGTTCGATTTTTCCAAGGCCGTACTATGGCTAGCTAGATTACCATCCGTGACATCCAAAAGGTTTTTCATTTCTGAAAAATCAACCCAGTCGTTTACCATAAGAACAGACATAATGCCTAATCTCACACGACTTTCAAATTCTTTGTTGAGCTGATTTATTTTAATCATTTTAATTTAATTAATCTTTTACTAAAGCTGAAAAAAAGTATTATATCATTTACTATCCACAGATGTCCAATAGAAAATAATAAAGAAAGGATTCCTATCAAATAAAACCAATATCCTCTGGCTTCACTTTTTCTTTCTGAATAAAAATCATATACATTTTTTAAACTTAATTTTTGATTTCCACTCGAAGAAGTCAGACCTTTTTCACTTTCAAACTTACTTAATTCTCTAGTTTCAGTATTAAATAAAAAATATTCATCGGAAGACATTTTACCGAGAATCAAATCATTTCTTTGTTCTATTTCCGAAATATCTGATAAAAATATTTCTCCAGTATTTTTATCCGAAATAGATCCATAATCAAGAATATCAATAAATAATAATTTATAGCTATTATTTAGCGGAACATACCATGTATCTCCAATTCCAATATCAATTCCTTTTGTCTGGGAAATAATTGTCGAGCCAATAAAGGCGCAAATATACAAAGTATAAAACCCAATAAATGGTGCACAAAAAGCAAAAAATAATTTGCGTGTTCTTTTTTGTTTATCTAGAATAAAACTTACTATAATGACAGCAATAATTCCAATGATAAAACTTAGAATAAAAATTGCCATGAGATGAAATAATATCACAAAACCTATCCCCATTACTTATACTTCTTATGCATAATCAACCCATACACTACATGAAGCACCCCAAAGCCAATCGTCCATGTTACCAATCCCCACCCAAGAAAGAAAAGAGAAAAGAGTCCCAGTACAATCTCACAATATCCTAAATATTTAACATCGGTTAATGTATATCGCTCCGCGCTCACTAATGCCAATCCATAGAAAATAAGAGTTGCAGGAGCAATAAATACAAAAAGATGGTGATACAAAAGTCCCAGGCAGAAAACTCCCCCCGAAACTAAAGGGACCGCAAAGGTAATCAAAAGTCTTTTAGTAGTCGCATCCCATATTTTCAACCCTTTTCTGCGGCTTTTATTCGCAGTAAAAATATATCCGCTTAAAAGAGCTAAGGCAAGAATAACAATCCCGGTAATAATTAACTCATTGACCAAACCTGCCTTAAAAACATTTCGCTGCCCGGCAAAATAATCAATTCCTTCACGCTGAAAAGCAAAGTACACATATATAGCACCTAAAATAGCTGCCAATCCGGCAAATACTCCAGACAATCCGCTCAAAGAAATAAATCTTGAAGAACGTTCCATCATGGAACGGATATGAGATAAGTCTTCCTGATAGTTTTTTGATTCCATATAAAGAACTTTGAAATACAAAGTTAAAATTAAATTTCAAATTTCAAAATATTTTTTTAAAATTTTCATATGTTTTTATTAAGGCCTAAAGAAGAAGTTATACAAAGTACATTATCCGTGGAAATGACTGGAATCCCTTACTCTTGATTGGAGCAGATTACAATTATATGCCTTGATAAAGAACTTTCAAACGTTTCCTGAACAGGGTTTAAAGAATATAAAAAACCTTGCCTATTCAGGCAAGGTTTAAAAAATATTAAAATTTGAATAAGAATTATAATGGGTTTTGTACAATAAGTGGATTAGCATTGATCTCTGCTCTAGGAATTAAATATTCCCATCTGTTATCTGTATTGGCAACAGTCAGTACATTATTAACAACAACTGAAGAATGGTTGGCTCCCGTTCTGTCTAATCCCTGATTTAATCTCTTAAGATCCAAGAATCTGAATCCTTCTCCCCAAAGCTCTATTCTTCTGCTGTTCAGAATTTCCGTGATATAAGCAGCACCTGTAGTTGTCGCACCTGTATAAGAAGGATTTCTATTAGTAGCAAGTGCATTGAACACCACTTTTGATCCAGCTTCATCTCCCAGTCTTGCTTTAGCTTCAGCTTCGATAAGATACATTTCTGCAGCTCTCATATATGGAACATCCACTCTACTGTCCGAAGTGCTTACAGATAAGAATTTCTGACTTGTATATGGAAACTTTGAATATGTTGATGGTAAAGCAAGTGCAGTATGCTGACCAGTAGGATCAACCACTTTTGTTCTTACGTCCGTAGCCGGGAACATAGCAAAAAGTTTGCTGTTCATTGCCTTAGGCGCCTGTCTGATATTGGTTGAATTATAATTTCTAGACATGTATGCTCCAAAATTTCCAAAATAATCAGTTTGGTCTGCAATAATGGTAGCCCCCCACATCCATTCACCATTACCTTCCAGGTTATTGAATCCTGCAGTATATGTTGCATTATTCATTAATGGAAAGCCGGCAAAACCACCTGTTACCGCTTCTCTTGCTGACTTAGCAGAAGATGCAGCCAAAGCATAATTTCCTTGAGTTAAAGCAACCCTAGCTCTTAAACCTAAAACAACTCTGTCATTAAAGTGTGATTTTGTTAGTCTTGAGGTACTCAGTCTTGATAATGCTTCAGTAATATCATTATTGATCTGAGTATAAACTTCTTCTACCGTATTTCTTGCCAACGGAACTTCATTCGCTACCAATCTGATAGGAACCCCAAGCTGACTGTTCGTTGTGTTAGGAACATATCTTTTTCCATAGAGTTGAACCAGCATATAGTAACTGAATGCTCTGAATGCATACGCTTCACCAATAGCCTGTTTTACAGTAGCAACGTCTGTCGCGTTTGCAGTGGGTACTGTTGGGCCATTTGCAATAACGAGATTAGCATTTCTGATCAAGGCATAGTAAAACTGGAAAGGATAAAAATCATTGGATCCGTTTTCATTTACCTGATCCTGCCATCTCACCGTTGAAACATACCAACCGTTACCGGTGGAAGGGAAAACCAAATCTTCTCCTAAGGCATCCATCATAATCATGATTCCTCCCTGCCCGTTTTGTCCCTGGCTGTTGTTTTGCCTGTAATACATATCTCTATGCATACCATTAATAATAGCCATAAGGTTGGAAGCACTTGAATAAGCAGATTCCTCAGAAACTGCCGTTGTTGGATCTGTTTCCAGGTAATCACTGCTACAAGATGAACTTAAAGAAAGTACCAATAATGTTGTGGATAATATTGCAATTCTTTTATATTGTCTTTTTATAATATTTTTCATAATCTTAATTTTAGAATGATAAGCTAAATCCTATTGTAACAATTCTCGCCGGAGTGTATCTGTTTGAAGTTGTTCCATTGAAAGTTTGTGCAGGTTCCAACCCTTTTCTTGCCGTTTTACTCCAGATATTTTCTCCAGATAATAATAATCTAAAAGATGTTAAACCATATTGTGAAATACTTTCCGGGCTGAAGCTATATGCCAAAGTAGCCTGTCTGAAAGTAATGAAGTCTGATTTTACCAACCATCTGCTGGATGCAGCATTTGAACTCGTATATGTTGAAGAGTTTAATGCAGGTACATCCGTGATTTGTCCAGGTGTTGTCCATCTGTTCAAAATATCAGTACTTAGAGCTCCTCCCTGAGAATAACTTGACATCAAAGATTGGTAATTGGAATCATATGTCATTCCGCCTAACTGATAAGTAAACATAGTGGATAATGACCATTGCTTATAAGAAATCGATGTTCCGAAGCTACCAAACAGATCAGGAATAGCCGATCCTGAGTAGTCATATTTAGCTTTATTAAAGTTAGTTGTCACCTGTGTTCCGTTCACTGTTCTGATATCAGAAGCCGTAGTACCAGCATAAGCATCAGCAACTAAAAATAATGGTGAACCATCAGCAGGATCAACCCCATACCATTGTCTCAACCAATAATCATACACTGAATGTCCCACAGAAACTTTTTTAGTTCCATTAATGATCTCAGTAATTCCTTGTGATAATTCTGTGACCTGATTTTTAAGAGTAGATGCATTTGCATTGATACTCCATGTAAAGTTTTCATTTTTAATAACATCTGCACTAAGCGCAAATTCGAAACCTCTGTTGTACATGGTTCCAACATTTTTACTGATGTTGTTTCCAGGAACACCACTAGATACAGGAACAGGAACAGGGAAGATAAGGTCATCTGTAATTCTGTTATAATAATCCACTGACCCCGTAATTCTGTTGTTTAAGAAACCGAAATCCAACCCAACGTCAGTTTGCTTATTAGATTCCCAAGTGATAGAAGGATCTGCTAAGAAACCAAATAAAATTCCCGGCTCCTGCGCGTTGTTGTATCCTAAGCTATAGGTACTCTTATACATATAGTAACTATTTGTTCCGTCATTTCCAACTTCTCCATAAGAACCTCTTAGCTTAAGATCGCTTATCAATCTTGAATCCTTTAAAAAGTCTTCACCTTTAATTCTCCATCCTGCTCCTACTGACCAGAATGAATTCCATCTTACATCTTTAGCAAATCTTGAAGAAGCATCCCATCTGATGGAACCGGATAATAAATATTTAGATTTATAATCATAGTTTAATCTTGAGAAAACACTCTCTTTTTTATAATTATCCGTTTGTGAAGTTACCGTAGTAGGTGTTACGAAATTGATCAGTTCATCATTATCATCTACTGTTTGCCCTTGTTTGTAAGCATTAAAGTACTCATAAATATATTTGTAATTTTCGTGCCCTAATAAGAATTCAAAATTATGAACGTCAAATTTACGCTTATAGTTTAGCAACTGGTTCCAGGTAAGTGTCTGTTCTGTAAATGTTGTTTTTTCAGCTGCACCAGCAGGAGCTGCATCTCCAATAAGCTTATTGACATATCTGCTCCTTCTGTTGTTTCTTATATCATATCCGACGTTAGTAGATAATGTTAAATACGGATCAACTTTAAATTCTGCATAAGATCTGGAAATAATATAATAATTTTTAGAAATATCCTTATTTAAAAGAGTTTCCTGAATTATGTTTCTTCCAGCCGCTGCATCAGCACCTCTTGCCCCTCCTGCATCATATACTATATTTCCAGCCGCATCATATAATGTTGCAAATGTATTAGGATCATGCGCATATGGGCTGTATATCGGGCCCATTGTTCTCGTCCAGTTATATGGATTAATGTAAGCAGTATTGTTATCTGCGCCATCAATAGAGTTGTTACCATTGGATGAAACACCACTAATACTTGTCCCTAACTTAAGCCAGCTTTTGATTTGAGAATCCACTTTCAATCTCGCAGTGAATCGCTCGAAATCAGATTTTATCAGATAACCGGTCTCATTAGTATAACTTACTGAAGAAAAATAAGTGGTTTTATTAGTTCCTCCACTATAGTTTAGCTCATAGTTTTGTCTGAAACCCGTTTTCATTAATGGACCTTGCCAGTCAAGATCTGTATACTTCAATTGAGCATTCGGATTTAAAACACCATCAACCACCAATAAATTGTCAGCAACATTAAAAACATTGGTCTTCAATACACCTGAGATCAAATTTGTTGTTGCATAAGTATTTGCCGCAGCAAGACCTGCCCCTGGGTTAGTGGTAAATCTACCGTTTCTTATAGCTTCCCAGATCAACGGATAATATTGATATACATCTACTCTGTCATATTCCGGAATAGATCTCCCGACATATCCTGTACTCATATTAAAATTCAGAACATCTGTTCCTTTTCTACCGGATTTAGTTGTAATTAGAACAACCCCATTCGCAGCGGCCGAACCGTATAATGATGTAGAGGCCGCATCCTTAAGAATGTTAAAAGAGGCAATATCATTGGGATTAATCGCAGATAAAGATCCGGTATAAATAACACCATCTACCACATATAGAGGAGATGTTGAAATTCCATACGAACCGATCCCTCTTACCTGAATACTGGGAGCACTTCCTGGCTGCCCGGTTCCCGTAGAAACTTTTACTCCCGGACTCGCTCCGTCTATTGCCTGTCCGATATTGGAAATCGGGCGATCTGCAAATTGCTTGGCTTTAATTTCTGTATTAGAACCTACTAATGTTTCTTTTTTCTGAGAACCGTAAGCAACAATTACAACTTCATCAATTTGCTTTTCAGTAGTTGTAGTATCCTTTTTAGTCCTCTGTGCTTCAACTATCTGACCGCCCGCAAAGAACAGAACAGCAGTAGTTATTAATGACAATCTTAACTTCATATTAACAAAATTTAATAATACAGAAGCAAATATGTTAATAAACATTAACATATGCAAATATTAGTTAAAACTTTAACATATTAATATTAATGCAATGGATTACATAATATATTTATATTAAAATGCAATATTTATTAATAGTTCAATATTAACGAACTAAAACAAATAAAAAATAAATGAAAAAATAAAAACCATTGAAAAATTTCAATGGTTTCATTCAATATATTATGAATAGTTTATTTCGCCCTCAATCTTTCTTTGATGGCTTCGATATTTCTCTTCGCAGAATCTTCCAGAATAAGGCTTGCACTCATATGGATTCTTGCAGGCATCAATTCATTGAAATGGTCTGTACCTTCCCAAGAAACTTTCTTAATTAAAGCTAAAGCCTCTTCGCTTCTTGAAGAAAGGGTATTTAAAAATTTATCAAGCTTGGCATCCATTTCCTCTATTGTTTCAGACACAGAATGGTAAATATTATGCTGTTCTGCCCATTGTGCTGATCTAAAATCTGCATCAATAGCCATAGCAGAGAATTGTGATTTTCCTATTTTTCTCTCAACATAGGGGCCAATCACAAAAGGACCAATACCTAGATTAATTTCTGTTAAAGCCAATGCAGAATCTTTCGTTGCAAAACAATAATCTGCACCACAAGCCAGACCTACTCCTCCTCCTGTTGTTTTTCCCTGAACTCTTACAACGACAATTTTACCACAATTTCTCATCGCATTCAAAACTTTGGCAAAACCGCCAAAAAATTTGGTAGAAGCTTCCAGTTCCTCAATAGCCAATAATTCATCAAAACTCGCTCCTGCACAAAAAGCTTTTTCCCCTTCACTTTTTACAAGGATAGCTTTCACTTCTGCTTTAGCTCCTTCATCCAGAATAGTTTGGGCTAATTTTTCAAGAATGGCTCCCGGAAGGGAATTGCTTTTTGCCGTTCCGAATGTAATTTCGGCAATATTATTTTTAATTTCTGATGTTACAAAATCACTCATTTTTAGTATCTATTGATTTTTACAAAAATACTAAATAAAGGACTTTTAAGAAAACTAAAGCAGTAATTTTAGTATCCAAAACAGGTCTTGTTCAGAATTCTTATTTTCTGCCGTACAGCAATATTCTTTTGAATGCATAGATGGCCGGAAATTTTGCAAATTTTTCTGTTATACGTTTTTTATATTCTTCAATGAATTGCTGTTTGGCATTTCCCTCCAGCCTTTCTAAATAAGGAATCAATGCTGAACCGGAGATAAACTGAAAGAGCTTTTCTGCATTTTCAGCAATTATCGGATAAACTTTAATAGAAATTTGCAAGTCTTTTAACCCATATTGAAACATCATTTTTGAATATTCATCCAGGCTTAAAACGGGGGAAATCCTGTTCCAATTTTGAAGGAGGCTTTTGTATGGTTCTTCCGAAGCTAGCTGAAACAAAATCTGATTAAGTATATTTTCTGCCTGAAGTGGCATTTGTATTGCAAACTGGCCATTTTCACTTAATAAGGAAAGTAATTTTGGAAATAGTTTCTCATGTTTATCTGACCATTGCAGGGCAGCGTTACTGAAGATCAAATCCCAAGTATCGGTAGAATTGTATAATTCTTCAACTGTTTCCCTTTTAAAATTTAATCGCTTATTTTTATACGCCTCTGATTGAGCCAACATTTCTGCTGAGGAATCAATGCCTAAAAATTCTGCATCAGGGAATCTTTCTGAAAGGATGTGAGTCTGTTCTCCGGTTCCGCAACCGATATCGATCGCTTTTTTCAAACCATCAGGAGAAATAAACCGTATCAGATCAAAGAAAGGAAGATAGCGTACATCCTTAAACTGATTATAAACTTCGGGATTCCAGGGCATATTAAAAACTATTTAGATCAATTAACTATTATTCAGGGCTAAAATATATTTATCAATATAAAGTTGCTTTTCTTTTGACTTATATTGCTGAATATATCGCGGGTGCTCCAAAACGGTCATTTTTTTGAAAAGATGAGCTTCCTGATTTAATTTTGAAATAAAATCTGCATTTTTCTTTCCTAAAACAAAAACTTCTGTTGTATCAAGGTCTAAGCTGATATGTTTCTTTAAAGACTCAATCATAAAATCTTTTACGTCATTAAAGAGTACCTTATCATCATAGTAATTGGCATTCAGCCAGCCATTCCGTGATTTTCTTACAATAGCCAGAGGAAAAGGAGAGTTGATATAGATATTTTTATAAAACCGGTCAGCTCCTCCATACTGAGCAATCATGTCATACATAAAAACGGAAGAAACTTCATGGGTATATGCAGATTCCATGGTAATCCCACAAACATTTTCCAGACGCTTGGTATCCGTAAAAGGAACTCCGGTTACTCCTGCTCCGTGGCGGCTAGGATTGATTCCTATAATAAATTTTCTTCTATTGAAGTCGTTATAATATTTGTGATAAAACTTTTGCATCACGACCAAGGTTTCAGGGTTGTCCAAATATGGATTTAAAACCTGAAAATCTTCAGGTAATAATCCTGAATAGTGCAGATTTTTGTTAAACTCAATGATCTTATCTGCAAAAGTTTTATTTTTCATATAAGTCGTAGTTTTATCCTACTTCCAATTCTTCTTCCTGTCGTAATCCTCTGATAAAAGTTTCAAAATCTTTTGCCAGAAAGGTTTTCTTAAAATTATTTTCCTGATCTACATGCACCACTTCCGGTTCTCCGTTTTTACCACATGCAGAATAATCAAGTAAAATCATATCGTGTCCGGCTGAAGGACAGTCACAGATATAAATACCATCGGCAGGATATCCCCATTCATCAATCATAAACTGACTTCCCAATTCTCCGCACAACGAATATTTCTTTCCTTTTCCAATCGCCATAATCCCGGTAATGGCTACATGATCTTCTGCCCAAGAGACACTTTCTGTAGTGGCAAAACATGATTTATTCACCAATCCGCCATTTTGCAATCTCATCAATTCGATATAAGATTTCGGAAGCTGATATCCTAATTTATTTTCAACTTCAGCAATTATTTCATCACCAGGAAAATCTTCTATATAATCTTTTGATGAATAACTGCATTCACTCCAAAAATTTGCAAAGTCAAAATCTTTGAAAAACGTTAATTCCATAGTATTTTATTTATTAAAAGTAGCTACATCAAATATCTATATTATTTTTGAATTAAAAACTTATTTTTTTAACATTATATTTAGAATATTTCTAAAAAAAACTTTATCTGTTCAGATAGATTTTCTTAAGAATAGATAACGAACTGTCTTTGAGAAAAATAAAATCCTCAGATTAGTTATCGCTTTCTTCGTCGTCACTTAAAGCCAGCTCAATATCAATAAACTGAATGTAAAGGCCACAAAGTTTTTTATTTTCATCATAGGCGAAATAAACAGGATAAGTACCGTCTCCAAAACCACTCGCAAACATAGGGATTTTATACTGGGTATCAGGAATCGTCCAGTTGATCCAATCGCCTCCTTCTCTTTGATAATTAGGGTTTTCCTGATAACTTTGAGCAAACAAACCCGCAAAATAATCATTATAAATATTATCAACATGTAATCCTGCTAAAAACCGATCAAACTCCGGAAGAGCTTCTGCATCAGCAATACATCCCAAACCTGCATCCACGTGAAATCCAAAAAAATCGTCTTCTTTTACACCTTCAAGATTTTCGTTTCCAATTAAAGCTTCTTGGTAACGAACAGGTTTTTGATTTGTAAATTTCACTTTTACAGCAGCATATCTGTTACCCCAATCTTAAGATTTTACTACAGCAATGGTCACCGGAAAATTTCCTTTCGGCACTTCAGTGAAATAAGGTTTTTCATTTGCATTCAGAAAAACAAGCGGATCCCGTACGACTACCTTTCCGGACGGAAGAGAAACATTTCCAATTTCCATAACTTCCATTTTTTCACCCATGATTTCGTCAGAAGTAAAGTAAGATTCTAAATCTGTAGGACAAGTAAGAATATCCTTTACTTCTTCATATTTCTGCATCCAGTTTTCTTCCATAATCTTATTTTGAATTGATTGTAAGTTAAAATAAAGAATAAAAGTATATTATATCAAATACCAAAATGGTTTTAACAAAAGATTATAAAAAAACAGTGCAACAAAATTGTTACACTGTTAAATTGGTATATTAAATTTTAAATCAATCCAAACTGCTCAAAATGGTGGGTAAAATGCTTTCTGTGCATCAGTTCCCACATTTCTTTGTTCAGTTTTCCAAACACAAAATTCGTATGCTCTGCGTGTGGATTTTCTTTGTAATAAATAGAGAATCGTTTCAGATTATCCATGAAAGAAATTTTTGCTGCTTCAAGATTTTTATGTCTTAATTCTAATAATTTTTCATCTTCAGCTAGATATGGTGCAGGAAAGTCTTTTGGCATTTTTCTGTGATTGTACAAAGAATCCTGCCATTTTTCCAAATGCTCTTCAGGAGTAAAGCATTTTTCGGCTTCAGGCTCACCCAAACTTACCAAAACGCCATGCTCCAAATGCTCAATCATTTGCTGAGGAGACATTTTACCCCAGCTTGGCTGAGTGGATTCCGTTAAACCATTCAATGTTTTCTGAATGTTTTTTAAGTTTAAATCAATGAAAGGAGACTGCTTTGCCACTAATGTCAAAATTGTAGCTACACAAACGATCTCATCTCTTTGATTCACCACTTCAACCAACCATTTCACCACACCGGAAGGAATATTTCTTCCCTTAACTCCACGGTTGATCTTTTCTTTCGCCGTTAAATAAACCGTAATGGTATCTCCTGCATAAACAGGTTTGAAGAACGAACAGTTTTCCAATCCGTAATTGGCGATAACAGGTCCTTTTTTCCCTGAAACGAACAATCCTGCTGCGGCAGAAAGGATAAAATATCCATGAGCAACCGTTTTATCGAAGATCGTTCCCGTTAAACTTGTTGCATCGGTGTGCGCATAGAAATGATCCCATGAAACATTGGAGAAGTTTACGATATCCGCATCGGTAACCGTTCTTCCTGCTGTTTCCAAAGAATCTCCAACCTCAACTTCTTCAAAATATTTCTGGAAAGGATGCTTATCCGAATATTTTTTCTCAGCGCCTTGCTGATAAATTTTAGTAACCGCCGTTAAAATATCCGGAGAACCTTGGATGGCTGTTTTCTGAAGGAAGAAATGAAGGCCGTTTAATCCGCCCATTTCCTCTCCTCCTCCTGCTCTACCGGGACCACCGTGCATCAATGTCGGAAGCGGAGAACCGTGGCCTGTACTTTCTTTAGCACTGTCTCTGTTTAACACGAAAATTCTTCCATGCTGTGAAGCCATTTTCCATGAAGTTTCTGCTACGAAATTGTTATCGTGAGAAACAATCGAACCTACCAGACTTCCTTTCCCTCTTTTCGCCAACGCTGCAGCTTCTTCCGCATCTTTGTAAGGCATCAACGTAGAAACCGGACCGAAAGCTTCGACATCATGAGAGATATTTTTTTCGAAAGGTTTATCATTTAAGAACAATTTCGGACTCATAAAGGCCCCTTTTTCGTAGTCAGCGTCTACCAATTCATGTTTTCCATCGTAAATCAGTTCCGTTTCAGCCTTTAATAAATTGACTTTTCTTACCACCTCATCATACTGCTGTTTTCCAACTAAAGATCCCATTCTGGTTTCCCTACTCAATGGATTTCCGATTTTTGTCTGATCTAAAGCTTTTGATAAAGCATTCTGAACGTCTCCGATCAGATTTTCAGGAACGATAATTCTTCGGATTGCCGTACATTTTTGACCTGCCTTCGTGGTCATTTCGTTACGAACTTCTTTGATGAATAAATCAAATTCCGGAGTTCCCGGTTTTGCATCCAGCCCAAGAATCGAACAGTTCAAGGAATCGGCTTCCATATTGAAACGAACAGCATTTCCAGCAATTGATGGTAAAGACTTTAGTTTTCTACCCGTCGTCGCGGAACCTGTAAACAACACAGAATCTCCATCCTGAACATAATCCAGAATATTTCCCGGTTCGCCACACACCAACTGAACGGCACCTTCCGGAAGAATTCCGCTTTCAATCATATCTTGAAAAACCGCATTTGTTAAATATGAACCAAACGGAGACGGCTTAACAATTGATGGAACACCTGCCAACAACGATGTGGACAATTTTTCCAACATTCCCCAAA
The DNA here is from genome assembly GCF_002797535.1 of Chryseobacterium geocarposphaerae. Lineage (NCBI taxonomy): Bacteria > Pseudomonadati > Bacteroidota > Flavobacteriia > Flavobacteriales > Weeksellaceae > Chryseobacterium > Chryseobacterium geocarposphaerae. The sequence goes on from NZ_PGFD01000002.1 coordinate 43,589, forward strand.
CCGGAAAATTGTAGGCGTTAATTTGAATAGAAACCCCTTCACTTGGCGTTAAAATGTGAGTTCCCAGGAAAGTTCCGTTAGCAGAAATTTTCTGGGTATCACCATCCACCCAAAACGGAGTGTTGGGAAGCATTCTTTTTGCCAATCCTGAATACGTGAAGAAAGTACCGAAACCTCCTTCGATATCCACCCAGGAATCAACGTGAGTAGCCCCTGTTTTATAAGATAATTCGTAATATTTTTTCTTTCTTTCTAAAAGGTAAAGCGCGACTTTCTTCAACATTTCTCCACGATCATAGAACGTCATGGATGAAAGGTTTTTGTAGCCTACCTTTCTTCCGTAATCCAAAGCCTGTTCGAAATTCAGACCTTCTGTATCGGAAATGGCAACCTGTTCACCGTTGACAGCATTGTACAAAGGAATTCCGTTCCCGGTACCTTCTACCCATTGTCCGTAGATATAGTTTTTTAACTTTTCCATATAGTTTTTAATTTATAATGTATTCAATTTAACAATTCATGAAAGGATGCTTCGACAGGCTCAGCATGACTGCACTAATTATTTAAATGATACATTTTATATTGTTATAATTTTAATTTTTTGGTTCCTGGTATGGAAACAATCTCACCAAACCTTCATACAAACTTCTGTGAAGAATGGTGGCATGATTGTCTGTTTCCATCATTTTATATTCTAAAGTCCAGTTTTTCTTATTGGCTTTTTTAAGAACATCATATAAATCTTCAGCGTCTTTTACCATTACCGGATGTTCGCCTTTTCCGACAGAAACGTAAATAAACTTTTTAGTATCCGGAATTTTGGCTAATAACTGAGGAGCCTGTTTTAAAAGGCTTTCATCATCCCACCACAAGCTCGGACTGATGATAAAATAATTATTGAACATTTCAGGCTTTTTCAGCAGAATTTCAGTTGCCAACAAACCACCCAATGATTGTCCGAATAAATAATTATCCGTTGTATTAAACTGTTTTTCGATATAAGGCTTCAATTCTTTTTCTAAAAACCCGATGAATTTATCCGAATGCCCGGTTGTCGGATAATCTTTCTGTAAGTCTTTTAAATCAGTATGAAAAGTAAAGTCTCTTTTTCTGTCGATATTCGCAATTCCGACTATAATGGTTTCCGGCATGGAATACATCTGATTGAAGAATTGAACTAAACCCGTAACATGGATAAAATCCTCATTCATGCTTCCATCCAGAAGATAAATAACCGGATACGAATTCTTTTTATCAAAATTTTGCGGAAGATAGATGTTTACCATTCTGTCTTCATTTAGAATTTTAGATTTTACGGTTCTGATCTCTCCAATAGTCAAAGGCTTTACATTTCCGGTCTGGGCGAAAACCACAGATTGAAATATGAACAGAATGGTAGAAAAAATAAGCAGCTTTTTAATCATCTTAATGTGTGGTAAAATTATTTCACATCATCCCAAATGCTGTAATCAACAACTTTCGTAGGAATCTGCTGAACATATTCCGTAAAGGGTTCACACGGAAGAATAGCATCTTTTCCTTCTCTTGCCAATTCCTGATAGAGTTTTGTTCCTTCTGTTTTCCATTTGATCATTTCATCAGAAACATCTCGGATAATTTTTGCCGGACTTCCCACGATTAATTTTCTTGGTTCACATCTGAAATTTGCCGGAACAAAAGCTAATGCACCAACAATACTTTCATCACCGATATAGGCTTTATCCATCACTACAGCGTTCATTCCAATTAAACAGTTTTTCCCGATGTGCCCGGAATGAATGATTGCTCCATGACCAATATGTGCAGATTCTTCCAAAATGGTTTCAATTCCCGGAAAAACATGAAGGGTACAGTTTTCCTGAACATTTGCACCGTCTTTCACAATAATTTTACCCCAGTCGCCACGAATTACCGCATTCGGACCGATATAAACTTCTTCACCAATTTCCACATTCCCGATAATTACCGCTTGCGGATGAACGTAAGCAGAAGGTTTGATGATGGGACGAATTCCGTGGTATGAGTAGATATTCATAATTTTAATTTGAAAATTTGAGAATGAACTAATTTGATAATTGATAGCGTCCTGAAACATTTGCAAACTCTCAAATTAACCCATTTTCAAATTGATTAAACTCTTTCAATCACCATTGCATACCCTTGTCCGACACCGATACAAAGCGTACATAATGCATATTTTTTATTTTGTTTTTGAAGTTCCATTGCGGCAGAACCAACGATTCTTGCACCAGAAACTCCAAGTGGATGACCGATTGCGATAGCTCCTCCGTTTGGATTTATTCTTGAATCATCGTCTTTTAATCCCAATGTTCTTGTTACTGCCAAAGCCTGAGCTGCAAATGCTTCATTCAACTCGATGATGTCCATATCATCTAATGCAAGATTCAGTCTTTTTAATAGTTTCTGAGTCGCTTCAACAGGTCCGATTCCCATAATTCTTGGTTCAACACCTGCAACAGATGATCCTAAGATCTTAGCTTTAGGTTTTAAACCATATTTTTTCACCGCTTCTTCACTTGCAAGAATTAAAGCTGCAGCACCATCGTTCATTCCAGAAGCGTTTCCTGCGGTTACTGTTCCTTCTTTTCTGAAAGCCGGACGAAGCTTTCCTAATCCTTCCATTGAAGAAGTAGGTTTGATAAATTCGTCAGTATCAAAAATTTTTGGTTCGCCCTTTCTTTGTGGAATTTCAACTTTTACAATCTCTTCCGCTAATCTTCCGCTCTCCTGAGCTTTCGTTGCTTTTTGTTGTGACCAAAGGGCAAATTTATCCTGATCTTCACGGCTGATGTTATGAATATCCGCTAAGTTTTCAGCAGTATCTCCCATTCCGTCAACACCATATAATTCTTTCATTTTTGGATTAACAAATCTCCATCCAAAAGTCGTATCAAACATCTGACTGTCTCTACCGAAAGCAGCACTTGGTTTTGACATGACATATGGTGAACGCGTCATGTGCTCTACTCCACCTGCGATGTAAATTTCGCCTTCTCCTGCAGCAATCGAACGGAAAGCATTGGCAACAGCAGACATGCCCGAAGCACACAATCTGTTTACCGTCTCTCCACCTATTTTGTAAGGAAGCCCTGCCAATAAAAGCCCCATTCTTGCCACATTTCTGTTATCTTCACCTGCTTGGTTCGCGCATCCGAAAATAACATCCTCAATTTCATTAACAGGAACTTCCGGATTTCTTGCTACCACTTCTTTAATAACAATAGCAGCCAAATCATCCGCTCTTACTTCGGATAATCCTCCCTGTAATTTTGAAATGGGAGTTCTGACATAGTCTATAACGTATACGTTGTTCATAATTTTAATCTGAAAAAATTGAGAATGAATCACTTCATTACCCCAATTATTATAATCTTATTTTTTAGTTTTAATGATGATGTTCCGTTTTTTTACTTCTTAACTCCATGACTTGTTCTAAAGTATAGCGTTCATATTTGAAGTCTTTTCCAAACATTCTTTGAGCATTCTCTTCAACAGTAGAATCGAATCCTGCTTCCTTTCTTCTTTTATTAACGTTTTCAGGATCTTTGATTGGCCAGATAAAATTGATAAACGTTTGCTTATGATTTTTATCCAATGTCATTTCACCTGCTCCCTGCGTTCCATAGATCTGTTCCTTATTGTTATACATAAGATAACGGTCTTCCATCATCGCTACCCATGTGAACGGAATTTCCTTCTTTTTTCCTGCTTCCTTGATCAGTGGAAGATATTTATCAATTTTTTTTGAATGCTGAATTACATACCAAGCAGCCTGATTGGTGGGCTCTCCTACAAGGCTTTTTCCGGGATAGCCATACTGCGCAATAATTTTTTCAATTTTCTGCATATTCAAACTGTCATGCTCTGCAACCAATTTCCAGTTTTTCTTTTTGAATTCTTCTTCATCAACATTAAGATCTTTCAGAAGCTGAGCTTTTTTCTCCGGAGTTGTTTCCGTATCAAATAACATCCTGTATCCCTGATCCACTCTCATGATTTCATCGAGCTCCTTCTTCAATGTTTCATTTATTTTCTGCTGAGCATTCATCAGAAAGGCAGAAATCCCGAAAAGCAGTAAAAATATTTTTCTCATTTCGTTAATTTGATGTTTGGTTGGTTTTTTATAAATCGATCACTTTTTTTCCGATTTTATATACGGTTCCGACAAATTTTGCAATCAGTTCTTCATTTTGATTAGTAATTTTAATGTCGTAAACAGCCGTTTTTCTGGTATCATTTACCAAAATGCTTTCTGCTCTGAAAACATCACCTTCTTTCCCGGCTTTGGTAAAATTGATGATACAGTTTAATGCAACAGCAGCATCTCCGGAATTGTTAGACGAAAATGCCAATGCAGAATCAGCAAAAGCAAACGTAACGCCTCCATGAACCGTTTTTAGCCCATTGATCATTTCTTTCTTGATGGGCATTTCTATTAAACAATAATTTTCTTTTACTTCAATCAGTTTAATATTCATCCACTGGGAAAACTCATCCTGATCAAACATATATTCTGCAACCTGTCTCGGGTTCATTTATTTTTATTTAAATTTTTAAATCTTATCACATCCTTCCAAGTATAATCTCTGCCGTCTAAAATAAAGAAAGCTAAAAACATAAAGATGAAATAAAATACAAAACCATATATATTTATACTTTTTTCATCGTCCCATCCGAAATAATAAAACAGAAACTTAACGAGAGAAAAAACAACAAGAAAAATGGTTGCGTTTATGAGAGATCTCAAAAAGTTCTTCTTTGTAAAAATTCTTTTAAGCATAGTTTTTAATACTTTATTTATTACTAAAAGAGTGTTTAAATCTGCGTTATTTCTTCATATAATTCATCAACCAATTTGTCGTAGATACCCATGGTTTTACCAAGAATGATCTGCTCATACGTAAGGTTTTCAGAATGTAACGGATTTTCCGTTTGATAAGGAGCACTTAAATCGATTCCGTCTTCATTCGCAATTCTTCTAATCAGCTCTTTATATTTTTCATTGAATTTTCCTAACAATTCCAGCTTTTCCTGATAATCATCGATCGAAGAAAGCTCCTGAATGATGTATTCTTTTTCAATGATGAGTCTTGTTTCCAATTCGGCTCTGAATTCGTCTATATCCATAGTTTTAATTTGAAAATTAAGTCAATTTGAGATTTTGAAAATTAAAATTGCATAACTAATTTTCAAATGAGCACATTTCATTGTCTAATTTAATTTACGAAGCAACGGACTTTGTCTGTATCTTTCTTCTTGATATTCTTCGTAAAGATTCTGCAGGGTTTCGGAGATTTTTGCATATCCGATTTCTTTTCCCCAAGCCAATAATCCTTTTGGATAGTTTACGCCTTTCTGCATTGCCAATTCCAGATCTTCATCGGTGGCAACACCTAATCTTTTGGCTTCTACTGCTTCATTAATCAACATGGAAATAATTCTCAAGAAAATCTGTTGATAAAGAGCATCGTCTTTTTGACTCCTTTCAGTCGTCGAATCTCCTTTGTCGATTTCTGCAACAGGATTTTGAGCATTTTCTGAATAATCGTAGAAACCTTTTCCTGTTTTTCTGCCGTGAAGTTTGGCTTCAGACATTCTTTGCTGAAGAAGAGATGGTTTGTATTTTGGATCGTAGAAATATTCGTTGTACACTGTTTTTGTTACGGAAAAATTCACGTCAACACCGATTAAATCCATTAATTCAAAAGGTCCCATTTTGAAGTTACCAATGGTTTTCATAGCTTCATCAACTTGTTCTACCGTTGCAATATTCTCTTCAACTATTCTTAATGCTTCACCGTAGTAAGGACGGGCGATTCGGTTGACGATAAATCCGGGAATATCTTTAGCAATCACAGGAGTTTTGCCCCAATCTTTCATGAGATTGTAGATTTTTTCCGCTAATGATTTTTCTGTTAATAAAGAAGGTATAACCTCAACTAAAGGCATCAATGGAGCTGGATTGAAAAAGTGAATTCCGATAAAACGCTCCGGTTTTTGTAACTCCGCACCGAGAGAGGTGATGGAAATGGATGATGTATTGGAACCAATGACACAGTTTTCCGAAACGTGTTTCTCTAATTCTGTGAAAACTTTGGTTTTGATTTCTTTGTTTTCGATGATAGCTTCAATGACCAATTCACAATCTTTGAAGTCTTTTAATTCTGTAGCAATGGAAATATTAGCTAAAATTTCAGTCATTTTTTCTGATGAAATTTTCTGCTTATCAACCAATTTGGTTAATGTTTTTTCCAAACCTACGGTTGCCGTTTCTACTTGTTTCGGATTGGCATCGTACACCCAAACCTTGCATCCGTTTGTCGCGGCTACTTGTGCAATGCCGATTCCCATCGTTCCGGCACCGATAATTCCTACTTTCATATTTTAAATTTGAAAATTTGAAAATGAGTTAATTTGAAAATTATTTGAGCTTCGAACTTGAAATAATTTTAGACAGAATTAATAGAATTTCTCTTAAATCATAAATTAATTTTTCGTTTGGAGATTTCAAATGTGGAGAATTTAAACATAATAAAAGCCAGTATTCTGTTTCATCAGCTTCTTTGGCTGCAATTTTCAATTTATGAATAAATCTGCCTTGCTTTCCGCATTTTGAGCTTCTCTAACATTTGCTCCGATCGAAGTCCCTGATTTAAAAATTTGATTTGTCAAAGGAAACTTTTTAGCTTCATACAAATCTTCTGAAAATTTAATAATGTTTAATGCAAAATCAAAAGTCTTATTTACAATAATATTTTCTTTGTCATTCCTCATTTTCAAATTAACCCATTTTCAAATTAATTATCTTCCTTTATAATTAGGTTTTCTTTTTTCTAAAAAGGCACTTACTCCTTCTTTAAAATCCTCTGTTTCTGCGGCTTCCTGCTGTAAATCCCCTTCTAATTCCAATTGTTCTTTCAGGGTATTGTTGTAAGAAGCTGCAAATGCTTTTTTGGTTAATTTAATAGCTGCAGTTGGCATATTTGACATTTTCTCAAGAATTTCCATAGATTTCGGAACGAATTCTTCCTCATTGAAAACTTCAGCAACTAAACCGTAAGATTTTGCTTCTTCCGCAGACAGTTTTTTTCCTGTGAATGCTAAGTAATTGGCCAATTGTCTTCCTAATAGTTTGGGTAAGTAGTATGTTCCTCCCGTATCAGGAATTAATCCAATATTTGAAAATGCCTGAGCAAAATATGATTTGTCAACCGCTAAAACGAAATCGGAAATCAAAGCTAGCATTGCTCCGGCTCCTACTGCAGGGCCATTTACCAATGCAACGACAGGTTTTCTGCAACGGGTAATTTCCGTCACCAGGGGATTGTAATAGTCTGTGACAATCTTTCTGATAATATCATTGTCATGATGTTCATTCCCTTGTACAAAAGCATCATCCAGATTCTGACCTGAGCAAAAGGCTCTTCCTCTTCCTGAAATGGCAACACATCTTACCGTAGGATCTTCGCTACATTCTTTAACGAAATCTTTGAGATCTGATAAAGATGGTTTTGTAAGTGCATTCATAGTTTCCAGCTGATTGAGGTAAGCTATTTTAAGCTTTCCGTCAAAATGCGATTCAATGTCAATTTGTGTATACATATTATATTGGCTATTAACAGGTTAATATTAAAAATGATTGTTTTATAAAATTAATCATTTTTAATGACATTTAAAATAATCAAAAGGCTCTAAACAATCTAGACATTGGTATGATGCCTTACATAGCGTAGATCCGAATCTACTGATCTGTTTGGTGTGCTCCGAACCGCAACGAGGACATTTTTTCGGTTTCCCGATATGATGTTCATCCGCTCCTTTTTCGGGAGGGGTGATTCCGTAAGCACGAAGTTTTTCTCTTGCTTCATCGGTGATCCAGTCTGTTGTCCAAATCGGAAACATTTTGGTAACTACTTTCGCATCCCAACCATGTTCTTTCATCATTTTGATGATGTCTTCCTCGATGGTAAACATCGCAGGACAGGCAGAATAGGTAGGTGTAATGATAACTTCACAAGTTTTTTCGCCTGTGACATTTGCCTCTCTTACGATCCCCAATTCCACAATGTCAATTACCGGAATTTCCGGATCGGGAATTGTTTTTAATAAATCTAAAAGCTGATTCATATTTTAATTATTATCAAAATCAAGTATTGTTTTCATTGAGTTCTGATAATCCAAATTATCTGTTATTCCGTTATGATTCTGATCTTTTAAAATAATCAAACGATCTTCTTTTTTGAAATTATTTTTCAGTTTTAAAGATGCTTTATAGTTAATAATCTCATCTTTATCTCCGTGAAAAATAATAACAGGTGATTTAACGGTTCTTAAATATTTATTGGTTTCAAAATTATATTTTAAAAGAAACTTCGGAAGAAATGAAAATTTTTGATCCATCTCATCTTCCATACTGAAGTACGGCGCCTGTAAAATCAGCAGTTTCGCATTTTTTTGTGATGCCAACTTTGAAGCCAGCCCGGTTCCAACTGAATATCCTAAAATAATAATTTTGTTTTCAGGGTATCTTTTTGCAACTTCATCATACGCAAGTTCAACATCTGAAAATAATTGATCCTTGCTATTGATTTTGTCCTCACTTTTTCCATAACCTCTGTAATCCAATATGAAAACATCATAATTCATATTGTTGTAAACTTCAGCAACTTCGCCCCACCCATGTATTGAACCTCCGTTTCCGTGAAGGTAAAAAATAACCCCGTTTGGATTTTGAGTTTTAAATAAGACTGAGTTTAATTTCTTCTGATCTTTTGTATGAATTGTGATTTCTTCAAAGTCATTTTTAAAATTAAATGAATAGTTTTCCACTAACTTCTCAGGCTGAAAAATTATTTTTTCCTGATAAAAAAACACAATAACACAAAGCATTACATATGCCAAGAGAAAAAAAGCAATTATCCGCAGAAGTATTTTCATCTCTTACCAAGTACAACCCGGATACGCTCTTTGCATATACTGTAATTCACAAAGAATATATCCAAAATATTCAGTGTGGTAACCCGTTCTTGACTTTGGCTGCATAAAAGGATTCGTAGGATATTCCAATTGGAAATCTGCAAAATCTTTCTGTGTAATCGCAACAAATTCTTCGTAAAGAGCATCTGTATCCGGAGCAATATTTAAGGCTACCAAATCATCTTCTCCTTCTGTTTTTGCAAATAAACCTTTGGTATATTCCCAGATATTTTCAATTGCTTTTACCAAATGAGACTTACTTTCTTCTGTTCCCTGAGCGAAAATTTTCATCCAGGAAGCAGCGTGAGTGTAATGATACCTTACTTCTTTTAAAGATTTCTGAGCAATGGCAGAAAGTTCTTCATTCGTAGAATTTGATAATGCTTCGTACATCAATTTCTGATACACTGCGAAAACATAAACCTTTAAAATTGTTTGGGCATAATCTTCGTTCGGTAGCTCTGTCCAGTGTGCGTTTAGATATTCATGTTCGTATCTTAAAAATGCAATATCGTCTTCACTTTTTCCATTGTCGATCACTCTTGAAGCGTAAACATAAAAGTTATTGGCCTGACCAAGCTCATCCAACGCGATGTTCGTTAATGCAATATCTTCCTCGAGATAAGGACCTTCACCGCACCACGCAGACAAACGCTGTCCCATGATGAAACTGTCGTCTGCTAATTTTAATAAATAATTATATAATGGGTTCATTATTTTAGCTTTTGGCTTTTGGCGTATAGCTTTTGGCAAATTGCAAGCAGCTAACAGCCAATCGCTGTTTTACATATTTTTTACATCGTTTGGAATTTCGTAGAATGTCGGGTGACGATACAATTTATCATCGGCAGGATCAAAGAAAGCTTCCTTATCCACCCCTTCCGAAGTCACGATATATTTACTTGGAACTACCCAAACAGAAGTTCCTTCCTTTCTTCTTGTATAAACGTCTCTTGCGTTCTGCAAAGCCATTTCTGCTGTTGGTGCCTGTACAATTCCAACGTGTTTGTGAGATAATCCCGGTTTAGTCTGAATAAACACTTCCCACATATCTAAATTTGCCATAGTCAAATTTTATTTTTAATTCTAAATATTTAGATTTTGAATTATTTTAAACTTTAATGCTTGAACCATTAAGGACAATTAAGCTGTTAAGAATATTAAGTTTAACTTCGCTTTAAGCTTAAAAATCAAAATGATTTATCTTAATTAAACTAAACTTCTAAATAAATCTTAATGGTTTAAATTAAATAATTAGTTAACTTTTTCGTTCTGCTTCTCAGCAAAAGCTGCCGCTGCCTCTTTCACCCAAGCATTTTCTCTTTGTGCTTTTCTCTTGGTTTCGATACGCTTTTTGTTGGCAGGACCGTTTCCTTTTAGGATTTCCATGAATTCATCCCACGGAAGTTCTCCGAAATCATAATGTTGTCTTTCTTCATTCCATTTCAGATCTTTATCCGGAATGGTTAATCCCAAGAATTCGGCCTGCGGAACCGTAACATCGATAAATCTCTGACGAAGACTGTCGTTACTTTCTCTTTTTACTCTGTAATTCATAGAGATTTTAGAGTTTGGTGAACTGTCGTCATTCGGGCCGAACATCATTAAAGCCGGCCACCAGAAACGGTTTAGTGAAGCCTGAGCCATTTCTTTCTGCTGTTTTGTACCACGGCAAAGCGCCATCAAAATTTCGTATCCTTGTCTTTGATGGAAAGATTCTTCTTTACAGATTTTCACCATCGCTCTTGAATAAGGACCATAAGAATTCCCCATCAACATTACCTGATTCATGATGGCTGCACCATCAACCAACCAACCGATGGCACCAATATCTGCCCAACTCAATGTCGGATAATTGAAGATACTTGAATATTTTGCTTTTCCTTCCAACATATCCTCATAAGTCGCATCTCTATCAGCCCTGATACTTCCGTCTCCTAAAGTTTCAGTTGCAGAATAAAGGTATAAACCGTGTCCTGCTTCATCCTGAACTTTAGCCAAAAGAGCCATTTTTCTTCTCAATGAAGGCGCTCTGGAAATCCAGTTGGCTTCCGGCAACATTCCCACAATTTCAGAATGGGCATGCTGTGAAATCTGACGAACCAATAGTTTTCTGTAATCATCCGGCATTACATCTTTTGGTTCTACTTTATTTTCGTCGTGTACATATTGTACAAATTTTTCTAAGTCCATAATTTTTAATTTGAAAATTAATTAATTTGAAAATTTGAGGATTAGGCAATTTGAAAATTAAAACACTATAATGGCATTTTCAAATTAGCACATTGACTCATTTTCAAATTGATTTAAACATCATAATTAAGCATCACCACATTTGTTGTCGGGTGACATTGACAGGTAAGAACATAGCCTCTGGCTACTTCTTCTTCGGTAAGCGCGTAATTTTTTTCCATGAAAACTTCACCTTCCAAAACTTCGGCTTTACACGTACAGCATACCCCTCCTTTACATGCAAAAGGCACAGGAAGATTGTCTTTCAATGCTTTATCTAAGATACTCTCTTTTTTTGAATTCAAATGGAACGAATATTCATCATCATCGATGATTACCGTTACCATACTTTCGATGTTGGCAATGGCTTTGAATTCATCGCTCATTTCCTCCGTATTTTCTTCATCCGGAGCGGTGAAATATTCAAATAAAACCTGGATTGCCGGTACTTTTTTATCTTTCTTTAAATAATCTGCAATTCCTTTAATCATTTCTGAAGGTCCGCAAATGAAATAAGTGGCTTCTTTCACATCGATATCCGCATATCTTTCAAATAAAAGTTCCAGTTTTTCAGGAGAAATTCTTCCTTCGAAAATAGGATCTTCGTGTTGCTCACGGCTTACTAAATAAACAACTTTCAGTCTTCCGTTGAAATGTTCAACCAATTTATCGATCTCAGCCTTTTTCATCACGTGATTCATGCTTCTGTTGCTATAGAACAAATAAGCATTTGAATTCGGCTCCTGGTAAAGACTTTCCTTAATATTGGATAGCACCGGAGAAATTCCGCTTCCTGCAGCCAAACCAACGTAAGTTTTCACATTTGTCGGGTGATAAGAGGTGTTGAAACCACCCATTGGAGGCATCACTTCCAGCATTTCATCCATGTGTAGATGCTCATTGAAATAACCGGAAACTTTTCCGCCTTCCAACAATTTCACCAAAACTTCCAGCGTGTTGCTTTTTTCGCTTGGCGCATTGCAGATAGAATAAGAACGTCTTTCTTCATTTCCGTCGATCATCATTCGGAAATTAAGATACTGCCCCTGCTTGAACCTGAATTTATCTTTCAGCTCTTCAGGAATTTCAACAGCTACATTCACTGCATCGTTGGTATCTTTCTGAACTTTTACCGTTTTAAGTTTATAAAATGAATTCATTTATTTTTTAAGTATTCTGTTAATTTTTCCGCCTTCACATTTCGGAAGACTGTCCTGAGCATGGATTTTCACTTTTGTGGTAATTCCTACCCGTTTTTTTATTTCGCTTTCTATGTTTTTTCCAAAGTTTCCGACAAAAATAGCATAATCATCGGTATTTTGATTTAAATTTTTTGAAGCTACCAATTCATCATCAATTTCAACATCAATATCTAAAGCAACACACATTTGTTCTTTTTCAATCGGTGTTAAATAATAATTCGGAACCACTCCTTCAACATGAGAAAATGCTTCTTCAATCTGACTTGGATAAACATTTACCCCTCTTACAATCAGCATATCGTCGGCTCTTCCAAGAATTGGCTTCATTTTAACCATTGTTCTTTTTCCGCTTTCGTCATAATAAAGACTGGTAATATCGTTCGTCCAATACCGTAAAAGCGGCATTGCTTTTTTCGTTAAAGTCGTAATCACCAAAACACCTTCTTCACCAAACGGAACGGGTTCTTTCGTAACCGGATCCAGAATTTCAGGATAAAAATGATCTTCCCAAATATAAGCCCCACCTTTTTCCTCAAAATCCTCCATCGAAACTCCGGGACCAATAATTTCGCTTAAACCATAAATATTAGTAGCATGAACGCCCAATCTTTCTTCAATATGATGTCTGATCAATTCCGTCCACGGTTCTGAACCTAAAACGGCATATTTTAAACTAATCTCATCCGCAGAAACTCCACGTTTTGCAAATTCGTCAGCGATTGTTAATGCATATGAAGGTGAGCAACAAATAACTTCAGGTTTAAAATCTATAATTAAATCTACCTGTCTTGCTGTCATTCCTCCCGAAATCGGGAGAACGCTCATTCCCAATTTTTCTGCTCCGTAATGAAGTCCAAGTCCGCCCGTAAAAATTCCATATCCATAAGCATTGTGCAACTGCATTCCAGGTTTCGCTCCCGCCGCATTCAAAGATCTCGCCACGACTTCGCTGAATAAATCAACATCTTCTTTTGTATATCCCACCACCGTCGGTTTTCCCGTTGTTCCGCTTGAACAGTGAATTCTCTGCAGCTCATTTTTCGGAACGGTAAATAATCCGAACGGATAATTGTCTCTCAAATCCTGTTTGTAAGTAATCGGGAGTTTTGAAATATCTTCAATCGACCTGACATCTTGTGGAGATATTCCTGTTTCCTTAAATTTTCTTTTATAAAATTCCGACTTCTCCCCAAGATAGTCTACCAATTTCGCCAATCGCTCAGATTGAAGCTGTCTCAATTGATCGAGCTTTAGATATTCAACATCAAAATCCATAACTAACTAACATTTGTTAGGTGTAAATTTAAAAAGATTTTGGAAATTGGCAAAATTTTTATGACTTTCGTCAGATTTTGGATGATTCTAAATGATTAGGTAATGTTGAGGCTGTCATTCTGAATGAAACAAAGTGGAATGAAGAATCTATTTTAACTAATTATTGATAGATTACTTCTTCGCCGAAATGACAGTCCGAGACATAATAACTAACTGCAAAGTTTGTCATTCAGAACGGAACAAAGTGGAGTGTGGAATCTCTAATACTAAGTTTAGATTCTTCCTTCGTCAGAATGACAAAGACTCAGATAAATTTCGAGAAACTTCCATTATAAAAAGGCTTAGTCGATTTTACTTTTTATGATCTCCCAACAATCCAAAAAGAATTTTATCCCTTATTTCGTCAGTAATTTCGGTGGTAGATTCTGTATTCCTTTTGAACCAGAAATAAGAATTGTTTAAGGTATGAAGAATAAAACGTGTTGTAAAAGCCGGAGATTTCAGTTCCCAATTTTCTGCCTGATAGATTTCAGAAATCAAATTTTCTACTTCCTGTTGATAATTTTTTCTTAATTCGACAAATTCAGTTAATCTATCTTCCAAATGCTTCCATTCGTTGGAATAAATATGGGTAACATCACGGTTTTTTAGAACAACTGATAAATGTTTATCAATAAAAAGATTCAGTTTTTCCTTTGGCGAAATATTGGTGCTTTTTACATTCTGAAGTTCATCGAAAAATTCCTGTGCGATGCCAAAACAAATCCACTCCAGAATTTCTTCCTTCGAACGGATGTGTGCATACAAAGAAGCTGCTTTTATATTGAGCTTTGTCGCCAAATCTCTTACAGAGCTGCCCATATACCCTTTCTCCTTGAAAAGTTCTACCGCAACGTCTAATATTTTTCTTTGTTTTTCTTTTAACTCCATTTGCAAAACGCAAAAGTAATTATTTTGATTTTAATATTTTATTTTGGAAGGATGATTTTTGCCATCAATAGGAACGGACTTTAGTCCGTTTACAAAATATGTAGTATTTATTTGGCTTTAGCCGAAACTTTTTTATGCTTCTTTTTAAACCACCCCGGCAAAAATTCTTTGAATTTTTGCCACCTCCAGAGGGGAATTTTGACTCCGCGAATAACTATTGTAAATTTAAACCTGACTGTTTTTCCATAATATTTTATTCAAATCACCCTAATCGGAAATTTTGTCTTTGTAAACTTAAACTAAAAATATACATTTCGGAAAATTTGTCCACTATTTTTAAAAATTCAATAATTGAACAGTTTTTGAGATAAAGTAATCGAATTAAATGATTAAATAAGATTGAGGACATCAGAAATTAGAAAACCTGATAAAAATTAACATTTATTTGACTCTTATGGTCTGAAATCTGATGTCTAAAATCTAAAATTGAAAACCAAAACTAAGAATCAAAAATAAATAGAATATGAATCTAAATCAATATACCGTAAAATCACAGGAAGCCATCCAGGCTGCGCAACAAGTGGCAATGGAATTTGGTAACCAGCAGATTGAACCTCAGCATTTGCTTGAAGGAATTTTTCAGGTAGATGAAAACATTTCACCTTTCTTATTAAAAAAATCTGAGGCAGACGCCACTTTAGTAAGAGAGCGCAACCGTGAAAATTTAGAAAAACTTCCGAAAGTACAGGGAGGAAATATTTACCTTTCACAATCAGCAAACAAGGTTTTGCTTGATGCTCCCAACATTGCTAAAAAGATGGGCGATGAATATGTGACCATTGAGCATTTGTGGCTTTCACTTTTGGAAACGAGTTCAGAAGTTTCGAAAATGCTGAAAGATATGGGTGTTACCAAAAACCTTTTGGAAGGCGGAATTAAAGAATTAAGAAAAGGAAGCAAAGCCACTTCTGCAAGTTCAGAGGAAACCTATCAATCCTTAAATAAATATGCAAAAAACTTCAACGAATTAGCAGCGGAAGGAAAATTAGATCCCGTAATCGGCCGTGACGAAGAAATCAGGAGAGTTTTACAAATTCTTTCAAGAAGAACAAAAAACAATCCGATTCTGATTGGTGAGCCGGGTGTTGGTAAAACCGCCATCGCAGAAGGAATTGCCCACAGAATTATCAGCGGCGATGTTCCGGAAAATCTGATGGATAAAACGTTGTATTCATTAGATATGGGCGCATTGATCGCCGGTGCAAAATATAAAGGTGAGTTTGAAGAACGTCTGAAATCGGTTGTGAATGAAGTCATCAAATCAGACGGACAGATCATTCTTTTCATCGATGAAATTCACACCCTGGTAGGAGCCGGAGGTGGTGAAGGCGCAATGGATGCTGCAAATATTCTGAAACCAGCTTTAGCAAGAGGAGAATTAAGAGCTATCGGTGCCACAACTTTGAATGAATATCAAAAATATTTTGAAAAAGATAAAGCGTTAGAAAGACGTTTCCAGAAAGTAATGGTGGAAGAACCGGATACAGAATCGGCAATTTCCATCCTTCGTGGAATTAAAGATAAATATGAGGCGCACCACAAAGTAAGAATCAAAGATGAGGCGATTATTGCAGCGGTTGAAATGTCTCAACGATATATTTCGGACCGATTTTTACCGGATAAAGCAATTGATTTGATTGATGAAGCTTCGGCAAAACTGAGAATGGAAATCAATTCAAAACCAGAAGAACTGGACGTTTTAGACAGAAGATTGATGCAGCTGGAAATTGAATTGGCAGCGATTTCAAGAGAGGGTAACCAGACCAAAATCGATCATTTAAAAGAAGACATTGCAAAAATTTCTGAACAGAGAAACGAAATCAATGCAAAATGGCTCAAGGAAAAACAAAAATCTGAGGATCTTACCCAGATTAAAAAAGATATAGAATCTCTGAAACTAGAGGCCGAAAGAGCTTCAAGAGCAGGAGATTACGCAAAAGTAGCGGAAATCCAGTACGGAAAACTTCGTGAAAAAGAGGAAGAGCTTTCCAAATTGGAAATCGAGATGCAAAATCATCAGAATGAATTAATTAAGGAAGAAGTTACTTCTGAAAATATTTCTGAAGTGATTGCAAAATGGACGGGAATTCCTGTGACCAAGCTCCTTCAATCTGAAAGAGAAAAATTATTAAACCTTGAAACCGAGCTTCACCACAGAGTTGTGGGCCAGGATGAAGCCATTCAGGCGGTTGCAGATGCGATCAGAAGAAACAGAGCAGGATTGAGCGACGAGAAAAAGCCAATTGGTTCTTTCTTATTCTTAGGAACAACCGGAGTCGGAAAAACTGAGCTGGCAAAAGCTTTGGCAGAGTTTTTATTTGATGATGAAAACAATATGACGAGAATTGATATGAGTGAATATCAGGAACGTCACAGTGTTTCAAGACTGGTAGGTGCTCCTCCGGGATATGTGGGTTATGATGAAGGCGGACAATTAACGGAAGCTGTAAGAAGAAGACCTTATTCTGTCGTGCTTTTAGATGAAATTGAAAAAGCCCATCCTGATGTTTTCAATACATTGCTTCAGGTTTTGGATGACGGTCGTTTGACGGATAACAAAGGCAGAGTCGTGAATTTTAAAAATTCAATCATCATTATGACCTCGAATTTAGGTTCACACTTAATTCAGGAAAATTTTGAGAATATTACCGATGAAAACCAGGATGAAATTGTTGATAAAACAAAAGATGAAGTTTTTGATTTACTGAAACAGACATTGCGTCCGGAATTCCTGAACAGAATTGATGAAGTCGTTTTATTCCAACCTTTAAGAAAGAAAGAAATCGGAAAAATTGTTACGTATCAATTGAGAGGATTCAATGACATGTTGGCAAAACGAAATATCATTATGACTGCAACTCAGGATGCCGTAGATTACCTGATGAATAAAGGGTACGATCCTGCTTTCGGAGCAAGGCCATTGAAAAGAGTGATCCAGCAGGAAGTCTTGAATAAATTATCCAGAGAAATCCTTGCTGGAACCGTGAATGACGGTGACAGAATCACTTTGGATTATTTCGAGGAAACAGGTCTGGTTTTCAGACCTACAGAATTATAAGTAGTTTTTTTCATATATATTATTTTTGTAGTAAGTGCCGTAGATTTGGTCTGCGGCACTTATTTTTTGTTATTTATTAAAAAAAACGACATTCAATTATGGATATCCATAAGGTTAAAAATAAAAACGTATGTTCATTTGCATTGAATTTTTTAAAATAAAATTTTATGGGAACAACAATTGGAAATGTATTAATATCTTATGATGTTAATACCAAACATTCAGAGGTAAAGAATGCTTTATTAGCATTAAATTATTCTGATTACTTTATTTTAGATGGTAAAAGATATGATTTACCAAACACTACTTTATTTCACAGAGAGAAGTCATCAGATCAAGCAATGGCTGATTTGAGAAGAGTTTGCTCAAACCTATATGTTACTTTGGAAAAAGCAGTTGCAGTGAAAGCATCTGAATTTGTAGGTCACTAATCTAAGCCACTCGAAAGAGTGGTTTTTTATTTTCATAAAACTCAATATTACAAGCATATTCTTAGAAATATATTTTTCCTTCAACCTATCCAAATTCTTTATAATTTTATTTAAAATTTACAATCCGTGAAAACCCCATAAATAATCAGGAAAAACCCGTGTCGTATTAACATAATTTTTTTTGAAATTTGCACTACCAACTAAAATTTCATTTATAAAACTAGTTTTATGGAAACAAAACCTAACCTAAACGTTGAGGCATTCGAGCAAAACTCAGTGTCAAACACAATGAGTTGTGAATTTATTCAGACTTTGATCAACAATTACAGAAACAATCATTTGGCATTTGTAAAAGACAGATTGGGAATTGACGATGCACATTCTATTCATTTTGATTTAGATACCTTAAAGAAATTTATCTCTGACATTGAAAATGAAACCCGAAAAAATGCTCCCAATGCAACAGATCAGGATTTAGGCATCAGATTTTACTATGCTGCCTATCCGAAAAAAGAAGATTGGGATATCATGAAAGATACTCCGATTGGGACCGAATATGCGGAAAGACATACTTTGGTTATGGTTCCTACAATGAAAGCAGATGACGGAGAAGGAAATATGCTGCCTTATGATTTCAACCCACTAAGTACAAGCGGAGAAGGCGAATTACTCGCTATGGCTTCTGCAAGAAATTCAAGATTGGAGGGCGATATTATTTCCCAGAATCACGGAGTATTAAATCCGCCAAATAATCTTAAAGTAGAAACTTTTTAAAAATATCCTAAAAAACAAATTAAGACTCAATGACTGAACTGGAAATAATTTTACAAAATTCTCTAATATGGGTAGAAGGTCTTGCGGCTTTAGTTTCAATATTATATTATCCTAAAATCAAAAATCAATATTGGAAATATTTCTCATATTATTTAATACTAATGTTTCTTTGTGAAGTCATGGGAAAATGGGGTGAGAATTTCATTGATTATAACAAACAGAATTTTTATAATTATTTCGTAATTCCTATTGAATTTATTTTCTTTTTTTGGATCTATGCTGCAAAATCTTTTGCAAAGCCTAAATTATTTTATGTAATATCGGTATTGTATTTACTTTCTTTGGTATTTGGGGAAGTTTTCTCTACCAAGAAGATTATTATGTCATTCAGCTACACGTTTGGCTGTCTGATTCTTATGGGATTAGTTATAATGGAATATTATAAACAGATTAATTCATCAGATATTCTGAGTTTCAATAAAAACCCGATGTTTTATATTAATCTAGGGGTCACTTTATTTTATATAGGAACCTTACCTTTTTGGACATTTTTTGCCTACATAAAAGATTATAGAGACATCTATCATATTTATTTTTCTTACTTTTTGATTTCAGGAATTGTTATGTATTTATTATTCTCAATATCATTTATATGGGGAAAACAGAGCTCTTAGTAACATTAATACTTTTCAACATCTTCTTTGTACTCTTTGTAGTAGCAGTTATGATCTATATCAGAAAATATCGACAAAGGAAAAAAGAATACTTGAATGAGATTGAAATCAATAACGAAATTCATCAGAAAGAGCTTCTCGCCACCCAGCTGGAAATTCAACAGGCAACCATGCAGCAAATCGGAAGAGAACTGCACGACAATATAGGACAAAAGCTTACCTTGGTAAGTCTTTATACTCAGCAAATGCTATATGAAAATAAGGTTCCGGAAGCGAGTGAAAGAATTGAACAGGTTTCTCAGATCATTAATCAATCTCTTCAGGACCTTCGAAGTTTGTCAAAGACATTAACTGATGACAATATCAATCAGAAGGAAATTGTAACTTTGATACAGGAAGAAGTAGACAATACCAACTCGTTTAAGAAGTGTAAAATCATTTTTGAGCATAACTTTAACCAATTGGATCTAAGTTTTGTGCATAAAAATGTGCTTTTAAGAATTATTCAGGAATTTATTCAAAATAGTATAAAGCATTCTCAATGTAAAAACATTTATATCCGATTAGATACTTCCGAAGACCTTCTTTGGGAACTGGAAATTACCGACGATGGAATCGGTTTTGATACTTCAAAGACCCTCAACAATGGAATTGGTCTTACGAATATGAAAAACAGAGCTAAAATTATTAGTGCCGATTTTACCCTAGAAAGCGAAAAAAATAAAGGAACACAGGTTAAAATAACTTTAAAAAAACATTCATGAAAAAGACGATAGTAATTGTAGACGACCACGTGCTTATTGCAAAAGCTTTGGAAGGAATTATTGATAATTTTAATGACTTTGAAGTTATTTATGTGGCAGAAAACGGGAAAGATCTTATTCAAAAGTTCGAAGAAAAAAATCCTGTTCCCGACATCATCCTGTTAGATATCAGCATGCCTATAATGGATGGATTTGAAACGGTATCATGGCTTCAGGAAAATCATCCAGAAATCAAAGTAATGGCTCTAAGTATGCAGGGTGATGACAAGAGTGTAATAAAAATGGTGAAGAACGGAGCAAAAGGCTATCTGCTGAAAAACACTCACCCAAAAGATCTGGAAGAAGCATTGACCAGACTTGATAAGGATGGATATTTTTATCCGGAATGGGCATCAAAGATTATTCTTTCCAATCTCAACAGCCACCATGACTCTGATACAAACATCAAAATCTCTGATAGGGAAAAAGAATTTTTAAAATATACTGTAACCGAACTTAGCTACAAAGAAATTGCAGAAAAAATGTGCTGCAGCCCAAGAACAGTAGAAAGCTACCGCGACCAGCTCTGCGAAAAACTGGATCTGAAAACCAGAGTAGGACTGGCTATTTATGCTATTAAAAATGGTTTTGCAGAATCTTAAATTACACAAACACATTTAATTATATATTTAACTTAAGAAAGCCTTTCTCTAAAATAAGAGAAAGGTTTTTTATTTCCAAAGCGACTAATTAAAAAAAAAAAAAAGAACAAAGCATCAAAAGCTCAAATAACATACATATACTTCAAATTTATATAAAAAATATTAACATATTAATACGAAAATTTTAAAATCACTGTTGTTTATTAATTTCAAATGTTCTAAATTCATTTATGGAAATTTAAACATATATGATATGAAAAAATTATTATTAGGCGTCCTAGTGCTAGGATCTTTATCATCTTGTAATAGTGATAATATCACCAATCAATCTGAAGATTTATCCAACACTTCAGAATCTTCCAATATAGTCAGAAGAGGTTGTCCCTCGGAAGAAATACGACAGGAAGCTTTAAAAAACAGCTCTGAATTAAGACAAAGATTTGCAACATTGGAAGCCAATACCGAAAGATTTGCCAACGACCTAAAATTAGGAAAGGTACTTGCTGACGGCAGTGTAGAAATTCCGGTAGTGGTAAATGTTGTTTACAATACTACGGCAGAAAATGTTTCTGATGCAAGAATCGCAGAACAAATTGCTATACTGAATCAGGATTATAGTGCTACAAATACTGATATCAGTAAAATTCCTGGCGAATTTCAGGGAGTAAGTTCCGGAGATATAAAAGTTAAATTCAGATTGGTAAATACAATAAGAAAAAAAACCACTACAAAGAGCTGGAGAACTAATGATGCTATGAAAAAAGCTTCTTCCGGAGGAATTGATGCAACAAGCCCTACCAATTATCTTAATATGTGGGTTGTAGGCAAAATGACAAGTCAGGGCCAGACTATTTTAGGCTATGCTACATTCCCTGAATCTGCAGGCTTATGGAATGATGGTGTGGTAATTGCCGCTCCTTTCTTTGGTAAAACAGGAGCTTCTTCTCCTTTTAACTTAGGGCGAACTGCAACTCATGAAGTAGGCCATTATCTGAACTTAAGACATATTTGGGGAGATGCTAATTGTGGAAATGATTTGGTAGATGATACTCCTACACAAACAACAGCTAATTACGGAAAACCAACTTATCCTCTTTACAACACTTGTACAGGAGTACAGAGATCCGTTATGTTCATGAACTACATGGATTATGTAGATGATGCTGCCATGTTTATGTTCTCTGCGGGACAAAAAACAAGAATACAATCTGTAGTTGCTTCATCAGGTGCAAGAGCCGGATTAAGAGTATATTAAAAAATTAACCTGCATAAAAAAGCCTGAGAAAATTCTCAGGCTTTTTATTTATAGATTCTTTGAGTTATTTTCCGGTGTATAATCCATGAAAAGTCCACCATCTAAATTGATTGATTTTACTTTTTTCTTGATAGGAATCGTAAGAACCGTTTTTGTCTGATCTTTTTCCCATACGGAAGGCGAAAAATGAAGGGCTTCGACATCACCGTCTTCATATTTAATTTTTGTATCAAAAGGGATGGCAAAACCACCTACGTTATCTACACTGATAGAAAGCAGGTTATTTTGCTGAGCCGTAGCTGCTATTTTCAAATCAATATAATTATTGGTGTAGAACCAGTTATTAAAAAACCAATTCAGATTCTTACCGGAACCGGTATTCATAGAGTTAAAATAATCCCATGGAATCGGATGTTTTCCGTTCCAGTTGCTCATATAATGATGAAGTGCTTTTTTAAATAAATCATCTCCCAAATAATCTTTCAAAGCCAGGTAAGATAATGAAGCTTTGACGTAAGAATTATTTCCGTAACCTGCTCCGCTTACCTGTGTACTCATCGTAATAATAGGCTGATCCTGTTCTGAAGAAGGATCGTTGATCCATCTTTTAACACGGAAGTTTTTATAAAATTCCTGCGCTGCTGCTTCACCGTTTTCGTCAATCCCGATAAGGTATTCTAAAGTGGTTGCCCAACCTTCATCCATATAAGCATAACGCGTTTCATTAATCCCCATATAAAAAGGGAAATAAGTATGCGCAATTTCGTGATCTGCCGTCAATCTTGCATCCTGAAAATCATCCGGAATACTTGTATCATTGATCATCATAGGATATTCCATATCTGCATATCCCTGAATGGCAGTCATTGCATTATAAGGATATTCCACACCCGGCCAGTTTTTTGAGAACCAATCCAGATTATATCTCATCCAGTCTACATAATGCTCAAAATCTTTGGCTCCGCTTTTATACCCTGCCTGAACGCTCACTCTTTTTGTTTTCAGCTGTACACTTGCTGCATCCCAGGTATAGTGTTTACTCAGGGCAAAACAAAAGTCAGTGATATGGCTGGCTTTAAATTTCCATACATTCCACTTATTCTGTTTGGTAACTTTACCAGACTTCATTTCCTGTTCGGTCGCAATATTTATTACCTTATCACTTCTTAAAGAAGTTTTATATCTTTTCAGGTATTCCGGCTGAAGAACGGATTCGGGATTAAGAAAATCTCCTGTTGCCCAAACCACATAATTTTTGGGAGCGGTAATCGCAAACGAATAGTCATTAAAATCGTTATAAAATTCCTGCCTGTCTGAATGCGGAAGCATATCCCATCCGTTGTAATCATCATACACAGAAACTCTAGGAAAAGAATAAGCCACATAAAATGTTTCAGGATCTATTTGCCCTTCTCTTCCGCTCTGAACAGAAAGAGGATATTCCCACTCTATTTTGATCTCAGCTTTTGACTTTGACTTTAAAACAGAATTCAGCTTTACTTTTTCTACCGTTCCCCAATCATCACTATTGATGTTGTATTTTTCACCATTTACAGTAAATGATTTGATGTCTAATCCCGATGATAAAAAGTCTTTGGAAACAAATCCCGATCTCGGCGACTGGGGTTTGTGTAAGTTATTTACAAATCTTATTGCCAATTCATTCAGGTCATTCGGACTGTTATTGCTATAAACAATAGTTTCTTTTCCGGAAACTATTTTCGTTGTGCCATCCACTTTTACCTCAACATTGTAAACTCCTTTATTTTGCCAATAGTTTTTTCCCGGTGCTCCCGACATACTTCTTGTACCATTTTCATACGCCTTCTTTATATTTCTCGGCATATAAAGCTCCTGAGCAGAAACCTGCTGCAAGGTAACAATCATCAATAGCCCCGAAAGAAACTGTTTCATTATCTCAATTTTTTTATTTATTCGTGGCAAAATTAAGGAAAATGTGGAACAGAAAGCGTATTCGTTCAAGCATAGAAAATATTTAACGAAAAAATAATTGTATTTTTAAATTTTACAATCGGTCCTGTTCATCCGTTTTCTTGATGGTCTTGACATTTTTCACAGACTGGTTTCCGAAATTGAATTTTAAAGAAAATGTAAAGCCCTGCGTATCCTGATAATCCAAAAAGTAATTATCCTGATTCGCATATTTAGTGCTTATTTTCTGCTCCATTGTTCTGAAAATATCATTAAATACAAAACTTGCTTCCAATCTTTTATTGAAGAACTTCCGGCTCATCACAAAATAGGCAGACCAGCATTCCGAAATCCTGAATGTTCCCTGTATTCCCGGAGAATAGTAATTGTGTCCCACTTCCATTTTCCAATCATTGTTTTTATCTAAGGTAAAAGAGGTAGAAATATTGGAAACCCAATTCCAGACTTTATTCTTATAAAGAATATCATCCACTCCTTTAAAATAATTCTCATTATGCTCCAGATTCTCTGAAAGAACCAGATTCCACCAAGGCTTGATCTGAAAATTTTTATATACACTCAATCCATAAGCCTGACCTTTTTCAATATTGGTAAAATAGTAAATCAGATTATTTGAACTTGGTTCCTGAAAAGAGATTTCCATTGACGGATACAGCTCTTTTCTATAATAAAGATCTACATTCCATTCTTTCCATGAATAGGTGAGGTTGAGATTATGGACAATGGTTGCTTTCAGTTTAGGATCTCCCTGAAAATAAGAGAACAGATTATAATAAGATTTTGCAGGATTGAGCCACGAATAGGAAGGTCTGCTGATTCTTTTTCCATACGAAAATCCGAATTCCTGTTTATTTTCAGTCGTATATTGTACATATGCTGTCGGAAACAAACTCCAGTAATTATTTTTATTGATTTCATGGGGCTCCGATACAACGCCTTCCAGATCTGTCATTTCCGCACGAAGTCCGCCTTTAAAACTCCATTTATCAAGGTTGTAGGCCAGAGAAGAATAAAGGGCAAAATTTTGTTCTTTGTAATCAAAAACATTGCTTTTTTCAGGTCTGTATTCAAATTGCCCGTTTTCATTGTCTGAAAAATCCAATTGGCTGTTTGTTTTTACAAAACTGTACTTCACTCCAGATTCCAACTCGAATTTATCCTTTTTCCACTGATAATCAAGCTGCGTGGAATAAAGCTGAATATTACTTTTATTATTCGTCAAAAAATTTCTTTCTTCCGGCGTCTGATTAACAAAATCAAGATACGTCAGTACATTCTGATATTTCCGGGAGTTATTTCCGGTAAAATAATTAATCCAGCTAAGACTGCTGTTTTTATTTAATTTTCTGTCTACCTGAAAGCTTAATGAATTGTTGATGCTTCGGGAATGATGATCATTAATGGTAAGATAATTGGATTCCGCTATATCCTGATTATTATAAATCAGAGTAGGAACATGATACGTTCCGAAGGATTTCGGGCTGAAATATCCTGAATAATTTAAGCTTATATTCGTTAGACTGTCTGCTTCATATTCAATATTAAAATTAACCGTATTCTGATTATTATTTTTATCCTTTCTGTTCATGGTACTGATCCATCTTGTCTGGTCTTCCTGATAATTCACGTAATCTGTTCCTTCCCTGAAATATGTTCCCGCTCCTCTGTAATAACTTCCCATCACAGAAAGTTTATCTTTCTTATAAAACTGAGAAATTCCCATATTTCCTTTTGCATATTGTGTCTGAACATATTTTGAAGAGATTACACCACGGTATCCTTCAATCTTATTTTTCTTCATTACAATATTCAGAACAGCGCTTCCCTGTGCTTCGTACTTTGCCGGTGGATTGGTGATGACTTCAACAGATTTCACCTCATCTCCCTGAGTGTTTTCAAGCAGGTTTTTCAATTCATCTCCAGTCAGCATTATTTTTTTATCATTGATCGTAACTAAAATTCCCGTACTTCCTTTAACGCTCAAAACATCATTATTTATGGTTACATTTGGTGTTTTTTTCAGGATTTCCCAGGCATTGAGCGAAGAAATATTGCTGTTTTCCACATTGAATTCTAACCTATCAACCTTTCTCTTCACTACAGGTTTCTTTTTCGTTACCGTAACCTCTTCAATATCTTTATGATTGCTTTTTAAAACAATATCAATAATTTGTTGTTTTTCTGTATCAAAACTCTTTTCGAAATATTCGTATTCAGAGTTTTTAACTCTTATTTTTATTGGATTTTCGGAAATTCCTTCCAATATAAAAATTCCATGAGTATCGGTATTCAGCGTTTTTACCAATTTATTTTGAGAATCATACACTTCTACAGTTACGAAGGAAAGCTTTTTCTGTTCGGCATTTGAAACTGTTCCTTCAATTCTTTGTTGCTGGGAAAACAGTAATATCGGGAAACACAGCAATACAATTAATTTATACATAATTTAATTTTTTCGGAATTATTATGCAGCAAAATTCCATATTGTCTTCAACAATTTCGGTTAACAGAAGGTTAATGGCGGGTTAATGTGCATTAGGGAAAGACTAAATTTTTATCTTTGTTTTGATGATCTCCAAAAGTAAATATCTTATTTTGCTGTTTGCCTTCCTTTTTCTCCTGCTGTTGGGGATTCAGGTATACTTCATGTATAAAACTTACCTGGTAAAAGAACGGGATATTTACAGAACTGTTCATCAGGGCTTAACCAACTATACCGATAAACTGGAAGAAATAAGCAACGCAAAAAATGTTTCCCTAGAAGACGATCTGCAGAAAATCTTCATTAAATACCGCAACAAAAAAATCAGCAAAGAAGAATTTCTGGGATATTTTGAGCAAAATAAAAGAAATACAGAAGCTCAAATAAGCAATTATATAGACAACCATTTTAAAAAGGAAGGTTATAAAATTGCTGCCAAAATTCAATATACTTCTATCCTTTCTCTTCCTGACAAAACTCCTCTCATCGATAAGCCTGTTGTTTTATATGAAACAAAGAATAAATTAAAAAAAACCGGGATTTCAAGTTCGGGAAAATGGGAGACCTCTTCAACATCTACTACAGATGGCGAATTGAACAAAAGAGATTCTTTTATTGTTGAAAGCATTACAGAATTTGAAATTTTAAATATTAAAACTATCATATTTAAAGAGCTTATTTTGCTGTTTTCATGCTGTTTTTTACTGCTTGCAAGTGTTTTAGCTCTCTTTATTTTTACGGTCAGGAATTTAATCAAACAACAGAAACAGGTAGAAGTTCTTCATACTGTTGTAGATAATATTTCGCATGAATTTAAAACACCTATCGCTACGTTGAAAATTGCAGCAAAAGCTTTAAAAAAAGACTGGAATCCTGAAACCCTTCCTTTGATCGACCGGCAGATCAGCCGCCTCGAAAGTCTTATGAAGCAGCTCCACAAAGATGAATACGGAGAAATCCTTTTTATTAAACCTGAAGACTGGGCTTTTTTTATCCAGGATTTAGCCTTTACTTATCCTGAGATTACCTTTGCTTCTGAAATCAACGTTACCAAAGAGCTTCCATTTGATAAGAGCCTTCTGGAAACCATCATTAAAAATCTTTGTGAAAACAGTGTAAAATACGGAGCTTCTTTAGTAAAGGTCAATATTGCGGATCTTCATGAGAATCTTATGATAGAAATTTCTGATAATGGAGAAGGTATAGAAAAGAAAGAGCTGAAAAATATCTTCGAAAAGTTCTACAGAATCCAGTCCAACAACATCCATAATACGAAAGGATTGGGATTGGGGCTGTATTTTGTGAAAAAAATTATCGATCAGTACAAAGGAAAGATTGAAGTAATTTCTCAGCCCAAAGAAGGCACTCTCTTTAAAATAAATCTACCCTATGAAAATTAAGATCCTTTTAGCAGAAGACGATTCCGATTTTGGAATGATCCTGAAGCAGTATCTGGAACTGGAGGATTTTGAAGTCGTTTGGTTTCAGAATCCTCAAGATATTACAGAGATTTTAAAATCTGATTTTTCTTTTCATATTGGAATTTTGGATATTATGATGCCCCATATTGACGGCTTTTCATTAGCTAAAATGATTTTAAAGGAGAAACCTGACTTTCCTATCCTGTTTTTAACGGCAAAAAATCAAAAAATTGACCGGTTAACAGGCTTAAAAATTGGAGCCGACGACTATATTTCCAAACCCTGCGATCCTGAAGAGCTTATTTTGAGAATTAAGAACATTCTTAAAAGAACTTTACCCGCAACCACAGAAACGCAGATAAAGATCGGAAACTATTTTTTAGATACGGAAAAACTTCTGCTCTCTCATCAGGACGGAAATATTCGTTTAACAATACGCGAACAGCAACTTTTGCTTTATTTGTTGAAACACAATCAAAAAACGATAAAGAGGGATGATATTTTGAACAATCTGTGGGAAACCAATGATTATTTTACGGGAAGAAGCCTTGATGTTTTTATCAGCAGATTAAGAAAATATTTTATCAACGATCCTGAAATCAAAATCCAATCCCTGAGAGGAATTGGATTTGAAATAGATTTTCCGACAAACTAATCTTATTAGAAAGAAAGATCTACCAACACCGGAAAGTGATCCGATGGATACAGCAGGTTTTCTCTTTTGTCATTGATATGTCTGTGAGATTTTATTTTGAATCCTTTGACAAAGATATAGTCGATTCTTTCTTTTGGAACTTCATTTACATTAAATCCGGTAAATGTTCCAACAGGCCCATAATGCTTGGTTTCAGAATGAAAGAAAGAGTCTGTTAAATTCTGAGAAAGTATTTTAATAGGTTCCGTATCATCAGTTAAGTTGAAATCACCACTTAAGGTTACCGGTAAATTTTTAGGATTAATTTCTTTGATCTTCTTTAAAATTAAATCCGCAGATTTCACTCTTGCCACATTTCCGATATGATCGAAGTGAAGATTGAGCGCCATAAATTCTTTTTTAGACTTTTTATCTTTGAAAACAGCATACGTACAAACCCTGTTGTAAGCGGCATCCCAACCCTTTGAGGGCTTTTCAGGAGTTTCAGACAACCAGAATGTTCCTGAATTTAAAACCTGAAGTCTGCTGGTATCATAAAAAATAGCAGAAAACTCTCCTTTTTCTTTTCCGTCATCTCTTCCCACTCCTACATAATCATAGTTTTTTAATCCGTTCTTAATATCTTTCATTTGTTCCGGAAGCGCTTCCTGAACTCCGAAATAATCCGGATGATAATAGCTTAATAAGTCGATTGCATCCTGTTTCCTCTGTGTCCAGGCATTATCTTTATCCGATTCTACCTGAAGTCTGATGTTGAAACTCATTACTTTCAGATCCTGAGAAAAATTGAGGATAAAAAGTAATACCAATAGCCCTGAAAATTTAAATTTCATTATTCTTAATTAAAAAGTTAAACAAAAATAAAACATATGTCTCATAAAGAAGCAATGAATGCCGATTTATTATTGAAAACAAAAAACTCCGGAATATATTCCGGAGTTTAAATATCTGAATTATTTCTTTTTAGTAAATTAAATTCCTTTGAACCTTTTTTTAATAACTTTTTACTTGGAAGGCTGATCGTCAGAACTCCAGCTGTTATTTTTAGGATTCACATCTGGAATCTGAGAATTAGGATCCAGTTTTACCTGAGCTATTTCTTTTGTCGAATCGATTTTAAAGGTCCATTCCGTATTCCGTTTCCAGACTTCTATCGGTAATTTTACGATTTGTTCCGTACCATCTTTAAATTTCACCTGAACGGTTGTCGGCATCGGTAATTGCCCCAGGTTTTCAACGGTAATCTGCGCTCCGTTTTTAAAGTCTCCGTTTACATACTTCACATTTTTTACATACTGGTCGATTTTCCATTTATTGATAAACCAGCCTCTCCAGAACCAGTTAAGCTCTTCTCCGGAAACATTCTCCATCGTGTGGAAGAAATCCCAAGGAGTAGGATGCTTGAAAGCCCAACGGTCGATATACATTCTGAATGCCTTATCGAATTTCGCAGGTCCTAAAATCGAATTTCTTAAAACTTCCAGTCCAAGCCCCGGTTTATAATACGCTAAAACCCCGATGCTTCTTTCTTTCATATTATCCGGTCCCACCATGATGGGCTCAAAGTTATCGTTCATCAGGAAGCCTCCCATTTGGGCAATATTTTTCTTCTCATAATATTCACCTTTATTGAACGCCTCTGTTGAAAGTTCGTTGATAAAAGTATTGAAACCTTCATCCATCCAGGCAAATAATCTTTCATTGGAACCTACAATCATTGGGAACCAGTTGTGCCCGAACTCATGATCAGTAACGCCCCAAAGATCACCTCCTTTAGAGTTCATATGGCAAAAAACAATTCCGGGATATTCCATTCCCCCTTCATTACCGGCAACATTTGTGGCCGCAGGATACGTATATTCATACCATTTCGCTGAATAATGTTCGATTGCTGCCTTTGTATATTCTGTTGATCTTCCCCATGCTTTTTCTCCGGCACTTTCTGCAGGATAGGCTGAAATCGCTAAAGATTTTTTACCGCTTGGGAGATTAATTTTTGCTGCGTCTACGATAAATGCAGCAGAAGACGCCCATGCAAAATCTCTTGCCTGATTAATTCTAAACTTCCAAGTTTTTGTTCCGGTTGCCTGATTTTTACCCAATTCAGATTCCGGGCGAATCATTATTGTTTTATCGTTATTTCTGGCTTCTTCCCATCGTTTATTTTCTTCTTTTGTATAGACTTCTTTTGCATTAAGCAGTTCTCCTGAAGCAACCACATATTGATTGGCCGGAACGGTGATATTCGCGGTAATGTTCCCATATTCCAGATAGAATTCAGAAGCTCCGAGATAAGGCATCGTATTCCATCCTAAAACATCATCATATACACACATTCTTGGGTACCACTGCGCCATCGTAAAGATTTTTCCATTCTTGGTATCCTGTATTCCCATTCTGTCGGATCCGTATTTTGGAGAGAGGAAAGAGTATTCAATTTTAAGTTTTGCAACACCGCCGTTAGATTTAAGCTCTTCAGGAAGATCAATCTGCATTCTGGTATCTGTAATGGTATATTTTACGTCTTTCCCGTTATATTTCACCGATTTTATTTTGTAACCTCCGTCAAATTCCTCACCATGAGCACCATTTCTGCTTCCCGACATAGGTACTACGGCATTTCCTCTTGATTTTTTTTCAAATAAATTCTGATCCAGCTGCAGCCATAAAAACCCCATCCTATCCGGACTGTTATTGGTATAAGTAATCTCTGCGGTTCCGGAGATTTCATTTTTAGTTTCATTAAGGCTTACATTCAAATGATAATCTGCAGAGTTTTGCCAATATGCATGTCCCGGTTGCCCGCTTGCCGATCTGGTTTCAGTACCGGTTTGTGGATAGAAAAATGGCTTAAATACTTCTACATAATCATATTTTGGTGATTCCTGAGCATACGTTAGTTGCCCAAAAAGAGCAACAGCAACGGCAGAAATAAGAGTTGGAAGTTTAAAGTTCATTGAAATTCTTTTCATAATAGGTAAAAAAAATCCCGGAATCGTTACAGATCCGGGAAATTAATATCACTTTTTAATCAATTTGATTTTTTAGCCTTGATCATTGCTTCTAAAGCATCCCACATTTCCTGGGGAATATCTTCAAGCATGTTGAATTCACCCGCTCCCTGTAGCCATTCTCCTCCATCAATAGTCACTACTTCCCCATTCATATAAGCAGAATAGTCAGATACTAAATAAGCTGCTAAATTGGCCAGCTCCTGATGTTCTCCCACTCTTCTCAACGGAACTTTTTTCTTCATATCGAATTTTTCCTGCAGATCTCCCGGGAGCAATCTGTCCCACGCACCTTTTGTAGGGAAAGGTCCCGGAGCAATTGCATTAAAACGGATTCCATATTTTGCCCATTCTACTGCCAAAGATCTCGTCATTGCCAAAACTCCCGCTTTTGCACAGGCTGAAGGAACAACATATGCAGACCCCGTCCAGGAATAAGTCGTCACAATATTCAAAACCGTACCCGGAGATTTTGAATCTATCCAATGTTTCCCGATAGAAAGGGTACAGTTTTTTGTTCCTTTTAAAACAATATCTAAAATAGAATCGAATGCAGAGTGGGTTAGCCTTTCAGTTGGAGAGATAAAATTTCCCGCTGCATTATTCAGTAAAATGTCAATTTTTCCGAACTCTTTCAGAGTAGCTTCTTTCATGGCTTCTACCTCATCCCAGTTTCTCACGTCGCAGACAACACAAAGAACTTTTCCTCCGGTTTCTTCTTCCAACTCTTTAGCTGTTCCTTGTAGCTTTTCTAAATTTCTTGAAGTGATCACTACTTTTGCACCCAGTTGAAGGAAATATCTGGTCATTGCTTTTCCAAGACCGCTTCCGCCTCCCGTGACGATGGCTACTTTATCTTTCAGCGCTTCTTCACGCAGCATTGGTTGTGTATAAAGATTCATACGTTTTATTTTTTCTTAAAAATAATAAATATTGAAACGCCAGCCTTTAAAATATATCAAGAAATAATGCAGCAAATAATTGTTTTTAAATCAATACGGATAAAAATAAAAACAGCCTGATAAATAATATCAGACCGTTTTATATTGAACAAGATTAAATTAATTAAGAAGCCACTACAGTTCCTTTGAAAGAAAGTGTTTTTGGAGTTTTGCTGTCACTTGTTGTAACGTTTACCGTTTTTATAAATGCACCAACGTTCGCTGCATTGTAGCTCGCCTCAACAAAACCTTTTTTTCCAGGAAGGATTGGAGTTTTTGTGTAATCAGCAGTTGTACATCCGCAAGACGGCGCTACATTTTCAATAATGATAGGCTTGTTAGACGTGTTAGTAAATTCAAATCTGATTACTTTTGGTTTTCCTTGAGGAATATTTCCAACGTCGATAGATTCTGATTTCCATTTAATAGCATCTGCAAGCACTCTTACAACTGGTGAATTGTCAGTCGGAAGTACGTTTGCATAAAAAGGAGAGCATGCTAAAACAGCTAAAAGTGCTGTAATTTTTAAATTTTTCATGAGTATAAATTTTAATAATTATAAAAAGCTGATGATTATCTCTTTCGATAAAGCAAATGTAAGATGAATTTGAATACAAGTTGTTAATCGATATCAAACATTTGTTAATAAGTTGTTAACGATAAAAAATTAATAGATATTTTTGGATAATATTGTTTCTGTAAATGGAAATAAAAAGACTTAATATTATTATAACTCTCGGGTTTGTAGCTATTATCGGAATTTTGATAGCCCAGCTCCTGTGGACCCGCCAAGCTTATAATTTAGAAGATCAGAAATTCAACCAAAAAGTAAATATTGCCTTACTGGAAGTTGTAGAAAAACTGTCTGGAGGAAAAACTTCTTTTGCCGAAAACCCTGTTCAGAATATTTCTAATGATTATTATGTGGTTAATATTAATAATGAATTTCATCCGGCAGTTTTAGAACATTATTTAAAAACAGAATTTACCCGTTTTCAGATCAATACCAATTACGTATATGCTCTATACAATTGTCATAGCGATAAGATGATCTATGGAAAATTTGTTTCCTCACATCAGGAAAGCCCAAACTATAAGGTGATCCAGTTTCCGAAACATAAAAACCTGGTCTATTATTTTTCTATCCGTTTTCCGGACAAAACAACATACCTGATCAGTTCACTGAGGTTTTGGTATCTGCTTACATTCGCCTTGATCATTATTCTTCTAGTGTATGTATATTCAATTTACACGATTATTCAGCAGAAAAAGTTTTCAGAACTACAGAGAGATTTCATCAATAATATGACGCATGAATTTAAGACCCCTCTTTCATCTATCCTTTTGGCTTCTGAAGCGTTGACAAAACAAGATCAGGTAAAAGAAAATTCAAAACTGCAGACTTACACTTCCATTATTACCGATCAAAGTCATAAGCTTAACAGTCATATTGAAAAAATACTGAATATTGCCAAAAATGATGCTTCAGGATTGTCATTAAAACCTCAGAGAATTATTCTGCTTCCTTTTATTCAGGAAATTGCAGATACCGTAAAACAAAAGAATGAAAACATTTCCATTGAAATCAATATTGACAGTGATACCTCGGTTATAGCCGATGAATTTCATTTTAGCAATATCATTTACAATATTTTAGACAATTCTATTAAATATTGCGAAACCATACCAATTATTACCATTTCTTCATTTAAAGATTCAAAAGGCTTATATTTAAAGTTTAAAGACAATGGAATAGGAATTCCCGCTAAAAATATTCCTCATATTTTTGATAAGTTTTATAGAGTAAATACCTGTAAAAGTGATGAGGTGAATGGCTTTGGACTAGGATTATTTTATGTAAAAAAAGTTGTTCAGCAACATAACTGGAAAATTTCAGTTGAAAATAACAGTGATAAAGGAATTACCATCACCCTGTTTTTACCCTTTTAAAATATTAAAGTGCAATTCATGGAGAAATCTAAAATTTTATATGCTGAAGACGACAACACCATAGCTTTTCTCGTTCAGGACAGCCTGGAAAGTTATTATGATATTTGCTGGTATCCGGACGGGAAATCTGCGCTGGAAGCATTTAATAATGAGAGTTTCGATATTTGCCTTTTAGACATCATGATGCCTGAAATGAACGGCTTTGAACTGGCACAATATATCCGTGAAGAAAATTCTGAAATTCCCATCATTTTTATTTCTGCCAAAGCTTTAAAGGAAGACAGGATTAAAGGATTAAAAATAGGTGCGGATGATTATTTGGTAAAGCCTTTCAGTATTGAAGAATTGATCCTGAAGATTGAAGTGTTCCTCAAACGTTCTAAAAAAACAGAATCCTCTTCACAGAAATATAAAGTCGGAAAATTTAACTTTGATCCTAAAAACTACACGCTGCAAAATCAGGAAAATACGATAACTCTTACCCAAAGAGAGGCCGAGCTCCTGTTATATTTTATTCGCAATAAAAACACAGTCCTGAAAAGACAGGAGATATTGAAAGCCATTTGGGGTGATGACGATTATTTTATGGGACGAAGCCTTGATGTTTTTATTTCAAGATTAAGGAAGATTTTCACTCAGGAAAATAATATTATAATTGAAAATATCCACGGGATAGGTTTCCGTTTTTCAGAAAAATAATCAACAAGTTTTATATACATTTACTTTTCAAAAATCTCCATATGAAAAGACCGGGAATTACTTTGTTTCTACTTCTTTTATTTTTTAGTTCAAGCATTAAAGCTCAAAAATTCGAAAAACTCTATCAATATGTTAATCCATTAATAGGAACAGAAAAAATGGGTCATACTTATCCCGGAGCAACGGCGCCTTTTGGAGCCGTTCAGCTAAGCCCGGAAACAGATACGATTTCTTACGAGTTAAACGGAAAATATAATGGTGAAGTTTATAAATATTGTGCAGGATACCGTTATGAAGACAAAACAATTGTAGGTTTTAGTTCCACACACTTTAGCGGAACTGGACATTCTGATCTTGGAGATTTTTTGATAATGCCTACTGTTGGAAAATTACAATTAAATCCGGGAACAGCAACTCGCCCTGAAAGTGGCTACAGGAGCAGGTTTTCACATCAAAATGAAACCGCAGAAGCTGGATATTATAAGGTAAGGCTTGATGATCACAATATTTTAGCGGAATTAACAGCAACAACAAGAGTCGGAATTCACCGATATACTTTCCCGAAATCTGATCAGGCACATATTATTCTGGATCTGATGGCCGGAATTTACAATTATGATGGCAAAAACGTCTGGACTTATGTTCGTGTAGAAAACGGGAATACCATTACCGGATACCGACAAACCAATGGTTGGGCGAGAACAAGAACGGTTTATTTTGCGATGAAATTCTCAAAGCCGTTCAAGTCATACGGACAGAAAAACTATGACGGAAAACAAGTATATAATGGTTTCTGGAGAAAATTCGATCAGACTAAAAACTTTCCGGAAATCGCAGGAAAAAACCTGAAAATGTATTTTGATTTTGATACGAATGAAAATGAAGCAATCGAAGTAAAGCTGGCAATTTCCCCTGTGAGTCAAGTCAATGCACTTGAAAATTTGGAAAAAGAAGTTGGAAGCCTATCTTTTGATCAGATAAAAGCCCAAACTCAGGAATACTGGAATAAGGAGTTAAATAAAATCGTCATTAAAGGTTCTGAAGCAGAGAAAACGAACTTTTATACCGCAATGTACCATACTTTTATCAATCCGACCACTTATAATGATGTAAACGGAGAATATAAAGGATTGGACCAGAGTACTCATAAAGCAGAAAACTTCACAAATTATACAACCTTCTCTCTTTGGGATACGTATCGTGCGCTTCATCCATTTTTTAACATCATTCAGCCAAAAAGAAACGGTGATATGTTGAAATCGATGATGGCTCATTATGATCAGTTTTCAATGAAAATGCTTCCGATCTGGTCACATTATGCAAATGACAATTGGTGTATGAGCGGCTATCATAGTGTAAGTGTAGTTGCAGATGCTATTATTAAAGGGAATTATAACGGTGATGCCAAAGAAGCACTGAAAGCCTGTGTTGCAACGGCAAACAAACGAGACTATGAAGGAATCGGGCAATATATTGATCTGGGATATATTCCTGCAGAGAAAAACGGCACTTCGGTTTCCAACACACTGGAATATGCTTATGACGATTGGGCAATTGCTCAACTAGCAAAACATTTGGGCGAAACAGAAATTTACAATCAATTCATTAAGCGTTCTGAAAACTGGAAAAACAATTTTGATACAACAATTGGATTTATGCGTCCTCGTTCAGCAGACGGAAGCTTTAAGAAAGACTTTAATGCATTAAGTACTCACGGACAAGGTTTCATTGAAGGAAATTCATGGA
Organism: Chryseobacterium geocarposphaerae; assembly: GCF_002797535.1. NCBI lineage: Bacteria > Pseudomonadati > Bacteroidota > Flavobacteriia > Flavobacteriales > Weeksellaceae > Chryseobacterium > Chryseobacterium geocarposphaerae. Next base: position 80,740 of record NZ_PGFD01000002.1, read on the forward strand.
ACTACAGCTTCTTCGTTCCTCAAAATCCGGATGAGCTTATTGCTTTAATGGGTGGAAAGAAAAAATTCGCTTCAAAATTAGACGAATTGTTCACCATGCATTTACCTGACGAGTTTTTCGCTGATACGGAAGATATTACAAGAGAAGGGATTATCGGTGGATATGTCCACGGAAATGAACCGGCACATCATGTTGCCTATCTTTACAACTGGGCAGGACAACCCTGGAAAACACAGGCGCAGGTTCGTCATATCCTGGAAATGCAGTATAAAGCAACTCCCGATGGATTGGGAGGAAATGATGATACGGGACAAATGAGCGCTTGGTACATTTTGAGTTCGTTGGGCTTTTATCCTGTAGCTCCCGGTTCTGAAGATTATTCCATCGGAAGTCCTGCGGTGGATCACGCAGTTTTAAATCTTGAAAATGGAAAAACTTTTGAAATTGAAGCCATTGATCAAAATCCGAAAAATGTATATGTTCAGAAAGTTCTTTTAAACAGAAAAGAGATCAGGAATTTCACCTTAAAACATTCTGATATTATGAATGGCGGAAAACTGAGCTTTTATATGGGTTCCAAACCAAGAAAATAAATCGGCTGTTGCCATTCTGAATGAAGTGAAAGTGATGTGAAGAATCTTTTTTTTAGTCTCCCACGGATTTTACAGATCTTCACAGATAATTGTGTTACAGTTTGTCATTCTGAATCTTCATCCATAATTTTATCTCTCGCAGATTTGGCCGATTACGCAGATCTTCGACAACAATTAAGAGAAAATTCACAATCCGTAATTTGCATACGACAATCATCATTTTGCATACATCCGGTTTTTAATTTCTGCTGAATTTTGTATCAATAAAATGTAACGATATGAAATTAAATCAGGTAAAATTAGGAAGTCAGGGATTAATCGTTCCGAATATTGGTTTGGGATGTATGGGAATGACAGGTTTTGGCGATGCAGATATGTATGGTAAAAGTGATGAGCAGGAAGCCATTGCCACTATTCACCGTTCTTTGGAACTGGGTGGAAATTTTTTGGATACGGCAGATTTATATGGGCCTTTTAAAAATGAACAGTTGATAGCAAAAGCTATTGAAGGAAGTCGTGACCAATATATAATTGCCACAAAATTCGGTTGGGAGATTGATGACAACGACCAGATAACCTGGAAGATCAAAGGAACTAAAGATTACGTAAAAAAATCGGTTGAACGCTCACTTAAAAATCTGAAGACAGATTACATTGATCTTTACTATATGCATCGTCTCGATAAAAACACGCCTGTCGAAGAAACCGTAGGAGCAATGAGCGATCTGGTAAAAGAAGGGAAAGTGGGTTATATTGGTTTATCAGAAGTATCTTCTGAAACTGTAAAGAGAGCGCACGCCGTTCACCCGGTTTCTGCGGTCCAAAGTGAATATTCTTTGTTTGAAAGGACGGCTGAAGAAAAAGGAGTGATTAAAACTTTGAATGAATTGGGAATTGGTTTTGTCGCCTATTCTCCTTTGGGAAGAGGATTTCTATCCGGGAATATTAAAACGATTGATGATTTGCCGGCCAATGATTTCAGAAGAGGAATCCCTCGTTTCCAGGAGCAATATTTCCATAAAAACATTGAGCTAGTAGAAGCCATTGAAAACCTTGCTAAAGAAAAAAACATTACCTCATCACAATTGGCTCTGGCCTGGATCATCAGTAAAGGAATCCTACCTATCCCTGGAACAAAACGCAGAAGATATCTGGAACAGAATATTGAGGCTTCGAAAATTAAATTATCAGAGACCGAAATTCAAAAGCTTGAAAGCATTGTTCCGTTGGGAACGGATACTGGTGCTCCTTATGATGAATTCAGTATGGGATTATTGGATTATTAATTTGTAACTTTAACTATTTAAGATCAAAACCTCATAGATTTTGAAAATCTATGAGGTTTCTATAAAAACAGCTCAAAAATTCTCTTTCAAAATTTACAGTAATGAACACTATACAATCAATTTCAGCATTTCACAAACTGCTTCTCTTCCTGAGCCAAAACATCCGATGGTAAGTGTCATCAATCTTTCTGAAAGTGTTTTTATTGAAGATGAGGTATGGAAAGGTTTTACGAGCCGGTATTACTGTGTAGCCCTGAAACGGAATGCAACAGGAAAAATAAAATACGGTCAGCAACATTACGATTACGATAAAGGAGTATTGAGTTTTACAGCTCCAAGCCAGGTTCAATACCTGGACTTACAAACCATGGATTGTGAAAATACAGGATACCTGTTGATTTTTCATGAAGATTTTCTGTTGAAACATTCTTTGGCAAAGACCATTTCTTCCTATGGTTTTTTTTCATATGCAGTAAATGAAGCATTGCATTTATCCGAAGATGAAGAAAATGATTTACTTGAGATCATGTATAAAATCGATAAAGAATGTCAACATATTGATCACCACACTCAGGAAATTATTCTATCACAAATCGAACTGCTATTAAACTATTCAAAGAGATTTTATGAAAGACAGTTCATCACCCGCAAAAGCGGGAACCATCAACTCCTGACGAAATTTGAAATGTACCTGAATAATTATTTTGATAAAGAATCTCCCGAAAAGGGACTTTTAACAGTTCATCATCTTGCAGAAGCTATGAATCTTTCGCCGAATTATTTAAGTGATCTATTACGGATTCACACCGGACAAAACACGCAGCAGCATATTCATGAAAAGCTGATCAGTAAGGCAAAAGAAAAGCTTTCCACAACAGAGTTATCGGTAAGTGAAATTGCTTACGAACTGGGATTTGAGCATTCACAATCGTTCAGTACTCTTTTTAAAAAGAAAACGAATATGTCTCCTTTAGAATTCAGGCAGTCGTTTAATTAAAAAACTGTTTATTTTTCGAAAACATCTTCCCTTATATTTTTTTTATGTTTTCTTCCCCAATCTGAAAGTGCCATAATCACCGGCTTCAGCGTTCTGCTGTAATCAGTGGAAATGTATTCTACAACCACCGGCGTTTGCTCGGCATGTACAACTCTTTTTACAAAACCATTCAGCTCAAGATCTTTCAATTCATTAGAAAGTACCCTTGCCGAAATTCCCTGAATATTTCTTTGAAGCTCATTAAATCTTATGTTACCGCTTTCCTGCAAAACAATAATAATTTTCAGCTTCCATTTCCCACCAATCACATAGATTGCATCTTCCACTGAAGAAAGATTTTCAGAACATTTTTGAGCCGTTATGGGTTCTTCTAAAATAGCTGTATTTTCCATATGTTTAGTTTTTTAAACTAACTAAAAGGTTACTACTAACCTTTTGTTTACTACTAACTTTTGATAAGCAAATGTACATAATTTTGCTTTAGAAATTTTAATTAAAAACAATGAAAAACATACTTCACATTATTTCAAGCCCAAGAGTTGAAATATCTGCAAGCAGAAAATTAGGAAATGCGGTCGTAAAAAGAATCCAGGAAAAATATCCGGATGCTGTTGTAAAAGAACGTGATCTGACAAAACATTTAGTCCCGGTTTTAGAAGAAAAACATATCAATACTTTCTTCTCCCCTGCTGAAAGTCATTCTCCTGAACAGGCAGAAATCAATGAATATTCAATAGGTTTGATTTCAGAATTACAGGAAGCAGATATTATCGTTATTGATTCTCCAATGTACAATTTTTCGGTTCCTACAACAATTAAAGCATATTTTGACTTCACTTCAAGAGCAGGATATACCTTTAAATATGATGAAAACGGACCAAAAGGCCTATTAAATGATAAGAAATTATACATTGCTTTCACATCCGGAAATATTTATTCGGAAGGTCCTTCTCAGATATATGATTCCAACGTGCCTTATGTCAAAAACATTTTTGGTTTCTATGGAGTGACCGATGTTAGCGTTTTCCGTGCAGAAGGTTTAGCAATTCCCGGAATTATGGAAACTTCTTTAGAAAAAGCAATTGACAATATTACAATCGATTAATTTTTTTTTGAAAGATGTTAGAAAAAAAGCCTTTTCAAAAATTTGAAAAGGCTTTTTTATTTTAGTCCTGAACTTCAAAAAGCAAGCGCTCTCCGAATTTTTGTTCGTTTATTTCCCCGTTTTCGTAAACCAGGTTTCCATTAACAAAAGTGTGGGTCACTTTAGAATGGAAATTCATTCCTTCCAGAGGACTCCATCCACATTTATAAAGAATATTATCTTTTTCCACCGTCCAGTTTTCATTTAAATCTACCAGAACCAAATCAGCTTTATAACCTTCTCTGATGAAACCTCTCTTTTCAATTCTGAACAGAATTGCAGGATTGTGAGCCATTTTTTCAACGATTCTTTCCAAAGAAATTTTTCCGTTTCTGTAATTTTCCAGCATCACTACCAAAGAATGTTGTACCAAAGGTGCTCCCGAAGGACACTTTGTATACACATTCTGTTTCTCTTCCCAGGTGTGAGGTGCGTGATCTGTTGCGATTACATCAATTCTGTCATCCAACAATGCTTCCCAAAGCCCGTCTTTGTCCTTCTGAGTTTTTACCGCCGGATTCCATTTGATTAATCCTCCTCTGGTTTCATAATCTTCATTGATAAAAGTCAAATGATGAACACAAACTTCAGCAGTAATTTTTTTATCTTTTAAAGGAATATCATTTCGGAAAAGTTCCGTTTCAATTGCTGTTGACAAATGGAAAACGTGAAGTCTGGCTCCGGTTTTCTTTGCCAATTCAATAGCTTTTGAAGAAGATTTATAGCAGGCTTCCTCACTTCTGATCAGATGATGAAACTTCACAGGAATATCTTCACCGTATTCATCCAGATATTTTTGGGTATTGGCTCTGATCGTAGCTTCATCTTCGCAATGAACAGCAATCAGCATTTTGGTATTACTGAAAATATTCTCCAGGGTTTCCGGATTGTCAACCAGCATATTTCCTGTAGATGACCCTAGAAACAATTTGATTCCGGGAACATTTCTGGGATTGGTTTTTAAAACTTCTTCAAGATTATCATTGGTTCCCCCCATCATAAAACCGTAATTAGCAAATGATTTTTGAGAAGCAATTTCATATTTATCAGCCAGCAATTCCTGAGTTACCGCATTCGGAACAGTATTCGGCTGGTCAATAAAGCTGGTCGTTCCTCCCGCAATTGCCGCCCTGGATTCACTTTCAATATCTCCTTTATGCGTCAAGCCCGGTTCACGAAAATGTACCTGATCATCAATAACTCCTGGCAAAAGATACTTTCCTGAAGCGTGAATTATCTGATCTGCTTCTTCAGAAATATTAGAATCTATTTTAGAAATCAAATCGTTTTCGATAAGAATATCGCTTTCAATAATTTTTCCTTCGTTAACGATTTGTGCATTTTTTATAAGAATTTTCATTAGAGACTTTTATAAGATTGATTAGATTGCACAAATTTAATATATTCCAAAGTGATTTTTAATCATCAATCAGAAAATTGTGAATTCTAATATTTACATTTGCATTTTAAAAACTTAGACTTGTATAAGAAACTATTTGGACAAACCGCTGTATATGGATTAAGCTCTGTATTGGTAAGAATTTTTCCATTTCTGATTGCACCAATCGTAACTAAAGCTTTCGGACCTTCTGCTTCTTCACCTTTTGTAGACTGGTATTCAATTGCCGGAGTGATTACCGTTTTTCTGACGCACGGAATGGAAACTTCTTTCTTCCGTTTTGCACAGGAAGGAGATATTGATAAGAAAACCCTGATTTCAACATGTGCTTTAAGCGTTTTAGGAACCGGATTTATCTATCTTCTTTTAGGGTATGTTTTCCGACAGGATCTTGCGAATGCTTTTGAAACCCCAGACCAGGTTAATTATCTGGTAATTTTTCTTTTCATTCTATCTTTTGATGCATTCTCGACCATCCCTTCCGCTGTTTTACGACTGGAAGGAAAGCCTGTTCAATATATGCTTTCTAAAGTCATCGGATCTTTGGCTTACTATTTCCTGGTAGTTTTCTTCATTAAATGGCTCCCAAAATATCCCAATGGAATCTTCGGGTTGAAATATGACCCGGAAATTGGTGTCGGATATGTTTTTATCGCTAACTTAGTGCAAAGTATCATCACATTGGCTATAGTAGGAAAAGAATTTGTGAACTTTAGTTTCCGTAAGTTTGATTTTAAGCTTTGGAAAAGAATCATGAATTATTCTTGGCCGGTAATGATTGCTGGTCTTGCTGGAATTATCAATCAAACCTTAGACAGACAGTTTTTGAAATATTTACTTCCTAAAGAAGAAGCCAAACATCAAATCGGAGTTTACGGAGCCGTTTATAAGATTGCTACTTTTATCACTGTATTTAGACAGGCATATCAACTGGGGATTGAACCTTACTTTTTTTCAAGCTTTAAAGACAAAAATAATCATAAAACCTATGCCGTTTTAATGGATATTTTTGTGGTTTGTAATTGTTTAATTTATATTGGCTTGATGGTCAATCTACAGTGGATCTCAGAAAAATACCTGAAAAACCCGCTTTATTATGAAGGTATTGAAATTATTCCTTTTGTAATGCTGGGCGCTTTATTTTTAGGGATATACCTGAATCTTTCTATTTGGTATAAATTATCAGACCAGACCAGAGTAGGACTATACATCTCATTAATAGGAGCAGCTATTACAATTTTTATCAATTTTACTTTTATTCCCAAGTATGGATATTGGGCAAGTGCTTTTGCAGCATTAATTACCTACTCAAGCATGATGATTATTTCTTACATTTGGGGAAAAATACAGTATCCTATTCATTATAACATAAAAAAGATTTCTATTTATCTTATATTATCAATTGCTATTTCTATGGTATCTTTTTATTACTTTAGAGACAATTATTTAATAGGAAACGGGTTGTTTCTTTTATTTATAGCATTTCTTATCTATAATGAAAGAACGATGATTAATAAGATACTTAGAAGAGCATAAAATAATAAACAAAACAGACATTCATATATGAAAATTATTGTTCCGATGGCTGGACGTGGTTCCAGATTGCGTCCACATACATTAACAGTTCCAAAACCTCTAATTCCTATTGCAGGAAAGCCGATCGTACAAAGATTGGTGGAAGATATTGCTAAAGTTGCTGGAGAGAAAATCGAGGAAGTAGCTTTTATCATTGGAGATTTTGGTCCCGAGATTGAAAAGTCTCTTATTCAAATTGCAGAAAAATTGGGGGCCAAAGGAAGCATTTACTATCAATTAGACCCTTTAGGAACGGCTCATTCTTTGAAGTGTGCTGAAGCATCAATGACAGGAAATGTTGTAGTTGCTTATGCAGACACCTTATTCAGAGCTGATTTCCAATTAGATAAAAATTCAGACGGTGTTATTTGGGTAAAAAGTGTAGAAGACCCGTCAGCTTTTGGAGTGGTAAAATTAGATAACTACGGTTTCATCACAGATTTCGTAGAAAAACCGACAACTTTCGTTTCAGATCTGGCAATCATTGGGATTTATTATTTCAACAGTGCTGAAAAACTGATGGACGAAATCAATTATATCATGGATAATGATATTAAAAACGGTGGTGAATACCAATTAACAACAGCGTTGGAAAACCTGAGAGCAAAAGGAGCAAAATTTACTTTAGGAAAAGTAAACGACTGGATGGATTGTGGAAATAAAAATGCTACCGTAGAAACCAACAGCAAAATTTTAGAATACGAAAAAGAGGAAATGTCTCACTTCCCAGCTTCTGCTCAAATAGAAAACTCGTTGATTATTCAGCCATGCTTTATTGGTGAAAATGTAAAGATTTCAAATTCTAAAATTGGACCGGGAGTTTCTTTGGGCAATAATACAGTAGTGGTCAATTCCAATATTGAAAATTCATTGATTCAGGAAAATACCAGAATCAATCATGGGAATTTATCCAATTCAATGATCGGAAATTCGGCTCAGTATTTTGGTGTAGCAAGAGAAATTTCTTTAGGAGACTATTCAGTCCTGGATTTTTTGTCTAAATAACCAACCTGATTTAATAGCATAACTAAGCCACACAAAATGTTTTGTGTGGTTTGGCGTTAATATTGCAAAGCATTTATTTAAATTTGAATATGAACAAATGGATCGCCTCAATACTTTTTATTCTGGTTTTATTTTCTTGTAAGACCAGAAAAACCGTTGAACAAAGCACGGAAGGAAAAGACAGTATTCAAGTAGAAAAACCTAAAGACAATGAGCCAATAGATACAGGTGAAAATTTACATGATCCTCTGACTTTTTATGAAAAGGTTTATATTCACCCTCAATTTGAGTATCTTAAAATAAACAGTAAAATTACTGCTGACAACATCAAGGTAAGTCCTTTAGATGCTACTATTTATATAGAAACGGATAAAAAAATATTTGCTTCCATCAACTTCTTGTTTATTAATGCCGCTCGTGCGCTTATTACTCCGGAAGGAATAAAAGCCATGGATAAATACAATAAAAACTATATTGATTCCGATTTTGATTATCTCAATAATTTATTAAATGTAAATTTCATAGATTATAAGAATTTAGAAAAACTTCTGATAGGAAGAACTTTTTTTACAATTAAAGGTAGAAACTCCCGGATTACTCAAAACATGCAGGGATATCAGCTTTCCTCTATTTCCAATATAAAAATAGAAACAGGAGAAACAACAAGAGAGTATAAAATAGTCCTTCAGTATTCCCCTGAATATGATCTTATGCAAGCCAAACTCCAGGATGCAAATTCCGAAGATTCTTTAGAAATTCTGTATGATGGTTGGGAAACTTATCAGGATGAAATCCGACTTCCAAAAAATGTTAAAATAATTATAAAAGGATCAAAAAACAGTCAAATTCTGCTGGAAAATACGAAATTTGATTTTTCGAGGATGGATACACGCTATAATGTCCCATCTAATTATAAGAAAATTGAGATTAAATGATTAAAAAATTTAGCTTTTTAATAGGTATTTTATTGTTTGGATTGCACTTCGGGCAAGATAAACAAAAGAAGGAACAGCTCCAAAAGCAAAATGCCGAACTAAAAAAACAAATTGCACAGATAAACAATGATTTAGCTAAAACAAGAAGTGAATCAAAGCTCTCTATTGCCTATCTTACGAATGTCAATAAAAAATTAGTATTAAGAGAAAAAGTTTACAACAATACTCAAAAAGAAAAGAGATTTATTGAAGATGAAATCTATTTACGTCAATTAGAAATCAATCGTCAAAATAGAGAACTTGCCATCTTAAGAAAGAATTACGCAGAAGTTTTAGTAAACGCCTATAAAAATAAAGGGGTACAGAATAAAGTCACCTTCATTCTTTCATCAAAAAATTTAGGTGAAGCGCTTAGAAGGGTACAATATTTAAAGCAATACTCTGACTATCAAGATAAAAAAGCAGCTGAAATAACTACTGCTGCCGCACAAATACAAAAATCTATTGCTCAGAAAAAGAAATCTGCAGATGAAAAGGAAAATCTACTGATCACACAGAAAAAAGATTTGACTACCATTAATGTAGAACGTGCACAAAAGGAACAGCTAGTTGCAGAATTTAAAAAGAACGAATCCAAACTCACTGCTGAGCTCAAACAAAAACAAACTCAATCTAAAGCTCTGGAAGGACAAATCAGAGCTATTATTGCTGAAGAAATACGAATAGCAAAAGCAGAAGAAGAAGCCAGAAAAAAAGCGGAAGCGGAAAAAATCCGTTTGGCAAAGATAGCAGCTGAAAGAGAAAAAGCAAGAATAGAAGCGGAAGCTAAGGCTAAAGCGGAAGCATTGGAAAGAGAAAGGAAATTGGCGGAAGCGGAAGCCAAAAAAGCATCTGAATTAGCTGCTAAACGTGCTGAAGAAGAAAGAAAGCGTACTGAAGAAGCAGCAAAAGCAGAAGCCAGCGCAAGAGACGAAGCTAGAAAAGTAGCCGCTAAAAAAGCATCTGATGAAGCAGCCTTAAAAGCTAAAGAAGCAACTGATAAATTAAATGCAGCCAGAGCAGCCGAAGATGCTTTAGCCAGAAAAAAAGAAGCAGATAAAAAAGCTGCAGAATCAAAGGCAATGACTAATTTCGGCGTTTCTACATCTGCCGGAAATAACTTTGCCGCTAATAAAGGTAAATTAGGCATGCCAATCTCAGGAACCATTACTCACCGATTTGGAAGACAACCTCACCCGGTGTTTAAAAATATTATGGAAGAGAATAACGGGATTAAAATATCCGTATCAAAAGGAGCCGTGGCAAGATGCGTATTCCCAGGAACCGTTTCCTCAGTACTGCCTGCTTCAGATGGAACCAAAACTGTGGTAATTAAGCACGGTGACTATTTTACTATTTATTCTAATCTGAGCGGTAACTCTGTATCTAAAAATCAACAGGTTTCAGCAGGGACTCCGGTGGGTACTGTAGCTCAGGATTTTGACGGAACGTATACTCTTGATTTTCAGGTATGGAATGGCAGCACACCAGTTGATCCATTAGGTTGGGTTTCTTATTAAAAAAGTTTAACTTTGTAAAAATTTTTAGAAATGAATACACTAACAATATTAGCCTTATCTTGGCAACACATCCTGATTGTAGCAATACTGCTTGTATTACTTTTCGGAGGTAAGAAAATCCCTGAATTGATGAGAGGAGTTGGTTCTGGTATTAAAGAATTTAAAGACGCTGTAAAAGAAGAAGACAAGCCTGGTTCTGAAAACAAAAACTCTTCTTCAAACAACAATACGAATTCTAGCAACTAAAATTCTAACTTATTCTTAAATGAATTTTACAGAAATTGCATGGAATATCTTCAATCAGTCTATTGAAGATTATCACGTGCTTGATAACGTCAACACTCTAATTAACAATCCATACGAAAAAGACAGTTTGGAACGGATTTTGTATGCAAAGAACTGGATTGATACCGTTCAATGGCATTTGGAAGATATAATTAGAGATGAAAATATTGATCCGACTGAAGCTCTTCACCTGAAGAGAACTATAGACCAATCAAATCAAAAAAGAACCGATTTAGTGGAGTTTATAGACAGTTGGTTCCTAAAAAAATACGAAAATATAATTCCTAAATCTGATGCGAAAATCAATACAGAAACTCCCGCTTGGGCAGTGGACAGATTATCAATACTTGCATTAAAGATTTATCATATGTCGTTAGAAGCCAACAGAGAATCTGCTTCTGAGGAGCATCGTTTAAATTGTCAGGAAAAATTAAACGTCCTTCTTATGCAAAAAGAAGATTTATCGGCTTCTATCAATCAGTTGCTTGCTGATATTGAGAACGGTAGCGTTAAGATGAAAGTGTACAAACAGATGAAAATGTACAACGATGAAAGTCTTAACCCAATCCTGTATCAAAAGGGGCAGCAAAAATGAAAAAATTACTTTTTTTTGGAATATTAATTACAACGATTTCGTCTTGTGCAACGGAAAAGCTTAATCTTTCCCCGTTGACCAGCAATTTCTACAGTGAGTCCAAAGGTTCTGACAATCGTACAGGATCTGGAAAGTCGTTTGAGATCAATATTAAAAAAAATGTAAATGCCTCAGAAATATCAAATTTAATTTCAACCTTTCCTACATTCAAGAGTAACAGTATAAATGAAGAGGTGACCAATTTAAAATACAGTCTTCAAAATTATTTATACGCTATCGAATCTAATAATATAGCCGGAAGAAACAGATCAATTAAAAGTTTTGAAAAATCCTATAAAAAAATTCAGAAACTAAGATCTGGTTTGGGTAAAGATGATGATGAAGTTCTGAACAGATATTTGGTAAGACTTAAAACTAATATCTCTGTAATAGAAGACTCTTTAAAAGGAAATTAAAATGAGAATTATCCATGATTAAAATTCAGGCGGAAGCTAACGTTCCTACAGAACACGGCACTTTCCGAATGATCGCGTTCTCCGAAAACGAAAATGACTGGATGCCACACATGGCTATTTTAGCTGAGAATACAGACTTTTCTAAGCCAGTTAATGTGCGTTTTCACTCAGAGTGTATTACCGGAGAAGTTTTCCATTCAAAAAAATGTGAATGTGGACAGCAATTAGACGCTGCCATGAAATATATCCACGAAAATGGCGGGGTTATCATTTACCTTAGACAAGAAGGTCGAAATATAGGTATTATCAATAAGTTAAAAGCGTATTCCCTCCAGGAAAAAGGATTTGATACCGTGGAAGCCAATCTGAAACTGGGACTTCCTGCAGACGACAGAAACTTTGGTGTTGCCATAGAGATATTAAACCTTTTGGATATAAAAGATATTAATCTTCTTACCAATAATCCAGAGAAAGTAAAATATGTTACGGAGAGTAATATACATCTTAACTCAAGAATTCCCTTACAAATTCCAGCTAATGAAATCAGCAAATGGTATCTGAAAACAAAGAAAGATTATTTTGGTCATCTGCTTGATGATAATGATAACTGATAAAATCAAAAGCTCCAGGATTTCTCCCGGAGCTTTCTTTTTTAATTATTTATAAAAAACTGAAAAGATATTTCTTCTTTTAATTGAAATGATTAATTAACTTTTGTTTTAATCACTTTAGATTCATCAAGATTATAATATTTTACAACAGCGTTATAATCACTATAATCTACTGTTGCTGCTGCTCCTTTTGCAGGGCTTGCCGGAACAAGTACAATTCTAAACGTCTGATTATTTAAATAGTTACCTACTTCTGTAGAAGACATTGTAGAAAGGCTGAAGTTAGGATTATCAATTCTGATCTGAACATTTTGTGAATCAAAAACAAAATTATAATCAAATTTTCTAGGTGCAGCAGAAGTTGAAGGATCTAAATACCAAGTATATGGAAGCTGTTGCCATGCATTATTTGCTTTTCTATATACCAACACAACATCTGTACTCTGGATATTAATTCCTTGCGTGAATGCATAGTTATTACCACTATTAAAAGATCCCGTAACATCTCTCATTTGCGAATAGGTATCATTATCCTGATATGGAGCATTATTATTGTCATTATCATCACAGCTAAATATGAATAAGCTTACAAAAGCTAATAGTAAAAGTGGGAAGAATTTTTTCATTGTATAAAAAGTTTAGTTATTATTTATAAAGCGTATTCAAAACATATACCAAAAAACTCAAAAACATTCTTTACTGTGATTTTTTTAATCGTATTTTTGTTCTTATTCAAAAATTATGAACAAATCCGTATTAAATTTACTCTTCATATTTATTCTTATCAGTTGTGCTACAAATGCTCAATACCAGCCTAAAAACACTTCAAAGGCCGATTTGGATAAAGCACAGCAGTGGGTAAACAAAACTTACAACAGTCTTTCACAAGACGAAAAGCTGGGACAACTTTTTATTGTTGCATTATATACCAATAAAGATGACAACCATATCAATCAGATAAGAAATATTGTCGTAAATGATAAAATCGGAGGTTTAATTCTGATGCAGGATGATGCTGCAAAAGAAATCAATCTGGTGAATGAATTCCAGCAAAAGTCTAAAGTACCATTAATGATCGGAATGGATGCGGAATGGGGCCTATACCAAAGAATTGCCGCAGCTCACAAATTCCCTTGGGCAATGACATTAGGAGCAATTCAGGACAAAAACCTGATTTATCAGATGGCTTCAAAAATTGCGGAAGATTGTAAAAGAATGGGCATCAACTGGGACTTTGCACCGGTTGTGGATGTAAACACCAATCCGAACAACCCTATCATTGGTAACCGAAGCTTTGGGTCTGAAGTTCAAAATGTAATTAATTCCGCTTCAGCGTATGCAAACGGTCTCCAGGATCACAATATTCTTGCTGCCATCAAACATTTTCCCGGACATGGAGATACCAGTACAGATTCGCATCTTGATCTTCCAGTTGTTTCACATAATTTAGAGAGACTTAATACCATTGAGCTTGCTCCATTCAAAGCTTTAATGAATAAAGGAATTGGTGGCGTAATGGTTGCTCACTTATATGTTCCAAACCTGGAATCTGGGAAAGGAATCCCGGCTTCGGTATCAAAGAATATCATTACCGGATTACTTAAAGAGAAATTAGGTTATAAAGGATTAATTATCACAGATGCCCTGAATATGGGAGCTGTAGCCAATAAATATAATCCGGGAGAATTGGACGCATTGGCTTTTAAAGCAGGAAATGACATCATGCTTTTTTCTCAAGGCGTAGCAGAGGGAAAAAAACTGATCCAGAAAGCCATTGACAACGGAGAAATACCACAATCAAGAGTAGAAGAAAGTGTAAAGAAAATTCTTTTGACAAAATATTTCTTAGGATTGGACAAATATTCTCCTAAAGACCCTGAAAATATCAACTTCGACTTAAATAATGATACCCATAAAACTTTAGTTCAGAATCTGTACTCAAATGCGTTGACTTTATTAAAGGATGATAAAAAACTACTTCCATTAAACGGAAAGCAAATATATTACATTCCATTGGAGGAAGCTCCTTATCAGACTTTCGCAACTCAATTAGGTTCAAATGTAATCCTTAAAAAATCAAACGAAATCAATACAATTCCAGCTAATTCAACAGTAATTATAGGACTTCACAAAGACAATTCTACAGCTTACAAACCTTATAAAATTTCAGTAGAATCCAAAAAGATTATTGAAGACTTAGCTAAAAAACAAAATTTAGTTCTGAATGTTTTCGGAAGTGCTTATGCGTTAAAAGACATTGATATCTCAAAAATTTCTACGGTATTGGTTTCTTATGAAAACAATGATGACTCTATGACGGCAACAGCAAATGCTCTTAACGGAAAAACAAAAATTTCAGGCAGACTTCCTGTTTTGGTAAATGACAAACTAAAACCTGGGATGGGAATTGACCTGAAAGCACAATCAAATAATTAGACCATATCAAACAAACCATAAAATGAAAATAGGCATACTTTGCTATCCAACCTATGGAGGAAGCGGAATTGTAGCAACAGAACTCGGAATGTCACTTGCCAACAAAGGCTATGAAGTACACTTTATCAGTTCAGCGCTGCCTGCAAGATTAGATATTACCAATCCGAATATTTTCTTTCATAAAGTAAATGTTCAGACCTATCCGCTTTTCCAATATCAGCCTTATGATATTGCACTAAGCTCAATGATCTATCGTGTTGTGAATTTGTATAAACTCGATCTGCTTCATGCCCATTATGCAATTCCTTATGCATATGCAGCTTTTACGGCAAAGCAGATGCTCCGCGAAGACAACAATGATATTCCGTTGGTGACTACACTTCACGGGACCGATATTACTTTAGTAGGGCAGCATCCGAGTTATAAACATGCGGTAGAATTTTCCATCAATAAATCTGACGCGATTACTTCGGTGTCAGAAAGCTTGAAAAAAGACACCTTACAGTTTTTCAATATTAAAAAAGAAATTCAGGTGATTACCAATTTCATTGATAATTCAGAATTTGATGAATGCAATGAATGTCAGAGAACACAATTTGCAAACCCTGATGAAAAGATTTTAATTCACGTTTCCAACTTAAGACCGGTAAAACGTGTGGAAGAAGTTTTACAGATCTTTAAAAATGTTGAGAAAAAAGTAAAATCTAAATTAATCATCATTGGAGAAGGTCCGGATATGGAAAAGATCAATCAGTTCCTGGAAGAAAACCCCGAACTGATTTCAAAAATCCGCCTTTTAGGAAAAGTAAATGATCTTTACAGAATCCTTCAGCTTTCCGATGTCTTTTTATTGCCTTCTGAACAGGAAAGTTTCGGTTTAGCTGCATTGGAAGCCATGGCAGCTTATACTCCGGTAATCAGCTCCAACGCAGGAGGAATTCCTGAAGTGAATATCCAGGGAGAAACCGGGTTCTTAGCTGAAATCGGGAATGTAGAAGCGATGAGCAATTACTGTATCAAATTACTAAGCAACGAGGAACTTCTGGCAAAAATGAAACTTAATGCAAAAGAACAGGCGGTAAAATTTGATCTGAAAAACATCCTTCCTATCTATGAAGACATGTACAGAACAACGATTGAAAATTTTAAGCTGACTACTGAAGAATCAGTTCCACAGTAAATTCGGTCAATTGTAGAAATCAAAACTGTTCAGGGTAATTCTGAGCAGTTTTTTTATTTCTAATCAATTATAAAATTCATAAATTAGTGGTACACAAACACAAATTATGAATGAAAAGCTTCTCCAATATCTTTGGAATTTCAAGGTTTTCAACAATTTTGATTTTAAAGATACCGATGGAAATCCTATTGAAATCCTGAATTTCGGAAAATGGAATACTGATTCCGGACCTGATTTTCTGATGGCAACCATTAAAACGAAAAACCTAATTCTTGTCGGAAATATTGAGCTCCATGTCAAATCCTCCGATTGGATTTTCCATCAGCATTCCGCCGACCCTAATTATAAAAATATCATTCTTCATGTTGTTTATCTGCACGACATGGAAATTGATGAATTTAATGCTCAAGATATTTCCACTTTAGAGCTTAGAAACTACATTGATGAAAATAGCAGTAATAAGTATGAAAAATTTGCCAGCGGAAACCAGTTTATCTCCTGTGAATCTCTTTTTACTCCTGACAAAATTCCCGTTTTCTTTCATGAAGAAAATGTTTTAAAAAAGCTTCAGGAAAAATCCGCTTCTATTGAAGAAGATCTTCAGAAATCAAAAAATAATTTTGAAGCCGTCCTCTTCCATCATCTTGCCTACTCTTTCGGACTAAAAGTAAATGCATTCATTTTTAAACAGATTGCAGAAAGCATAGATTTCTCCATTATCAATAAAATCAGACAGAATAGGACTCAGCTTGAAGCGTTATTTTTTGGAATTTCCGGCTGGCTTGAAAAACCGACTGATAATCAAATGCGTGTATGGAAACGTGAGTTTGATTTTCTCACCACAAAATTTCAACTTCCTGCAATTAAGATCCATCCCAAATTTTTAAGATTAAGACCTCCGAATTTTCCTACCATTCGCCTTTCTCAATTGGCAGATCTTTATTTTCAGCATCAGAATCTTTTTTCAAAAATGATTTCGGCAAAAAGTGTTGACGGACTGTACGAAGTTTTTAAAGATGTTAAAGCTTCAGAATATTGGGACAACAAATTCAATTTCGGAAAAGAATCAAATACTAACCAACCCAAAATGCTGAGTAAAGATTTCATCAGCCTTATAATTCTTAACACTATATTACCGATAAAGTATGCTTATCACAAATATCATAATGAAGAAATTTCTGATGAAATCATACATTTTTACAAAAGCCTACCTCCGGAAAGAAATACAGTCGTCTCAAACTGGGAAAAACTAAAAATGAAGGCCTCAACTGCTTTAGAAAGCCAAAGTCTGATTTATCACTTCAAAAGCAATTGCGAAGCGAAAAATTGCTTAAATTGCGGCATTGGTTTTAAAATTTTAAAAGAGATATAAAATGCTGGACAACATCCGACATAAAATGGAAAGAGAATGGTTCGGAGTTCTTACAAGAACAGGAACCAAACTGGGAATTCCCGTTTCAAAATTGAGGGTATTTTTCATTTATTCCACTTTTGCTACCGCTGGTTTTTTCTTTTTAATTTATTTAGGTTTAGCATTTACGCTTTGGATTAAAGACATTTTTATCACCCGAAGACCTAATGTTTTTGATTTATAACTATGGAATTTCTGCAAATTACTTCTCCTGAAGACTACAGAGTTCAGGAAATTTATAATTCTTATTCAACAACATTTCCGGAAGATGAAAGAAGAGACTGGATTCCTTTTACCCAGCTTTTCAGTAATCCCAATGTAAAAGTGATTTCTGTAATGCACGAAGCAAAGAACATTGGCTATCTGATTATCTGGGAACTCAGCCATTTTGTTTTTGTAGAACATTTCGAGGTATTTGAAGAATTCAGAAGTCAGAAATTAGGTTCTTATATTACCAGTTATTTATTTGAAAATTATCCCAGAATTATTTTAGAAATAGAACCTGAACATTTGGGGGATGATGCCAAAAGACGCTATACATTTTATCAGAAAAACAATTTCAGATTAATTGATGAAATGTATGTACAGCCAAGTTATGGTGAAGGAAAGAATACTCTTAAACTTTGGCTTCTGGCCAACTATTCTCCTGAGAATGTAAAGGAAATCAAGGAAGAAATTTACGATATCGTTTATCACTAAATAAGAAAATCCGGAAATTACTTCCGGATTTTTTAATTTACTTCATATTCTAATTTTATAGTAATGCTCGCCTCTTTTTCTTTGGAAGACGTATTAAAGGTTCCGCCATAAGAATAATCTTCATTTGAATTCGGCGCAGTAATCTGTATCACTCCCATGGTTGCTTTTTTAAGATTCCCCAAACTGCTTCCTGAGTTTTCCGCAATTTTTTCTGCACGCTCTTTAGCATCTTTTGTTGCAGCAGCAATCATTTCCTGTTTTACCGTGGAAAGCTTGGTGTAGAAATAAGACGGTGAAGAAGATGTAAATTCAATACCTCGGTTGATGATTTCTGTGATATTTCTGGAAAGGTTTTCAATCTTAGCAACTTCCTTGCTTTCAATAGAAACCGTTTGCGTTAAATTATATCCTGAAAATTCATTCTGAACAGTATTTCCGTTTGAATCCGTAAGATTTTTAAACTGCTTCTGAATATCAACCGAAGAAAAAACAATCTCGTTTTGCTTTACTCCTTTTGACAAAAGATAATCATTAATCGTTTTTCGATCTAAAGCCAATTCATCATAAGCCGTTTTGAGATCAAAATTGTTTTTCGAAAAGCTTCCCGACCAGGTAATAAGGTCCGAGGTAAATTGTTTGGTTCCCAAACCGGTTACAGAAATGGTATTTTCAGATTTATTCCTGTTTTTGATAGCATTTCCTAAAAGTCCTAAACCGATAACAAAACCCAATGCAGCAACTGCGATCGCAATAATTGTTTTATTCATTTGTATCTGTGATATGATACTCAATCATCAATTATTATTCCGAAATGCAATAAAAAGCTGATTAATCACTTAACTTATTTATTTTCTGATATTCTGCAAAGGCAGCCCGTAATTCATAATAGATAGCACCCTGTTTAAAATCTTTCCGGTATCTTTTCGAAAGCATTTTTATTTTTTCCGCATATACGAGAAATTTATCAACCTGCTCTTCATCCATCCCATATTTTTCCAGAAAACTTAAATCGACTTCATTTTTTATTCTTTGGAGAAAATTTTGCGTTTCATAGAAATTAGGCTTTGTAATTTTGGGTTTGGTTGCTTTTTTTGCCAGTCCTATTGCTCCGGCAATTACTCCTAAAACATTTACTTGCCCCGCATTGAAATCATGTCCTCCGAAACTTTTGGGAATTGTATTTTTTGGCATCACTTCAGTCATGGGAGACTTCATATAGCTTTCCATTGAGGATTTTAAGGAAGCAACTTTTCTGGAATCATCCAGATGTTTACTGTCTTTCTTAATATCTCCCGTCAGTTGATATTCAATTTTAACTTCGGGAATCAATATTTCCGAACGCTTAAGAAGAATATTGATGGACGTTTTAAAATTTTCTTCGGAAACATGAATCTGTGAGCGATAAAATCCTTCTCTCACAAATCTGATTTCATCATCCAGATTAGCTTCAATGGTAAACCTTCCGGATATGTCACTATATACATTTCCATTACTCGATATATTAATAACTAAAACCTTGCTTAGAGGTATGTTCTGTTCATCCAAAATAAATCCTGAAACCTTTTGTTGGGCAAAAATAAACGCTCCAATACAGCAAAAAAGTACACTTAAACAAGCTTTCATCATTTACTTTTGGGTTTGGGGAGCACGATATGAAGATATTCTTGTAAATACAGCACGCTGAAATCTCATCAGATCAGCATCACTGCAAAACCCGTATTTTAAAATATTTTTCCTTTCATAACCTCCCGCAAAAACATAATAGATAAAATGCTGAATCTGCGGTTTTTCAATTTTTAAATCTATAAAATATTGTTCTCCCAACGCGGAAATCAGATACTTCATCAAATCAACATCATCCCATCTATTTTTGACTTTCCCAATAGAGAAACCCTCACCTTTTGGCTGAACAAATTGCCCGGGTCTTGCAGCCAGAACTCTAGGATCTGATTTCTGAGACAAATAAGCAGCAAGTTCACTTTTAAGTTTCTGAACTTTCTTTTGCTGATTTAAGTTTTTCGAATCAATAGCAAGGTCCCCTGTTATACCCTTTTTAACCTCTACCTCATCAATTAATGTAGCAGCTTTTATCAAAGTAATCTGTAAGGAAGAACTTATACTATTTTCATCCATTTTCTTATTCACCCTTTCGTAACCCGCCTTTACAAAACGGAGCTCATCACCAACTCTTCCGGAAATCATAAAATGGCCGTCGCTATTAGAAACTACGCGTTCATTAGTTCTTATATTAATTACAGTTACATCTGTTAATTCTACCCCATCCTCAGTACTAATCTTACCGAAAATATAGTTTTGGGCATTTATGTTGAGGAAAAATAAGACGAAAAAAGTAAAAAGTAGCTTTATTTTCACGGACAGTTTTTTATAAAGCAAAGCTAAAGTTAATTTTAATGCAAATTAGAAGTTTAACCTCAGTTAACTTGTTTTAGAGTTATTTTAGAGTTTTTAAATTGGAAACTGTTAAAATAGCCCGGGAAAATTGTTAAAATTTAAGTCATATTTAACTAAATTGCAGATTCAATTTTACTCAGAAAATGCAAAATTCATATACAGTTATCAACGCTTCAGCAGGTTCAGGGAAAACTTATGCCCTTGTTCAGCGGCTTCTGATGATCTGTCTTCGGTATCCTAATCAGCAGCAGTCGATCAGGAATATTTTGGCGTTGACCTTTACCAATAAGGCAGCCAATGAAATGAAGGAAAGAATTTTGTCGTGGCTGGGAAATTTCTCTGCAGATAATTTTGCTGAAAACGGCGACTTAAAAAATATTCAGAAAGCGTTTGAGGAGGAAGGTCTGAAAATTACCATTGATGAATTGCATCTCAGAGCAAAAAAATTACTGGATTATGTCCTTCATAATTACTCCACTTTAAATATCGG
This sequence comes from Chryseobacterium geocarposphaerae, assembly GCF_002797535.1. Classification (NCBI taxonomy): domain Bacteria; kingdom Pseudomonadati; phylum Bacteroidota; class Flavobacteriia; order Flavobacteriales; family Weeksellaceae; genus Chryseobacterium; species Chryseobacterium geocarposphaerae. The sequence goes on from NZ_PGFD01000002.1 coordinate 101,807, forward strand.
AACGATTGACCGTTTTAATTCCCGTCTGGTAAGAAGCTTTTCCTACGAACTAGGGCTGGCAAAAAATTTCAATCTTGAAATTGAAGCTGAACCGTTTTTGATAGAAGCAGTTGATAAAATGCTTGATCAGATCGGAGAAAATGACGCAATTTCTAGTTCGTTTATGGATTATGTAGATTACAGTCTGGAAAACAACGAAAGAATCAATCTGAATAAAAACCTTTATGATTCGGCCAAAGAATTTGTAAAAGACATTCATTATGAACATCTTAAAAACAACAAAGATTTTGACAATACGAATTATGAAAACATTAAGAATACCCTCCGAAAAGAAATTATCTTAAATAAAAAGCAGGCTGCAGAACTTGCTACCCAATCCATAGATCTTTTTAAATCAAGAAATATTGAGATCGAAGATTTCGCACAGGGAAAAAACGGAATTGGTGGATTTTTTATTAAAGTTTTAGATTTTTATAATCAGAAAAGAACAGGTTTCCCATTCCCCACAACTGCAGAAGAATCCGTAGTGAACAATTACAGAAAAGGAGCTTCGGCAAAATCAAAACATAAAGAAGCTGAGATTTTTGAAATTCTGGAGCAATTGCTTGAAAACAGAATGCAATTGATTCTTTTATATATTGAAACCCAGAAAAAAGAGAAAATTTTATCGGCTCTTCTTCCTTTAAAGGTAAACAAAGACATCCAGGATGAGTTGAAAAAGATTGAGGAAGAAAATGATCTGGTTTTGCTTTCAAAATTCAATATTCTGATTAATGAGAATCTGAGAAATGAGCCATCAGCATTTATTTATGAAAAAGTAGGTTCACAGTTTCAACATTATTTTTTTGATGAGTTTCAGGATACATCTGAGCTTCAGTGGCAGAACTTTATTCCGTTAAGGGATCATTCGGTTTCTACGGAAAACACCTCATTTACTTTAGTTGGTGATCCTAAGCAGAGTATTTACCGTTTTCGTGGTGGGGAAAGTAAATTGATGCTGGATATTATCAACAAAAAGGAAATCGCTCCTAAAGAAGCTGAACTTTTAGTCCTGAAAGATAACTGGCGAAGTGCAAAAAACATTGTTCAGTTCAATAATGAATTGTACGAATTCCACTCCAGAGAACTGAATGAAGAGCATAAAAATATTTTCGGGACAGACGGAAAGCAAAATCCAAAATCAGGAATTGACGGTCGTGTAAAAGTGAATTTAATAGAAAACCTCACCAACGAAGATTTCTACAACGATACTTCTGCAAAAATGCAGAAAGATATCCAGGAAAGTCTGAATAATGGTTTTAAATTCTCCGACATTACGATTCTTTGTCGGGGAAATTTTGATATTTTCAGTTATTCTCAAAAATTAGGAAATCTCAAAGTCAATTATAAAGGTGAAGAAACCAATATTAAAACAATTTCCGATAAAGGTCTTACTCTGGAATTATCCAATACTCTAAAAGCAGTCATTGAGTTTCTGAAATGGGAAACCAATCCTAAGAATAAACCCAATTTGATCATGATGATGTATCATCTGAATAAACTGGGAAGGATTCATATGGCTGATTTTACACTGGAAATGAAAGAAATTCTGGAGATGGAAACCCATGAAGAAATTTTACAGTTTATTCAGCAAAAATATTCTTTACAACTAAGACAGGATAATTTCCCGAGATTTAATCTATACAATTTTGTAGAATATTACATCAACGAATTTTCGGTTGAAAATAAAGAAACTGATTTCTTGTTGAATTTTTTGGAAATGCTTTTTAATTTCACCCAAAATGCAGGTGCAAGTACAAAAGAATTTTTAAAATATTGGGATGAAGAAGCTTCAACCTACACCATTCAGGCTTCGGAAAATATTGATGCCATTCAGATTATGACGATCCATAAAGCAAAAGGGTTGGAGTTCCCGATTGTTTTTATTCCGATGATGAATAAAAATCGTGACGCTGAGTTTTCCAACTGGTTTGAAACCAGTGACAGCTCCGCGTTGAAATCCGTAAACATCAATCAATTCAGTAAGAATCTTGAAGTTTATGATGAAGAAATCGAAAAATTCAACAAACAGAATGCTTACAAAAATTTCGTTGACCGATTGTGTTTACAGTATGTTGCAACAACCCGGCCTGTAGAACAGCTGTTTTTTTATATTCAAAAAGCCAATAAAACATCTAATAACCTTGAACTTTTAGAGTTTTTGCAATCCAAAAACGTTGAAAATCTGGATGAATTTGATCTTTATGAAACTTATCCTGAAATGCTGAAAAAACACACGAAGGATAAAACGTCAAAATTTGAGACTAAAAACATCAATAACTTAAAAAACATCAACGAAAAAAATACGTCAATTAAAATTGCAACCCCTTCAAAAAATTATCAGGTAAGAAATGAGAAGGTGAGAATTGGTCTTTTTGTGCATGAATTATTATCAAAAATCAATACTAAAAAGGATATTTCCAAAGTGCTGGAAAGCTATGTTTTAGAGGGGCAAATCACCAATGAGGAAAAAGACGAAATTCAACATACCTTAGAACAAATTGTCAGAACCTATTCCGAGTTTTTTGATGAAAAATGGGAAGTCATCAATGAAAAGGACATTATGATTTCCGAAAACGGAGAAAGTAGAATGTACCGTCCCGACCGAATACTGAAAAGCGAGGAAGGTTATATTATTGTGGATTTTAAAACGGGGGAAGAAACAGAGAAAAATGAGAAGCAGATTGAGAATTATAAACGAATTCTGGAAAGCTTGGGAAGAAGGGTTTTGAAGACACAGTTGATTTATTTAACATGATTCGGTTTATAACAAAATATCATATATACTTCTTGATGACTCTCATTATTGGGCTTTTAATATATGATTCTTATTCAAGAAATAAATATCGTGATTTATACCAACTGGAAGGATTGTATGCAATCGGAAAGATCAAAGAAATAAAAGGGTATGGAAGAGGAACAGGATATCACTTTGTTTATACTTTTCGAACTAATGGTAAAGAATATAAATCTAAAACTGATGTTGGACAATTAAATATTCGAGAAGCAGAATTATTTAAAAACAAAACTTTCTTGGTTGTCTATCTAAAAAACAATGTTCATATTAACAGAATTTATGTTTCTATTCCTGTTTCAAGAAATCTAAATCAAGTTCAATTGCAAAATTTTATTTGCAAAAATTCAGATTTAAAGAAGCGATTAAATAATATTCCTGAACCGAGCTGGTTTTGGGAAATTATTTCTAATAAAGGTTTCGGCGGCATCTTCGATGCCGCCGAAACCTTTATCCTTTAAAAAATTAAATTAAGCTGTCGCATCCGGAGTAAATACTCTCTGTGCCAATTCCTGATCAAAAAGATACAATGCGGAAGGATTATCGCAAACCATTTTGATTTTAGTCACCAATTGTGATGCACTTGCTTCCTCTTCTACCTGCTCGTTGATGAACCACTGTAAGAATGAAGTGGTAGCAAAATCGCCTTCTTCATTAGCATTTTTCACGATATTAAAAATACTTTTTGTTACTGTTTTCTCGTGAGCCAATGCTTTTTCAAAAATATCTGTAGCGTTTTCAAACTCATGAGGAGGCTTCGCAATTTCTCCGATTATAATTTCTCCGCCCACATCATTCAAATAATCAAACATTTTATCGGCATGCATTAATTCTTCTTTGCTCTGAACCCTGAAATAGTTTGCAATACCATCCAGATCCTTACTTGAAAACCATGCAGACATGGAAAGATAATATTGTGCAGCGTATTGTTCGTGAGCTATTTGTTCGTTAATTAATTTTGCAATTTTCTCGCTAACCATAAGTAATAAATTTATATTCAAAATTAGGGAATAAAAGCCCGAAATCAAAAATTTTAATTAAAATTAATCGAAAAAGGGCGGAAATACATCCGCCCTTCTAACATTAAAAAATCAAAATTATAAACTATTAATTCGCTTCGGGAGCAGCCGTAGTCATCGGCTTTTTCATCATTTTTCTATCTTTCATTCCTCTTTCCTTCATCGCTACTTTTCTTTGCTCCATTTTAGCTTTTCTGTCAGCCTGCCATTTATCATACTGCTCCGGAGTTAAGATCTTCTTCATATCTGCATCCATTTGCGCTCTTTTGGCTTTCATCTCCTCCATTTTGGCCTGTCTTGCTTCTTTGTTTTTATCAAATTCAGCTTTCATTTCCGCTTTTCTTTTTTCATGCAAAGCTTTAATTTGAGCTACCTGAGACGCATTTAAATTCAAATCCTTTTGCATTTGATCTAAATGTTCTTTTTCCATTTGTGCTCTTTTTTGCTGAAATTCTGCTCTTTTTGCTTCTCTGTCTTGTGGCGTTGTAGTGGTCTGTTGTGCCATTGCAAAACTTCCCATTCCGATAAATGCTATTGCTAAAACTAATTTTTTCATCTTTTAAAATATTTAATTATTCTTTTTATACCTGTTTGATTATTAGTTAAAATCAAAGTTAAATTGAAATATTCATAAATAATGTTAATTTTTACTATTAAATAACAAATTATAAAAATAAAAAAGAGCAGATCCTAAAATCTGCCCTCACACCACTTAAATATAAATATATGAAAATTTAATTTTTCGCAAATCCATTTCGGAAACCTCCGTTTCCTCGATTTTCATGACCCCGGTTTTGTTCTCTCGGTGCTGCATTTTCATTTCTTTTGAATCCGCCTTCATTTCTGAAACCACCACCATTATTTTCTCTTCTTGGAGCGTTTTCTCTTCTCATTTCGCCTCCTCTGAAGCCTCCCCCATTTCTATTATTATCGGCTCTTTCACCACGGAAACCATCATTATTTCTGATTCCTCCATTATCATTATTGCCTCTGAAACCGCCGTTATTTCTTATTCCGTTATTTTCATTTCTGAAACCCGGATTATTATTCCTGATTTCTGCCTGATTTCGGAATCCCCCTCCATTATTTCCATCTCTTACAGGACCTCTGAATCCGTTATTAGGTCTTTGACTTCTTACAATATTAATGGTTGGATTATCCATTCTTCTGAATTTAACTCTATCTACTCTGTAAATATTAATATTCACATTTCTATATCGCGGCATTGGTCTGCAGATTGAAGCATAATGTGTTCTTCTGTAATTTTGGAAATACACTATCGGACTGTATCCTCTGTAATAATCATTTCGGAAAACCACAAAAACTCTAGGACCTAAAATTCTTTCTAATGCATAGAATCTGTCGTAATACCATCTGTCAGGATTATATCTGTAAAAATTATTCCAGGCAGAAAAACTTATATATAAATTATTCAGTCTCAACACCTGATCAATTTGCCAACGGGATAATCTGTTCTGAGCAAAAAAGACATTCCAGTTGATACTTATGATACTGTTCCTGTAATCATTATAATTGCTTTGGTAATAATCCTGTGGATAGTAATCTTGTGGATAGTTGTAATAGTAATCATCAGGGAAATAATTCTGATCATCCTGATCACTATAATATCCATCATCCTGATAATATCCGTCATCATCTCCCCATCCATTATTTGGATATTGCTGAGCAAACGATAGTGTCGCAAAACTCATGGCAAAACCTATTAATATTTTTTTCATTTCAAATAGTTGTTAATTGGTTATAATATAGCAGAATATTTTTATTCTATCTTTTGGATATGAATACAAAAAAGAAGTTAAATCTTTCGATAAAACTTCTTTTAATTTATTGTTAACTTATTGATAATCAAATGTTAAATTTACGACCTTCCACTATCTTGCACCCAATTTGCAATTTTCTCATTAAAAGATTTTTTTTGTTTTAAATCTTCAAGATTCAGATGCATTCTATAGCGCCAATAGTGAGGAAATACCGCAGGGTTATTGATCCTTTCATTATCCATTTTCGGATGGGTAAGCTCCGGATCTGTTGCCAGAAACTCCTGAATAGGGAAAATAGCCAGTATAGCATCATTATATAAATGTTGTTTCATAATAATCTCCGCCAAATAGGCATTCAATTCTTCAGGCGCTTTCCCGTATTGAATTAATTGTTGATTAAAATATTTCTGAACCAAAGCAGGGTCTTCTTTCCACCACTGTCTTAATGTAGAACTATCATGTGAAGAAGCAGTAACCACGTTCAGATAATTGGCATGTTGAGGATTATAAAAAGGAATATTCTCTGAAGGCATCCGTTGAATTTTCAGCGCAATAATACCCAATTCATCCATTACTACAGGTACGCAGGCAGGAACCAATCCTAAATCTTCTCCGCAAATCAGCATTTTAGTGGCGTTCAGTATCATCGGAAGTTTTTCCATTGCTTTCTCATACCAAAGATGATCCTGTCTTCTGAAGAAATAATCATGGTATAAATCATAAATAGATTGCTTTTCCCCATCAGTTAAGTATTTATATGAATCTGTGCCATATACATTAAATCTGGGATGATACACTTTTTGGCCATCTCTTTCCTCTTCTAAGAACAATACATTCGCACAAAGAGCAATTAATTGATCTTCAATTACATCTTGAGGATTTTTCTTAAAGAAATCAGTTAATTTTCTCTGCGTATCAAATTCTTCTTTAAATGAATACGTTCCGTCATGATTATTATTGATAAACTCGAGTGCTTTACTGCTGTTTTCACCGAAATAATCCCAAAGAATCTGATTATTAATAAATGGCTTACAATAACGATCAAAACTAAAAGGAATCCCTCGTGCTTTAAATTCTTCTGTTGTCACCGGAACAGCAGGATAAAAATATCCTAAAATCCCCTGCGTAGCAGAAACCGGCATTCTCCAGATCCTGAAAAAGCCAAGAATATGATCAATTCTCATCGCATCAAAATATTGCTCCAATGCTTTGAATCGGTTTTTCCACCAGGTATAATCATCTGCTTTCATGGCTTCCCAGTTATACGTCGGGAATTCCCAGTTTTGTCCCAGTGCCGTAAACTGATCAGGTGGTGCTCCGGCCTGGAAATCCATTCCGAAAAGTTCCGGCTCCGTCCAGGCTTCTACAGAGTATCGATAAATCCCGATTGGCAGATCTCCTTTTACCGAAATTCCTAAACTATGGGTATAATCGATTGCATCTTTTAGCTGTTTATGAAGCTGATATTGCACCCACGCATGAAGCATCGATGTGTCATAATCTTTACTTTTTGGACTAAAAAATGGCGTTATTTTTCCGGCAATATATTTTTTATGTGTCTTCCATTCATTAAAGTTCGGTGTTTTATATTTATCTCTCAATACACAAAATGCCGAGTATGGAAGAAGCCAGCTTTCATTGTCTTTAATAAACTTTTTAAAGCCTTTATCCTTATAAATTTTCTCTTTATCTTCATTAAAAACCGCCTTCAAATATTTCCATTTTGCAGAAATCATTTTCTCGTAATCAATTAATTCTAATGAATTTAAAGATTCTTTCTCTGCCTTATACTCTTCAACTAAATCTTTAGGCAATTCAAAATCAAGATTTTCTAAAGAGATATATTGCGGATGTAGGGCATATACAGAAACGGCTGCATAAGGATAAGAATCCGTCCAAGAATAATTGGCGGTTGTATCGTTGATAGGTAAAATCTGGATGATTCCCAAATGTGTTTCTTTAGTCCAGTCTGCCAACTTTTTGATATCGTGAAACTCTCCTACTCCAAAACCATCTTCAGTTCTCAATGAAAAAACAGGAACCGCAACGCCTGCATCATGATACATTTGATAAGCCTTGAATTTAAAGTAGTGATTCGAAACGATCTGCAGAATTTCCCTGGACAGATTAGGAACAGTGAATCTGTTTTCTCCTGTTTCTACATCAATCACTCTCCCCTCTTTTATATCATAAATACAATATTTAAACTGTATGTACTCGTTTTCAGGAATTTCAACCGAAGCTTCCCAAATTCCAAAGTCTGTTTGGGACAGATGAATCACTTTATCATAATCCCAGTTTCCTAAAGAAGCCGTGCTTCCGAACAACACGATTTTCCAATCCGGATTGTAAATAGGCGCTTCTATTCTAAACAGATGAGTATGCTTTTTTAAAACCGAAATTTTCTCCGGGGAAAACTGATTAAGTTTATTGTAAAAAATTTTATTATTCAGATAGTTTTCTGGAAAGTTTTTATTATTCCACTCATCAAAAATTATAAATTCTTTATAGTTGTGGGGAAAATTAAGATGATGCTGAACAAATTCTGTTCTCAGAAGATTCCCCCGTTCATCTACAAGCTGATATTGATAAGAAACCGACTTGGAAAAATAATCAACTTCACATTTCCACAAATCGTTTTCTGTATAAAACATAGTATGAGTCTTAGATACAGCTCCGCCTTCATTAATTGTAATCTGGAGTTTTTCTCCGCCTTTTACGCTGTAACCTACATTAAAGTATAGCTTCATTTACATTTTTTTATAAAAGTACATTATAATCTCTAAAAATAAAACTTCTTGAATATCAAATATTCATTAAAAAAACCTTCTCAAAATGCTTGAAAAGGTTTTTAAGTTTTAACAAAGTTAAAGATTATTCTGTAACTAAAATTTTCTTATTTAATAATACTTTTCCTGATTCATTGATAATATTGACCAAATATGCTCCACTCACTAGGTTTTTAAGATATACCTGCTGATTCAAAGAACCTTCTTTTACCGGTAAATTCTGCTTCATCACAGCTTTTCCTGACAAATCAAAAACGGTCATTGTAAGAGTTCCTCTTACTGATTTATCATTAACGTTCACAGTGATATACTGCTCATCTACACGGGTCGGGTAAATATCAAGATTTGCCAGTATATTACCTGCAGCTATTCTGTCATTTGCAAAGTATTTACTTGCCAAATCATAAACATGCAGATTTTGTTCTCCCGCAATCTGTTTTGCCTGTAAACTTTTCAAATCAACTTCATATAAAGCAGCTCCTTTTGCACTTGCAATAACCACCTTTCCCTGTGAGTTGACAGCAGCACCATTCACTGAATAATTCTCAGGAATTCCTGAAATTTTACCTACAAATGTTGCTTTTAACTCTTTAGTAGAAACTTTGAATACATTCCCTGAAGCCGAAAAAACATAAAAATTGTTCTCCGCATCCGCAATCATATCTCCTCCAAATCCGGTTTCCAACATAGTGAAAGAATTCTTACCATTAGAAACATCGTCTTTAATGATTCCCAGGTCATTAACTGCATATTGATTTCCTTTTCTGCTGATTTGCAAAAACTGGGTTCCCGAATTATTGATTGCATAAATATTTCCGTCATAGCCAGTTGCCATTCTCGTAATATGGGAATTGATATCACACGAAGTAACTCTAGCAATATTATTTTCCACTAATGTAATTTCCTTAGTTTTGGTATTTAAAACATAAATATTAGAAGAAAACATTGGCATATATACCAGATTATTATTGAAAGCATCGTATGCTAATGTCGCAATTGAAGCTGTCTGGGAACTGTTATATGTATTTTTGTCTTCAGTCACTACTCCATTTCTTCCTTGTGAAAACACTTTGGCAGTAGAAGTTTCTGTAAAAATTTGTTCTCCTGAAATTCCGTTTGTAGCATCAATTGCACGAAAATCGTTAAAAACAATGTTTGGCGAATCTTTTCCGACAAGTGCAAAAAAGTCCTGTTGGGCATAAGCATTAGCACCTATCAGTAATAAAAATAAAGGGAATAAATGTTTTTTCATAGCATATAAATTTTATCTTTAATCATTTTAGTATGACTAAGTTACATAATTTATAGATTGGTTTTGAAAAATTTTTAAGGTTTAAAACAATTTATTTAACCCCTATTCTGACATATTTAAACTTACAGATTATTCACTACGCTCCGTTCAGAATAAACAATAGCCCATAAAAAACTCTCGCAGATTTTGCGGATTTGGCAGATGATCATGATCTGCGTAATCTGTAAAATCTGCGAGAGATATAGTTAAAATTTTTAAACTTTAATTCAGAACATAAGAAGTTCCGTCCCTTCCATCCTTCAGTTCAATTCCTTCAGCAAGTAATCTATCTCTGATCTGGTCCGAAAGTTCAAAATTCTTTGATTTTCTTGCCTGATTTCTTAATTCAATTAAAACCTGTAATGTCTGATCAAGTTTCTCGTTATTATTTTCTTCGATCGCCTGCAATCCTAAGACATCAAAAATAAGAGCGTTCAAAGTAGATTTCAGATCCTCTAAATCTTTAGTTGAAATAGTTTCCTTACCATCATTTAGAGCAAAAATATATTTTACTGCTTCAAATAGGTAAGCAATCAGAACAGGAGAGTTAAAATCATCCGTTAAAGCATCATATGCTTTATTTTTCCATTCTTCAAAACTGAAACCCGACTGTTTCTCATCATTTGGAGTGATTGAGTTCAATACTTTAATAGCCTCCATTAATCTGATAAATCCTTTTTCGCTTGCCAGCATCGCATCGTTAGAAATATCCAAAACACTTCTGTAATGAGCCTGCAGGAAGCAGAAGCGCACAATCGAAGGATGGAAAGGTTTTTTAAAGAAATCATTTTCACCGGTAACCAACTGCATCGGTAAAATATAATTTCCTGTGGATTTACTCATACGTTGAGAATTCATTGTCAGCATATTCGCATGCATCCAGTAATTTACGGGAGCAGTGTCATTGCAGGCTTTTCCCTGAGCAATTTCACATTCGTGATGAGGGAATTTCAAATCCATTCCTCCTCCGTGAATATCGAAAGTCTCCCCCAGATATTTCGTGCTCATCGCTGTACACTCAAGATGCCATCCTGGGAAACCTTCCCCCCAAGGCGAATTCCATCTCATGATATGTGCCGGAGAAGCTTTTTTCCATAATGCAAAATCCTGTGGGTTTTTCTTTTCACCCTGTCCGTCTAAGTCACGGGTGTTGGCAAAAAGTTCTTCAATATTTCTTTTTGAAAGTTCACCGTAATTCAAACCTCTTCTGTTATATTCTAATACGTCGAAATACACAGAACCATTGCTTTCGTAAGCGAATCCTCTTTCAATTAATTTTTGCGTTAATTCAATTTGCTCAACAATATGTCCTGTTGCTGTAGGTTCGATATTCGGTGGTAATAAATTGAACAGATCCAAAACTTTATGAAAATCTACGGTGTATTTTTGTACAATTTCCATAGGTTCCAGTTTTTCAAGACGGGTCTGTTTAACAAACCTATCGTTATTTACGTCCCCATCATCGGTAAGGTGACCTGCATCGGTGATATTTCTTACATATCTCACTTTATAGCCCAAATGCATTAGGCTTCGGTAAATAAAGTCGAAAGAAAGAAAAGTCCTTACATTTCCCAAATGGACGTTACTGTATACAGTAGGTCCACAAACGTACATCCCAACATTTCCTTCTAAAATAGGTTTAAATATTTCTTTTTCGCCTGTAAGCGAGTTGTATATTTTTAGTTGCATTGATTTAAATTAAATGATTTATAAATTTAGTTTAAAGCTTTAATAATTAAAAGGTTTAAATCTTTTAACGACAAGTACAGCAACAACAAATAATCGTTGTTACAAAAATCTTATCTGAAACTTTTTTAAATTTTATCATTATTAAATTGCTTTTAAATGATGTTGTAAATGGTCAATATAATCATTAATGATGAATTCCAAAGTAAAAATCTGAGAATCAGTCTTCGTCATATCACAGGTTCTTTGTAAAGCTGAATCCGGAATATTTTCAACCGTAGATACAATCTGAAGATTTAAAAATTTCCAAAGATTGATAATATCTGAGGTCTGAATATGTTGGTAATTTTGAGCTTTCACCCAAAAATTCTGATCATAAACAATATTCTCATTTTCCTTATATTGAGTAATTACAAATCTTCTGATATTTGATAAAGCACTATCACAAAGATGGCCTAAAATTTCTTTTTTAGACCATTTGTCAGGAGAAATTTTAGCCGACCATTCTTCTTCTGAAATATTTACGAATCTCTGAAGCTCTTCATTTACGATATTCTTAAGAATCTGATAGTTCATAATGCCCTTAATTAATAATCCAATTTCGCATGGCTTCCTACATAATGTAAGAACTCTTGTCTTGTAATCGGGTTGGTTCTGAAAATACCACTCAATTCTGCTGTAATGGTAGAACTCGCTGTATCTTTAATCCCTCTGCAATTTACACAAAGATGTTTTGCATCAATAATACATGCAACATCTTTTGTTCCCAACGCTTCTTTTAAAGCATCTACAATCTGCATCGTCAACCTTTCCTGAACCTGTGGTCTTTTTGCGTAATAATCAACAATTCTGTTGATTTTTGAAAGCCCGATCACTTCTCCGTTCGAAATATAAGCAACATGCGCTCTTCCAATAATCGGCAAAAAATGATGTTCACAGAATGAATATACTGTAATGTCTTTCTCCACCAACATCTGGCGGTATTTATATTTGTTTGAAAATGTAGAAATTCCTGGTTTGTTTTCAGGAAGAAGTCCCCCAAAAATCTCATTTACATACATCTTCGCAACCCGTTTTGGAGAATCTTTCAATGAATCATCGGTCATATCCAGTCCTAATGTTTCCATAATCTCTCCAAAAAGCTCTGTAATTTTTTCTACTTTTTCTTCTGGTGATTTATCAAAAGCATCTTTCCTTATAGGCGTATGTTCTTTTCCAGTGAAAATATCATCGTCGTTATCAGTAAAATCAACCATTTTTATTTAATTTGCACAAAAATACGGATAAAATCTGTTGGTCATATTTATTTTGCCCGAAAAACATTATCTTTCACCAACACTCGCATTTTATACTATGATTATTGTTGAAGAAGTACAAAGTAAAACTCAAAAGAAGGAATTTTTAGAATTCCCTGCAAGACTTTATCAACACGACCAAAACTATATCAGACCCAGAAACATCGATATTGAAGACATTTTCAATCCTGAAAAAAACAAATTCTTTAACAATGGTGAATGCGCAAGGTTTCTCTTTAAAAATCAACACAATGAGACCGTAGGAAAAGTTGCGGTTTTCATTAATGACACTTATCTGCAGAAGCAGCCCACCGGCGGATTGGGATTTTTTGACTGCATTAATGATCAGGAAACTGCAAATTTTATTTTTGGCCATTGTAAAAACTGGCTTCAGCAAAGAGGAATGGAAGCTATGGACGGCCCCATCAATTTCGGAGAACGTGATAAATTTTGGGGACTTGTTATTGAAGGATATAGTGAGCCGTTGTTCTGCATGAATTATAACTTTCCTTATTATAAAGATCTTTTTGAAAACTACGGTTTTAAAATCTACTTTGAGCAGTTATGTTTTTCAAGACCTATTTTCGCCGAAGTTTCAAGAGTCTTCACCGTAATGCATGCAAAACACAGCAAGAATCCCGATATTTCTGCAAGACCAATGACGAAAAATAATCTGGAAAAGTTTTCCAAAGATTTTACTGAAATTTATAATAAAGCCTGGGCAGCACATGGTGAAGGAAAATATTTAGATGAAACAAAAACATTGAAAATGTTCAACATGATGAAGCCTATCATTAATGAACATATTTCCTGGTTTGTATACGAAAAAGAAAAACCGATTGCTATGTGGATGAACCTTCCGGATACCAATCAATGGTTGAAGTATTTAAATGGAAAATTCGGAATCTGGGAAAAACTTAAGTTTCTTTGGATTAAAAGATTTAAGAAAAATGAAAAAATGGTAGGTATTGTTTTCGGCGTCATTCCTGAATGGCAAAAGAAAGGAATTGAAGGGTATATGATCTGGGAGGGAACCCAACATCTAAGAAAGCATACGGATTTTAAAGTAACAGAAATGCAGTGGATTGGTGATTTTAATCCTAAGATGATAAAGATTGCGGAGAATTTAGATACGACTGTAACAAGAAAATTGGCGACTTATCGTTATTTGTTTAACAAACATATGAAGTTTGAAAAACATACTATGCTTTAACATTTTTTAAAACTATAAAAGATGCTTCTATAACAAAACAATGCAAATACAATTAAATTCATAATAATTGAATTTAATTTGTAAATTTGTTATATTAAATTAAAAAAAATGAAAAAAATATTTTTTTGTATACTTTTCACTGCGTCTTGTTATACGTTCGCTCAAGATGCCGGATTAGTTTTAAGCAGAGGAGATTTTGCTGATGGTAGCACTTTTTCCAATAGAATAAGATCAAAAACAGGAAAAGACTTGACATATGAAGACGTTACAGGTTCTCCCTATTCAAATGTTAATTTTTTAAGTGCAAAAATTGCGGATAATTACGAAAAAACACCAGTAAGATATAATAGCTATACTGACCAAATAGAGTTTCAAAGAGATAATAAAGTAATGATCCTCCCTGAAGAAACACAGTTTTCAAGGATAGAAATTATTTCTCCCAAACAAACATTAGTACTTCTAGATACAAAAGATGATTTGAGTGGATACTTTTTTGAAATTGTAAAAGGTAAATATTCTCTTTACAAAAAGCAGGAAACTAAATTTATCGATGCAGAACCTGCCTCCAATAGCTATACAAGTGAAAAGCCAGCCTATTTCAAACAATCTGACCCTATTTATTACATCAGTATCAATGATGCATACATTAAAAGCCCTAAAAATCAAAAAGAAATTTTAGCACAATTTCCTGATAAAAAAGAGGCTCTAAATAGTTTTTTTAAAGAAAACAAGATAAAGTTCAATAAAGAAGAAGATTTAAAAAAACTTGTAAATTTCTTAAACCAATAAAAATAAAAGCTGTTTCTTTTGAAACAGCTTTTATTTTAAAACAATTCTCCCGCCACTTTTTTAATATTATCACTTTTACCCATTGAGTAAAAATGTAAAACAGGGACACCGAAATCTAATAATTCTCTACACTGATTAATTGCCCACTCAATTCCGATTTGTTTCACAGATTCATTGTTCTTTGCTTTCTCCACTTCATTAATCAATTCTTCTGGCAAATCAATTTTAAAAATCTGAGGTAAAACTTTTAAATGTTTTTTTGTCGCAATCGGCTTGATTCCAGGGATAATAGGAACTGTAATTCCCATTTCACGAGCTTTTGTTACAAACTCGATGTATTTTTTATTATCAAAAAACATTTGGGTGACAATATAATCTGCACCTGCATCTACTTTTTGCTTTAACCACTTCAGATCATAATTCATAGAAGGTGCTTCCATATGTTTTTCAGGATAGCCCGCAACTCCAATGCAGAATTTATTGTGTTCATCACAAACTTCATCTTGGTTATGAAGATATTTCCCTCTCCCCAAATCATTGATCTGATGAACCAGATCCATTGCACTTGCATGACCGCCCTGGGTGGGTTCAAAATACTGATGCCCTTTCATTGCATCACCACGCAAAGCCATTACATTATCAATTCCAAGATACATACAGTCTACTAAAAGATATTCTGTTTCTTCCTTTGTAAAACCTCCACAAAGCAAGTGTGGAACCGTATCCACATTATATTTATGCTGGATAGCCGCACAAATCCCTAATGTTCCGGGGCGCATTCTTGTAATACGGCGTTCCATTAAGCCATTTCCTTTGTCAATGTAAATATATTCTTCTCTGGAAGTTGTCACATCAATAAATGGAGGTTTAAATTCCATTAAGGGATCGATGTTGGTATATAAATCTTCGATTCCTATTCCTTTCTGTGGAGGAACCACTTCGAGGGAGAATAAAGTTTTTCCGTTTGCGTTTTTTATGTGTTCTGTAATCTTCATTATTTAATTATAGTCTGTTTTTGATTATTTTGTAGTTAGGTTTCGGCGGCGGCTTTGCCGCCGCCGAAACTAAAACTAAATTCCGTCTGCTAAGTTGGGTGACAGCCATTTCTTCGCTTCCTGCAAAGAAATTCCTTTTCTCTCGGAATAATCTTTCAACTGGTCTTCCGCTATTTTTCCCAAACCGAAATACTTCGCATGCGGACTTCCGAAATAATAACCGGAAACCGAAGCGGTCGGAAACATCGCTAGGCTTTCCGTCAAATACACTCCGATATTTTCTTCAACTTTTAACAAATCCCAGATAGCATGTTTTTCCAAATGATCCGGACAAGCCGGATAACCCGGAGCAGGACGGATTCCTTTATATTTTTCTGCGATTAATTCTTCGTTGGTTAAATTTTCCTGATTGGCATATCCCCAATATTCCGTTCTTACTTTTTTATGTAAAAATTCGGCATAGGCTTCTGCAAAACGGTCAGCCAAAGCTTTTACCATGATCGCGTTATAATCGTCATGCGCTTTTTCATATTCTTCTGCCAATCCATCGGTTCCGAAACCTGTCGTTACACAAAAAGCTCCCATATAATCAGTCTTTCCTGAACTCTGAGGGGCAATAAAATCACTTAAAGCCAGATAATCTTTGCCTTTCGAACGTTGAGCCTGCTGTCTTAATGTGATGAATTTTACTTTCTGTTCATTATTTTCATCGAAGATTAAAATATCATCATTTTCGGTAGAATTGGCTTTAAAGATTCCGAAAATAGCTTTTGCAGTTAATAATTTTTCATCTAAAATCCTCTTTAAAATAACCTGCGCATCTTTGAACAATTCTTTTGCCTGAACTCCGACAACCTCATCTTCCAGGATATTCGGATACTTTCCGTGCAAATCCCAGCTTCTGAAAAATGGTGACCAGTCGATGAAAGGCAATAATTCTCTTAAATCCTGATTTTCAACAACGGTAATTCCTAATTGACTGGGCGTAAAGATTTCTTCATTTTCCC
The DNA here is from genome assembly GCF_002797535.1 of Chryseobacterium geocarposphaerae. Classification (NCBI taxonomy): domain Bacteria; kingdom Pseudomonadati; phylum Bacteroidota; class Flavobacteriia; order Flavobacteriales; family Weeksellaceae; genus Chryseobacterium; species Chryseobacterium geocarposphaerae. The sequence goes on from NZ_PGFD01000002.1 coordinate 118,505, forward strand.
AATCAATTTTAAATTTATTCTGTCTGGCTTCTTCAATAGAAACATAGTCTTTTTCCACTTGTCTGTTAAGAAACTTTTCCCTGAATTCCGAATAGTCATTTTTTAAATCCTCAACGTATTCTTTATTTCTGTCGCCCAACAATGAGCTTACCACGTTTACCGCTCTGGAAGCATCATTCACGTGAACGACTGCGTTTTTATATTTTAAATCGATTTTCACAGCAGTATGTGCTTTTGAAGTGGTTGCACCACCGATCAACAAAGGAAAATCTAAATTTTGTCTTTCTAATTCTGAAGCGATATAAACCATTTCATCCAAACTTGGCGTAATTAATCCGCTGAGTCCGATAACGTCCACTTTTTCCTCAATTGCCGTCTGGATAATTTTTTCGGCAGGAACCATTACTCCAAGGTCAACAATTTCGTAGTTGTTACAACCCAAAACAACGCTCACAATATTTTTTCCGATATCATGAACGTCTCCTTTTACCGTTGCCATTAAGATTTTGCCGTTGGCAGGTTTTGAGCCGTCCTTTTCCGCTTCGATGAACGGTTGTAAATAGGCTACTGCTTTTTTCATTACCCTTGCCGACTTTACAACCTGTGGCAAGAACATTTTCCCGCTTCCAAACAGATCTCCGACAACCCCCATTCCTGTCATTAAATTAACTTCAATAACGTGTAATGGTTTTTCTGCCTGTTGTCTCGCTTCTTCAACATCTTCTTCAATAAAACGGTCGATTCCTTTTACCAAAGCATGTGTAATTCTCTCTTGCAAAGGATGATTTCTCCATTCTAAATCTTCAACTTTTTCTTTTTTAACCGATTTATGCTTTTCAGAATAATCTAAAAGTCGTTCCGTAGCATCTTCTCTTTTATCAAGAATGACATCCTCAACTAATTCAAGAAGTTCTTTATTAATTTCATCATAAACCTCCAGCATGGCAGGATTCACGATCCCCATATTCATTCCCGCCTGAATTGCGTGATACAGGAAAACTGAATGCATCGCTTCTCTCACCGTATCATTTCCACGAAATGAAAATGAAACATTGGAAACTCCTCCACTCACAGAAGCATAAGGCAAATTTTGGCGAACCCATCTTGTCGCCTCAATGAAGTCGATTGCATTTCTTCTGTGCTCATCCATTCCCGTTGCAACCGGAAAAATATTTAAATCAAAAATGATGTCTTCTGCAGGGAAATTCAGCTGATTGACTAAAATATCGTAAGAACGTTTTGAAATCTCTATTCTACGCTCGTACGTGTCTGCTTGTCCGACCTCATCAAATGCCATAACAATTACAGCGGCACCATATCTTTTGATCGCTTTTGCCTGTTTGATAAATTCTTCTTCACCGCCTTTTAAGCTGATAGAATTTACAACACATTTACCTTGGGCAACCTGTAATCCTGCTTCCAGTATTTCCCATTTCGAAGAATCTACCATAATTGGGATTCTTGCAATATCCGGCTCGGAGGCAATTAAATTTAAAAATTTAATCATGGAAGCTTTTCCATCGATCAACCCATCATCGAAATTGACATCAAGAATCTGCGCACCACCTTCAACCTGATGACGTGCAATATCCAGCGCTTCCGCAAACTTTTCTTCTTTTATTAATCTTAAAAATTTTTTTGAACCGGCAACATTGGTTCTTTCGCCAACGTTGATAAAATTGCTTTCCGGTGTAATAATCAAAGGCTCAAGCCCCGATAATCTTAAATATTTCATCAAATTATTCTTCTAAAATAAAATATGCGTTATTCGCATTCTGCTTCAGCAAATCCACATGTTTGCCCAAAGCGGTAAAAATCGGAAACCTTTTATAAGCCAACCCGTGCTCTTTAGCAAATTGCTCGATTTCCTCTGTAATTTCATTATAATAGGCATAACTGTAATTCGGGAAAAGGTGATGGGCAACATGAAAATTGAAATTCCCCAGCACATTTCTTACGAACCAGTTGTTTTCTTTTAAATCATTGGTAACTTCAAACTGATGATGAAGCCAGCTGAAAGGCAGTCCGTTTTTTTCGTCCAGTTTCGGAAAAGCATTGTCAGGAAGCGGATGCAATGGCAACAATACAAAAAGCGCAAAAACACTCGCCGCAATCACCTGCAAAAACCAGGCTCCCAGAGCCAAACCGATGGATACTTTAAAAAACAAAACAGGAACTGCAATCTGATAGAAAAAATAGAACAGTTTATAGGCAACCATTTTAATTTTTTCTTTTGCTGGAATCGCCCCCTGTGTTTTCAGAATCACTCTTTCACTATCGAAAAAGTCTCTAAAATCACGGATAAACATCCAATTGAACAGATATAAAGGATACACCAGAAAGAAAAAGAAATGCTGATATTTCTGAACGCCTTTTGCTTTGATCCATGGAACAATTAACAAAAGTCCGCTTTGTTCGATGTCCGTATCCCAACCGTCAACATTCGGATAAGCATGATGGCTTGCAATATGTCTTTTTTTCCAGATATAGGAATTGGCTCCCACAAAATCAAAAATCTGCAGCACCAGACTGTTTAATCTTTTGCTTTTGTAAATATTATTGTGGGCTGCTTCGTGAATCAGATTTAAATAAATTAAAACCAAAGAAATCCCCATCAGCACAAAACTCGAAGTATAGATCCAAGGTTTATCGACATTAAAAAGTGCAAACACATATAAGCCAAAATAGACCAAAGGCAAAATAATGGCTTTGATCTGAATATAAAGATCCCTGTTTTCGGGAATGGCTTCTACTCGCTGGTTCACTTTTTTTCTTAATTCATTAAACAGTTTTGCATCCTCTGAATCTTTAAGGTAAATCGGCTTTTCCATTATCGTAAATTTTGTGATGTAATTAAAGATAATATTAAAAACCGTTCCTTTTTCTATCAATTCAATAAAAAAATTCTATTAAATCATACAAATTCTTTCAATTTTCTTGGCGGATATTGTGCTACCAGATCTGCAATCGCCTTGATGTGATCTGGTGTTGTTCCACAGCAACCTCCAATAATATTGATCAATCCTTTCTCCACATATTCCTTTATCTGACTTGCCATATCTTCCGGTGTTTCGTCATACTTCCCAAAAGCGTTAGGAAGACCTGCATTCGGATATGCCGAAACATGAAATTCTGAATTGTGAGCCAATGTTTCCAGATAAGGCGTCAACTGATTGGCTCCCAAAGCACAGTTGAAGCCTACGCTTAATAAATTCAAATGTGAAACGGAGATTAAAAATGCTTCTGCGGTTTGCCCGCTCAACGTTCTTCCTGAAGCATCAGTAATCGTTCCTGAAACCATAATTGGGATTTTTATTCCTCTCTCATCCTGAATTTCATCGATAGCAAATAAAGCTGCCTTTGCGTTTAAGGTGTCAAAAATGGTTTCGACCAAAAGAATATCTGAACCGCCGTCTAATAAAGCTTCACACTGTTGTTTGTAAGCGACTCTTAATTCTTCAAATGTAATGGCTCTGTAACCAGGATCGTTTACATCCGGACTTAAACTTGCCGTTCTGTTAGTTGGACCAATAGAACCTGCTACGAATCTTGGTTTATCAGGATTCAGTGCAGTAAATTCATCACATACTTTTCTTGCGATTTTTGCAGATTCATAGTTGAGTTCGTAAACCAGATCTTCCATGTGATAATCTGCCATCGCAATCGTTGTTCCCGAAAACGTATTGGTTTCGATAATATCTGCTCCTGCTTCGAGATATTTTCTGTGAACTTCTTCAATCGCCTGAGGTTGCGTTAATGACAACAGATCATTGTTTCCTTTTACCGGATGTTCCCAATCTTTGAAACGCTCACCACGATAATCTTCTTCCTCGAACTTATATCGTTGAAGCATGGTTCCCATCGCTCCGTCCAGAATTAAAATTCTCTCGGATAATGCTTTGTATAGTTGTTCTGAATTTTTCATTGTATGTTTTGGCTAAAGCCATTTGTATTTCATTATTTTAAACGGGCTAAAGCCCGCTCCTATTGAATTATCCAAGCGCCCGTTTTAAATCCGCAATAATATCATCCACATTTTCCAGACCTACTGAACAACGAACCAACCCTGCCGTAATTCCTACTTCATTTCTTTCTTCGTCTGACAATTTGGAATGCGTTGTAGAAGCCGGATGCGTAACAATTGTTCTTGTATCACCAAGATTTGCAGAAAGCGAACACATTTTAATCTTATCTAAAAAGTTTCTTCCACCTTCAATTCCGCCTTTGATTTCGAATGCTACGATGTTTCCCCCTAACTTCATTTGCTTTTTAGCAATTTCATAACTTGGATGAGAAGGCAGAAAAGGATATTTTACCAGTTCTACATTCTGATGGCTTTCTAAAAATTCAGCCACTTTTAAAGCGTTTTCACAATGTTTTTCAACACGGATGGCTAAAGTTTCCAAACTTTTAGATAACACCCAGGCATTGAAAGGCGACATTGCCGGTCCAGTATTTCTTGCAAAAAGATAAATTTCACGAATCAGATCTTCTCTGCCCACTGCTACTCCACCCAAAACACGGCCCTGACCGTCAATCAACTTTGTTGCGGAATGCACTACGATGTCTGCTCCGTATTTGATCGGCTGTTGCAAATACGGTGTTGCAAAACAGTTATCTACTATGAAAATTAAATTATGCTTCTTTGCAATTTGTCCGAAAAATTCTAAATCCAACACCTCAATTGCAGGATTAGTAGGTGTTTCCAGATATAAAATTTTAGTATTCGGTTGAATATATTTTTCTACATTTTCGGAATCTTCTGCTTTAAAATAAGTGGTTTCAATATTCCATTTCGGGAAATATTTGGTGAACAACGTATGGGTAGAACCGAAAACCGACTGACAGCTTACGATATGATCTCCTGCATTTAACAAAGTAGCGAAAGTTGAATAAATCGCAGCCATTCCTGTTGCAAAAGCATAACCGGATTCGGCTCCTTCCATTTTGGCAATTTTATCTGTGAATTCCGTTACATTCGGGTTTGAAAACCGGCTGTAAAGATTCTTCTGTTTTTCTTCTGCAAAACTCGCTCTCATATCTTCTGCGTCCTGAAAAATAAAGCTGGATGTCAAATATAGAGGCGTTGAATGTTCATCAAACTGAGTTCTTTCAGTTTGCGTTCTTATCGCGAAGGTTTCAAAATTTTCCATAAAGTTTTAAATTGTAGTAATGTATGAGTTTAGCAATATAATAATGAGATGCTTCGACAAGCTCAGCATGACAATAATAATCAATACTACCCAACCTCTACATTATTAAATTGTTATATTAATTTATTTTTTTTCACTTAGTCTTAAAATATCTCCGAAAACTCCTCTTGCCGTAACTTTTGCTCCGGCTCCGGCTCCCATGATGACAATTGGGTTTTCGCCATAGCTTTCCGTATAAATTTCGAAGATTGAATCCGAACCTTTTAATTGTCCTAATGCGGAAGTTGCAGGAACGGAAACTAATTTCACATCAAGTTCTCCTTTTTCTTTTTGTAAGTCTCCGTGTAAGTCTCCAACATATCTTAACACGTGTCCCGGCTCCTGATTGTCTTTAATTTTCTGATATTCTTCATCCAGTTCTTCCAATCTGGAAAGGAATTCCGATTTTGAAACTGAAAGCAGACTTTCAGGCACTAAGTTCTGAATATTGATATCTTCAAATTCATTGATAAGATCCAGCTCTCTTGCCAGAATCAATAATTTTCTCGCTACATCATTTCCTGATAAGTCTTCTCTTGGGTCCGGCTCTGTATATCCTTTTTCCAGAGCTTCATTGATAATGGTTGAAAATTTATCGTTTCTCAAAGAAAAGTTATTGAAAACATAGCTCAATGTTCCTGAGAAAACTCCTTTAATTCTTGTAATATTTTCTCCTGAAAGATGTAATAATTTGATAGTATCGATTAAAGGTAAACCAGCCCCAACATTGGTTTCGTACAGGTATTGTTTTTTATTTTTCTCTAATGCTTTTCTTAAACTTCTATAGTTTGCAATCGGAAGTGTATTATAGATTTTATTGGATGAAACAATATCAAAACCATTATCTACAAACACATCGTAATGTTTTACAAAGTCCTTGCTTGCCGTGTTATCTACCATCACCAAATTTTCCAGATGATGTTCTTTTGCATAGTTGATCAAACCTTCTACACTAGATTCAGTTTGAGAGTAATTCACTTTCTGTCTCCAGTCACTTCCAAAACCGCCTTTGTTTAAAGCCATTTTTTTAGAATTGGCAATCGCAATGATTTTCAACTGTAATCTTTTTCTCGTTAAAATATCATGTGAAGAATCCAGGATTTGTTCTACCAAAGTTCCACCTACATTTCCGTGTCCGATCAAAGCTAAATGTACCACTTTCGGTTTTCCATAGATTTCAGTCTCCACGATATTTTTGGCAATCTCGGTTTGGTTATCAGTCACCACTATATTTACTCTTCCTGCAGATGCAATTTGGTTCAACAGCAATGGGAAGATTTTGTTTCTTTGAAGTTCGGAAAGGATTTTATTGTAATTTTCAGATACAAATCCGATCACTGCTACATTATTAATATTGTAGATATTACTTACAGCTCCTTTTGCCTTTTCATTTTTAAATTCTTCAGTAAGAACACGTACTGCATCTTCCGCATCATTTTCATCTACCAAAACAGAAATTCCATTCTCAATCGCCTGTTGAGAAATCACTCCTACGCTTATACCTGCATCATTCAGCACTCGGAAAATTCTGGAATCCACTCCAATCTGTCCAAGGAAGTCTTTTCCCTCAAAATTTACCAATGCTTTGTTTCGATAGATGTTTATAATATCTGATGTTGTCATATTTTCAGAATAGGTTTTATTATATTATTTAGTTGTTTGTACTCCATTAAAAAGGCATCATGCCCATGAATTGATTGTATCTCGTGATAGAAAACATTTCCTTTTTTTGATTTCAGCTTTTCAAAGCACATTCGAATCTCTGATGCCGGAAAAAACAGGTCCGTATCTACTGAGATCAGGTGCATTCGTGCCTCTATTTTTTCCAGTTTTTTTTCATCAGCATTGATATTCATCAGTAAATGATTCATTAGCTTATAAGACTTTAAACTAAATCTTTCGTTTAATGAATTCCCATGATAAATAAGCCAGTCTTCTGACTCCAATCGCTGTTTTTCCTGATTATATTTGTTTTGAAATCTGTCGTTTAAAGATTCTGGTGTTCTGTAACAGAGCATCGCATGGATTCTCGCTTTCTGTAAAGGCTCATCATTTTGATTTAACAAAAATTTCTGAACCAGGCATTGTGCGTGAAGCCAATCATGAGTTTTAAAATCGCAGGCAATAGGAATAAAAATTTCAGAAAGATTTGGATTTTTCACCAACATTTCCCAGCCGATTCCTCCTCCTAAAGAGCCTCCAATAATTGTGTACACACTTTTAATATGTAATATTTCAAGACCTTTTAAGAAGATATTGGCAATATCTGAAGGCGTGAAATCTTCGTACTCATTAATAAAAGAATCATCGTAACCGTTTCCGGGGATATTGAAACACAGAACTGTGTAGGTATTTGTATCTATGACCTGACCTTCTCCAATCAATTGTTTCCACCATCCGTTTTCTCCTGAAACATTGGAATTTCCGGTTAAGGCGTGGTTAACTAAAATGATCGGTGCTGAAAACAAGTCTTTCCCGAAAAGCTGATAGCTCAACGGGATATTATATTCCTTTTGGGAATCTGTACGATACGAAAAATTAATATGTTTAAGTTCTGCTTTCAATTCTATTATATTTTAATACAATTGAAAATGCCACAGGAAATGGCTGAAAGAACTTCAGTAAGTTATCTGTCCAAAAATAAATTTGGTAGAACGTAGCACCTTCTTTGCTTTCACAAAGGGTTGCTAAGGTTTCACAGGGTCTAATCCCTCAACCTTTCTTGATAACATTTTCAATATTTGAATGAACGAATGGTGCAAAGGTATAACATTTCTTTTATATATTAAAATAAATTATTTTAAAGCTCAGAAACCTCATTAAATAAAGGCTTGCCTGTGAATATTAAATTTTATTCAGATTCAGGATGTTGGAATTTTTTCTCAAAAAAACTACCTTCGTATTGAAAAATGCTGAGTATGATTGCTGAAAAACAAAGATTAAAAGATACCAACTGGAAAAACTGGGGTCCATATGTAAGCAACCGACAATGGGGAAATGTACGTGAAGACTACAGCTCCAACGGTGATGCATGGAATTTCGCCAATCATGACGCTGCAGAAAGCTATGCGTACCGTTGGGGAGAGGAAGGGATCGCGGGAATCTCCGATGTAAAGCAGCTTTTATGTTTTGCCTTTTCCTTCTGGAATAAGAAAGACCGAATCGTAAAAGAACGTCTCTTCGGATTGAGCAATCCTGAAGGAAATCACGGGGAAGATATCAAAGAAATTTTTTATTATCTGGATAATACACCTACACACAGCTATATGAAGATGGTGTATAAATATCCTATGAATGCCTTTCCGTATGATAAAATCCGTTCAGAGAATGCTAAGAGAAGTAAAAAGGAACCTGAATACGAAATTATTGATACCGGAATTTTTGATAAGGATGAATACTTCGACATCTTTATTGAATATGCCAAGGCGGATCATAACGATATTTTAATCAGAATCACGGTTTGTAACAGAAGTGAGATCAGCGCGCCTATCGTGATTGCACCAACAGTATGGTTCAGAAATAACTGGAAATGGGGATACAACACCTATAAAGCTCAATTAAATGCAGCGAATGACGGAAGTATCAGTATCAATCATGACAGCATTTCCATCAAAAAGTTTTATTCAAGAAATGATAGTGCGCAAAGCGTTTTTTGTGAGAACGAAACCAACAATCCGAAACTATACGGAACACCCTACCCCGGAAATACTTATTTCAAAGACGGGATCAATGATTACATCATTTACGGAAGCAATACTATAAATCCCGAAAAAACAGGGACAAAAGCTTCATTCTTAATCGATGAAACAATTGAGGCGGGAGCTTCTAGAACTTTTGATTTCAGACTTTCACCACATAATCTGGATGAACCGTTTGACCAGTTTGATCAAATCTTCGATCAGAGAATGGAGGAAGCCAATGAATTTTATGATGAAATTCAGAACGATGTCGTCAATGATGATGAAAGAAATGTTCAGAGACAGGCTTTTGCAGGTTTGCTTTGGAATAAGCAGTTTTATCATTACAATGTCGGGAAATGGCTGAAAGGCGATCCTAATTTTGATGCACCAAGAGATTTCAGCAATTATGTAAGAAATACGGAATGGAATCATATGCATAATAAGGACATTATTTCGATGCCCGATAAGTGGGAATATCCATGGTATGCGACTTGGGATCTGGCATTTCACTGTGTTCCTTTTTCCATTATTGATGCTGAATTTGCAAAGGGGCAGCTTCTTTTGCTGACAAAGGAATGGTACATGCATCCGAACGGACAGCTTCCTGCTTATGAGTGGAATTTAAGTGATGTAAATCCTCCTGTACATGCATGGTCTTGTTTCCGTGTTTTTAAAATTGATGAAAAGCAAAATGGAAAACCCGACCTTTTATTTTTGGAGAAAGTTTTCCAGAAACTTCTTCTGAATTTTACATGGTGGGTCAACCGAAAGGATAAAAACGGTAAAAATATTTTCGGCGGAGGTTTCCTTGGCCTGGATAATATCGGTGCTTTTGACCGTAATATGGTTTTAAAGGATGGCCAACATTTGGAGCAAGCGGATGGAACAAGCTGGATGGCAATGTATGCCTTAAACATGATGCGAATTGCTATGGAGCTGGCTCAGTATTATCAGGTGTATGAAGATATGGCTATTAAGTTCTTTGAGCATTATCTTTATATTGCAGAAGCGATGGAAAATCTGGGTGAAGGAACAAAAGGTCTCTGGAATGAAGAAGACGGATTTTTCTATGACGTCCTTCAGCTTGGTAACGGCGACAGTGTTTCCTTAAGACTAAGAAGTATCGTGGGATTAATTCCATTGTTTGCGGTAGAAATTGTTGACCATAAATTATTGGAAAACATGCCCAACTTCACTGCAAGAATGGATTGGATCCTAAAAAATAAACCTGAACTGACCAAACTTGTTTCTCACTGGGACGAAGAGGGGCAAGGAAGAAAGCATCTCATGAGTATTCTCCGTAAAAACAGGTTGACAAAGGTTTTAACAAGAATGCTTGACGAAAAGGAATTTTTAAGCCCCTATGGAATTCGTGCCATGTCAAAAGTATATGAAGAAAACCCGTTTGTTTTCTCAGTTCATGGCGTTGAAAATGTCGTGTACTATACCCCTGCAGAAAGCGACAGCAGAATGTTTGGTGGAAACAGCAACTGGAGAGGTCCGATTTGGTTTCCTATTAATTTCCTGATTGTGGAAAGTCTACAGCGTTTTCATTATTATTACGGAAACAGTCTGAAAGTAGAACTTCCGACCGGAAGTGGGGACAAACGAAATCTTGATGAAGTTGCCCAGAATATAAGCCACAGATTATGTTCTATTTTCTTAAAGGATGGTAGCGGGCAACGTCCTTTCAATGGTGGAAATGCTAAGTTTAATTTTGACGAAAACTTTAGAGATTATATCACCTTTTTTGAATATTTTCATGGTGACAATGGTCGCGGAGTCGGTGCATCGCATCAGACAGGATGGACTGCAACGGTTGCAAAACTAATGAAACCGAGATTAATGTAAATAAATTTTAAAAATTAGGGTATTAGAATCGAAAACAACGTTCAAATTCTCATACCCTAAAATATTCGTAATAGTATTCTAGTGAGTAACTTGCTCTCCGTTTACAAAAACTTCGTACCCTATTTCTACAGTAGGCTCTAGTGTTTTAGAAACAGAACAGTATTTTTCAAAAGATAACTGAGCTGCTTTCTGTGCTTTTTTAGGATCGATATTTCCTTCTAATAGAAATTTCACCTTAATCGCTTTGAATGGTTTTGCGTCTTCAACAGGAATACGTTCTCCTTCTACCTCAGCTTTAAAACCGGTAATTTCCTGTCTCTGTTTTTTCAGGATAGAAACTACGTCAATTCCGCTACACCCTGCAACGGCCATCAAAACACTTTCCATAGGAGAAACTCCTTTTGCTCCAGGCTGAGAAGTATTATCCAGTAAAATTGAATTCCCTTGTGAGTTGGTGCATTCAAATAAAAAATCGTCGTTGATTCTGTTAAGTGTTATTTTCATTTTAATTTATTTTTTCAGTTCAGTTACTCCAATCATGACTCCAAAATCACCGTCTTTTTGAATCCATTTTTTGTCCGGATAATAAGTTCTTGATACAAAACCATCGAGATACAAAGCTTTTATACAGCCTAGTTCTTTAAATATAGAAGCAAAATTATAAAAATTAACTTCTTTTTTAGACATAATAAAAACTATATTTCCATCCTTTAAAATCCCTACTCCATTTCTTACATTAACATTTTGGGAGTTTTCCTGAAAAATCGGATTTATTTCTCCGCTAAACAGCAGCATCGGTCCAGATTGAGTCGCGTATTTAATATTTGAATGATACTTAAAAGCTTTCGTCTCAATTAATTCAGCATCATTATTTTTTGTGAGATAAAATACTCCATTGGGATTGAGATAGAAATTACCCTTTCCTGATAATGTGTCGAGTTTATTTAGAATTTTAAAATTTTCAATATAAAGTCCTTTTGGAGAATTGTTCATTTCAAACATTCCGCCATTCATGGCAAATATTAATCTCTTGTTATCGTGTTCTACTTTATTTTTTAGATTCTTAATACTTTTAAGAATGGTTCCGTCATCATCTTTCCAATACAATGAGACATTTTCAAGTTTCGGATTTACTTTAAATATCACAAAATCATCTTCATTTTTCAATTTACCATTACAGGATAATATGGAATAAAAACACAATATCATTAATGAAATTCTCATCTTAATGCATTTTAGTAAAAATCAAAATGTGAGTAGTTTAAAGAACCCGAATCTTCAAAGTTATAAAATCCCTCTCGCTTTTATCTCAAGATACTTATTGATCACATCGATATTTAAGTTTTCAGGAAGTGTATACACTGAATAAATCCCATATTTTCGAAGTTCCTGAATGATTAATTTTTTCTCGAACTCAAATTTCTCTGCTACAATTTCATCATAGATCTCCTGCATATTTTCAGGGTTCTTATGCATCAATGTCTGTATTTCGGAATTTTTAAAGAACACGACAACCAGCAAATGGTTTTTAGCAATTCCACGAAGGTATTTTAACTGCCTGTTCAGTCCGTCCAATGTTTCAAAATTGGTAAACAGTAAGACTAAACTTCTTTGATTGAGAGAAAATTTTACATCCTGGTACAATCTGTTGAAATCGCTTTCAAAGAAATCTGTCTTAACATTGTATAAAGCTTCAGAAATTTTCTTTAATTGTCCGGATTTATTATCTGCAGCTACTCTGTTTTCGGTTTTTTTAGAAAAAGTCATCATTCCTGCCCGGTCTCCTTTTTTCAGAATGATATGAGATAAGGCCATCGTTGCATTGATAGAATAATCCAAAAGGCTTAATCCGTTAAATGGCATTTTCATCGTTCTTCCTTTATCGATCAGCATAAAAATACGTTGTGCTTTTTCATCCTGAAACTGATTCACCATCAATCGATTTGCTTTGGAGGTTGCTTTCCAGTTGATCGTTCTTACATCATCTCCGGGAACATATTCTTTGATCTGCTCAAATTCCATGGTGTGTCCCAGTTTTCGTATTTTTTTGATTCCCCCCAATAAAAATTCGTTTTGAAGTGCCATCAATTCATATTTTCTTAAGTGAATAAATGAAGGATAAGAAGGCAACATGGCATCTTTCTGAAAAGTAAATCTCTTAGCAACCAATCCTAAAGGGGAAGAAACAAAAATATTTAAAGCACCAAAGCTGTACTCCCCTCTTTCTTTAGGTTCTAAAACATATTGAAAAAATGAATTTCTGCCTTCTTCAATACTTTTTTCGATCATGAAATCTCTTTTCTGAAACTGAAAAGGAATCTCATCAATTACTTTTACATGAATCTTAAATCTGTAATTGTTTTTAATATCAACTTTAACCGGATTTTCATCGCCGTTGGATAGTTTCTCTGGTAATATTCTCTGTGATAAAACTCCTTCCTTTCCGTTAAAAACGAGCAAATAATCTACCATCACCGCCAGAAAACTGATCAACAATAAAGCATGCGCAACAATCATCAGAAAAGGAAAGAAAAATGCAAAGACATAGATAATCCCCACTCCGATGAGTGCAAAGAAAAAGCGTGTATTGATGTATAGGTTTTTCATTCTTTTAGGTTGCAGGTCTTAGATTTTAGGTTGCAGTTTTTAAGATTGTTTTAAATTTCTTTCAATGAATTTATAAGTCCGTTCAACATTTTTGAGATTTCTAGAATGTCCTGATTTAATTTTAAATAATTTTCTTCTTTTAAAAAATTAAGATTTTTCGCAATAATTAATTGAGTTTCTACTTCAGCACAACTTCCTCTGGAAATCTTTAAAAACTGAAGGTAATCAGGCTTACTTCTTCTGGAATTTCCTTCCGCAATATTCGACGGAATCGAAACAGAAGCTCTCCTAATTTGAGATTTTAAGCCAAACGTTTCATCTTTTGGAAAAGTTTCAGTTGTCCTATAAATTTCAGTTACAAAATCAATAGATTTTTGCCAAACTAAAAGCTCTTTAAAATTAGCCATTCCTTAACCCATTAATGATTCATTAAGCTATAATCTGCTACCTTTTACCTACTACCTATCTTACCTATCTAGGAATCTCTATTCCTTCTAAAATTTGTCTGATAATTTCATCAGCAGTTAAGCCTTCCATTTCTCTTTCCGGAGAGACAATTACTCTGTGTCTTAATACTGCATAACTTGCTTCTTTGATATCTTCAGGAGTTACGAAATCTCTTCCTCTCAATGCGGCAAAAGCTTTTGAAGCCGTCAGTAATGCCAAACTCGCTCTTGGAGAAGCTCCTAAATATAAAAACTGGTTTTCTCTGGTATTGATGATGATTTTAGCAATATATTCTATCAACTGAGATTCTACGATGATTTCTTTGACCAGCTGTTGATAATTTTTAAGCTGTTGAGCCGTAATGACGCGTTCTACAACATCTGTCTTATCTTCTTTTTTACTTTCATGCTGATTTTTTATGATCGCAATTTCCTGTTCAAGATTCGGATATCTTACATTGATCTTAAAAAGAAAACGGTCCAGCTGAGCTTCAGGAAGTCTGTACGTACCTTCATGTTCAATAGGGTTTTGAGTAGCAACAACTAAAAAAGGTTCATCCATCGTATAACGGGTTCCGTCCATGGTGATCTGCCTTTCTTCCATTACTTCAAAAAGAGCCGACTGCGTTTTCGCCGGTGATCTGTTGATCTCATCAATCAGAACAAAGTTGGAGAAAATTGGGCCTTTTTTAAATTCAAATTCTGAATTTTTCACACTGAAAACAGAGGTTCCCAAAATATCTGAAGGCATCAGATCCGGGGTAAACTGAATTCTGCTGAAATCTACGTCAATGGTTTTTGCCAGTAGTTTTGCCGTAATGGTTTTTGCCACTCCCGGAACACCTTCTATAAGAACATGTCCGTTCGACAAAAGAGCAGCCAAAAGATGCTCTATCATGTCTTCCTGACCGACAATCACTTTAGCGATTTCGGTTTTTACTTTCTCTAAACTTGCACGAAGTTCGATCATGTCTATACGAGACTGAAAATCCCCTTCTTTTTTTTCAAGATCTACAGCAGCCTGATTGTCTAAATTTGGGTTTTCAAAATTATCCATACTATTATGTTTTTCAATCTGATAATATAGCCGTTTAGCAATAAGATTCTTCGCTTTGCGCAGAATGACAACTACATTATCAGATAATTAGATTGTTATATTTTAATGATTTCATCCAACAGCTTATTCATTCTCACAAGATCCTCCTTCATCACACTGGAATAAGGATCCTGCCCTTTTTTGATCAGCTTAATTGCTTCTTCAATCATTTCTATCGATTTCCCTGTTTTTAAATGGAGCTTTTTCGCAAAATCTTCATCCAGATTCTGGGTATCGATTAAAAAGTCAAGCCTCACTTTATTTAAAAAATACTGGGCTTTTTTCGCCATCATATCATGAAAATCCCCTTCCTGAAGATATAAATTACCGATACTTTTTACAAATTCTGCAGATGTATTTTTCAAAGGCTCTATGATTGGGACTACTCTTTGTTTTCTTTTTGCATTAAAGAATATAAATAAGACCAAACCTCCCAAAAATACCCACCAAGCATATTTCAGAGCAGGTTTTGAAAGGATAAATCTCATGAAGAACCGAGACTCTTTTGTATTGCTTTCTACAAACCAAAGCGTATCTCTATCCTGAAGATAAGAAAATACATCCTGAAAATATTTTACATTTCCTTTTTTCAGCAGATAATAATTGGTAAGGAATAATGGTTCACAATGCACATAAAAAGTACCTTTCCCGAATTTTGCTTTAATAAAATTTGCCTGATCTGAGTTATTTTTTTCTACCGTCTTACCCAGAACCTCAACTCCGGGTTTTATATAAGAAAAGCCTCTCCCTGAAGGAAATTTGTCTAAATGAATAAAATCTCCCTGATATTTTTTATCGGTAAGTTTTAAATAATTTTCTTCTTCAAAAGAAATCTGAGAGTCATAATAACCTATACTGTCTGAAATCTGTTTCGGAAGCTGACTTACAATGATCATCGCATCAGAACCTCTGGAAACCTGATCCATAATCTTTTTCCAGGATTCCATGTCGATTTCGCTTTCAACGATGAGAATATTGTGAACCGGTTTGTTTTTATTCTCATTATAGTATTCATAAGCCGAAACATCAACCTTCTTCAGTTTTCCTTTAAAGAGGTCTTTACTTTCATGGTTGAAGACGAATAATCCGAAAGGAGATTTTTCCTCTACATCAAAATTCTTACGCCAATCTGTAACTTCTTTTTTGTTTATTTCAAGCAATGCCAATATCACCATAATAATGATGAATACCAAAGCATATATTTTGAAAGTCTTGTTCATTTCTTCTAAATTAATTACAGTTTGAAAGATTGATACTGCTGCTTGAATCTGGAATAATCTTCTTTATCGATCCCGAATTCGCCATACCACACATAATCGAAGATATAAGACAGTTTTGAAAATTCGTTTTTCAGATTGGGCTCTTTCAGTTCTGTTACGTAATCTTTATTGGTCTTTTCAGGGTTCCAGACGATAATTTTTCTGTCACTTAACTTTTTCAAAATATATAAAAACTGATATCGAATGGCAGAACGGTATTCTCCATTGTTTTCAAATTGGGCAATACTTTCCGGAAAATTGATCTCATGAATGTTTTCATGAAGTTCTTTCTCAGCAATATCCAGCTTCTTATTTTTTCTGCCGAAAATAAAACTGCCGTCTTTCCCCAATAAATATTTAATAATAAAATACAATAGAAAACCTACCAAAACAATGGCAAACAAACGGATTAAAATATCCGTAAATTTTGCAGAACTGCTTAAGCTCGTTTTTCCAAAAATACTTTCTATCAATCTGATGATTTTACGCTGAAGCTTTTCCCAGAAAGACTCTCTGGGTTTTGATACTGAATAATCAAATTCATTTCCTTTATATCTCGACCGGATATTTTCTTTAATTTTCTTTGGATATACTGTATTTTCCGTAATCGGTTTCTTCAACAGTACGGAATCTGCACGATTCATTCCTTTATAATGTTCTTCACTTAAAGAATCCACCACTACATCAACTGCAGTCGGCGGTTTGCTTTCCTGCGCAAAAGAAAAGCCTGCCGTAATAAAAAGAAAAAAAAGAATGAGTTTATTCATTAATTCCGATCGTATCAATTTCTGCCAATTCTACTTTCTGATTAAGATCTGTTCTGCTGTCATAATACATCAATCCTGCATTCACATACAGCATATTTGAAGTAAAAAATGAAACCAGTAACGATATGCCGTAAACTATAAAAAATACCACTCCAAATCCGCCACTAAAAGGATCCTGCTCAAAGTTTCCGTCCGGAGCTGTGGTAGATAAGGTAGCAAAAAATATAACCATCGGAATCGCAGTAAAGATCATCGAAATGATGTATAAGATAAGCGAGATAATAATGGTGCTTCCCCAGTATTTCCAATAAGGAGAGCCTTCTCTTGCATTAGGATATGAAAACTGAGCTCTTATCGAATAGCTCAGACTTTCAAAGAAACCTCTCGATGAATTAAAATAATCATACATTAAAAATGTAACTACATTAAACAACGTAGGTCCTACAAAAAGCATGATAAAAATACCTATAATAAGAAAAACCAACACATAGGAAATTCCCATAAGGATAAAGGATAAAGGAGTAACAATAAAAGTCATCCCTAAACATAAGATGATTATTTTCTTGAAATTACTTTTAAAATCCCCCAAAATATCATCCGTTCTGATCTTATGTTCACCGGTAGCCAATCTTTTCAGATAAAAGACCGGATAAAGATAATTGATAATCATAAGGATCATAAACAGTATAAACGTAATAATTCCGGTCGCAAAAAACATCCCGAAATTATTCTGAAAATAATTTTCGAAGTAATAACTCTGTCCGTTGATATTAGACCCTAAAGCCTGGCCAAAAAGCTCTTTAAAGCCGAAAATAAAAACAACTACCATTAAGATAAGAAGCAGACCGTTCAGTAAAATGTAATTTTTAAAATAATTTTTACCATAAAGCTTAAAGAAAGAAAAACTGTCACTTATAAATGTTCCGAAATCTCTTTTTTTATAAAACTGCATCATGTATGTGTTTATTAATTTTTTTATTTACAATATATGGGTAAACGAAATAATACCCTCCTATAATTGCCAATGATCCAAAAATGATGATGATATTTAAAATCAAGGGCATCTTTAAAGCATGTCTGGTTACATATCCTTCAATAATTCCGGCACATATTGTAAAAGGAACTGTGCTCAGAAATATTTTAAACGAATCTCTGAACCCTATTTTACAGGAATTGAATCTTGAAAGCGTTTTCGGAAACAAAATGGAGGCTCCTAAAATCAGGCCACACATCGCTTCAATCACCATAGAGAAAATTTCAAAGACTCCATGAAGCCAGATCCCTCTCGCACTATCCCGTAAAGCCCCGTATTCTGAAAAGAGATACTGAAAAGAACCCAACATGATACTGTTCGACAATAAGGCAAACAAAGTTCCCACACCGCCAAAAATCCCATACAAATAAAGCTTTGCTCCTACTCCGATATTATTGAAAATAATACCGATAGTACTTCCCCATGTAGAACCACTCTGATAAACTCCTACCGCATTTCCTTTCTTTATATTCTCGATGGTCATGTTGACGTAGTCTTCTCCCAAAATGATATTGGCAAAGTCTTTATCATAAATGGCTGAAACCACTCCCATCGCAGTAAAAAGAATAAAAAAGAGAAAAGCATACAAAAGATATCTTCTGTATTGAAAGACCAAAAGAGGAACTTCTGTTTTGAAGAAATACATGATACGGTTTTCTTCTACTCTTTTCGTTTTGTAAATTTTCTGGTAAATCTGAGAAGAGAGGTGATTTAAATAAACCGTAGTATTACTTTTAGGATAGTAAGTCTGTGCAAAAGAAAGATCATTGATGAGATTAATATACAGCGAAGAAAGGTCGTCAGGATTTTTTTTAATTTTCCCCTGAATAACCTGCTCAATTCCCAACCATTTTTCTTTATTTTGTTTAATGAAATAAACTTCTCTCATAATTGTAAGGCTAAAATAATAAAAAATATGTCTCAAATTGCGATTAATACCTCACAAAATGTCAATATTAATTTTAATGTTGCGAGTGTGGGCGAAAGGATGCTCGCTTTTATCATCGACTTGCTAATAAAAATTGCTTATGTGATTGTTATCTTTTATTTGTTTTTCAATGTCTTGGATTTAGGCTACTTATTGGATGGTCTTGATCAATGGTCTCAAATGGCAATTTATATCGCCATTACTTTTCCTGTATATATTTACCCGTTGGTATTGGAAAGCCTTATGGAAGGACAGACTCCCGGAAAAAGAGCCTTAAAAATAAGAGTGGTAAAAATTGATGGTTACCAGGCAAGTTTTGGAGATTATATGATACGTTGGGTATTCAGAATTATTGATACTTTATTTGTCGGAGTAATTGGCATTATTTCTATGGTTATTTCCAAAAACAATCAGCGTTTAGGGGATATTGCCTCAGGAACGGCAGTTATTTCGCTTAAAAACAGCATCAATATTTCCCACACCATTCTTGAAAATATCCAGGAAGATTATATTCCTTCTTTTCCACAGGTGATTGCTTTAAGTGACAACGATATGAGAATCATCAAAGACAACTATCAAAAAGCATTAAGAATAGACGACAGACACATTATTAATAAACTTTCTGAAAAAATCAAAACCATTCTCAAACTGGAAACAGATCCAAAGATGACCGAAAGACAGTTTATCGGAATTATTATTAAGGATTATAATTATTATACCGGAAAAGATAGTTAGTCAATTCTGAACTTTGCTTCGCAAGTGAACTGTGAAAATTTAATCCAATTTTAAAATTGACAAGCGAAATCCATTAACAATTCACTATTCACCTTCTTTCTTGATCTACATCAAAACATCGTCGGTGTGGTTTTTGTACTTTTACCTATCATTAAAACTTAGATTATGAGATTCGAAAACAATAAATCAGGAAATGGCGGAGTCATTACTTTAAATAATGAGATTAAAGAAATCGGAAGATTAACCTACACTATTTTCCCGGAAGAAAGCAGATTTATCATTTCTTTTGTTCTGGTTCATCCTGAATTTGAAGGTCGTGGAATGGGAAAATTCCTAGTAGAAGAAGCCATTAAATTTGCAAGAGAAAACAACTGGAAAGTTTATCCTCACTGCTCTTATGCAAGATCTGTAATGATGAGAATGAATGATGTGGAAGATATTTTTTTAAAGAACTAAAACCTCGTTCACTAAAATCTCTTCGATATTATCAGGATAATTTACTTTCAGGTGTTGATCGTCATTCACCCATTTTTCTATTTCTTCAAGCTGTAAAACTTTTGAATTAGGAATTCCCATTTTGTCCAGTGCACAAGCATTACACTCCTGTTCATATTGATTATGGATAGGGATAACAAATAGTTTCTTGTCCATAAAAAGAGCTTCGGCCGGACTTTCAAAACCTGCATTGCAAAGAATTCCGTCACAGTTTTCAAAAGATTGTAAATATTGAATTTCATCAATCGGGAAAACCTCAACATTATTTTCTCTGAACTGAAGCTGAGTATATTTGGAAAAAACCTTCCATTCTACAGGAATCTGTTTTAAAACTTTAATAATATTTTCGTCTGAAAAGCTGGGAAGATAGACTAAATAGAACCCTTTCTTATCCGGATTAAGATTTCTTATTTTCCTTCTGATAACAGGCTTTTTAATTTGTGGATGATAGCTTTCAAAATGAAATCCTATTCTTCGGTCGCTTGGAACATAATATTTCAGCACCATTTCTCCAAGAAAATCCTTCTTTTCAGGTTTAGGGGTTTCTTTGAACAACATAGAAGCCTGATGACTGAGTTCAATCATAGGAAGTTTTCTCAGTTTACAAGCCCAACCTGTTAAAGGTTCATAGTCATTGATGATTAAATCATATTGCGACAATTCAATTTCTCTGATCGTTTTGATAGCTTTATAAAAATCATTATCGAAAAACGTTTTTTTATATGACAATCCGCCCGTTTTATCATACAGCAATGAAATACCTTTATGTTGAAAATCAACATCAAAATCAGCCTTTAATTGGGACTGATGTCCGCTGATCAAAGTGTCAACCTGTGTGTATTTTTTTAAGATAGGAACAATCTCCTGTGCTCTTGCTACATGTCCGTTTCCGGTTCCCTGAAAGGCATATAATATTTTCATTGAGAAAAATTGGTTACCAGTTTCAAAAGCTCTTCATTAGGAATATCCTTAATTTCTTCTGTTTCGTCATCTGCAAGCAAATGCTTGTGCTCTTCGTAGTAAAAGATCTTCCATTCATTATCGTTATATTCCAAGGCTGAAAGATTTTCTATCCAGTCTCCGGAGTTAAGATAAGTACAAGATCCTTTTTTAGTCACTACTTCACGTATTTGAGGCTGATGAATATGTCCGCAAACCACATAGTCATAATGATTATCAATAGCCAGTTCAGAAGCCGTTAATTCAAAATCTCCAATATACTTGACTGCTTTTTTTACATTATTTTTAATTTTTTTTGAAAACGAATATTTTTCTTTACCCATTTTCTCTAAAAACCAATTTACGATATTATTGATTACAATCAGCAAATCGTAACCTTTTCCGCCCAGTTTGGCAATCCATTTGGAATGCTGTACCGATGCATCAAAGACATCTCCGTGAAAGATCCAGGTTTTTTTATTATTGATATCTAAGCAGATTTTATTACAGACCTTCAATTTACCCAATTCGAAATCTGTAAACTTCCGGAACATTTCGTCGTGGTTTCCGGTAATATAGAATACTTCTGTATTTTTTGTGGCCAAAGAAAGGATTTTCTTAATGACCTTTAAATGAGGTTTAGGAAAGTAAGACTTTTTGAACTGCCAAATATCAATGATATCTCCATTCAAAACTAAAGTTTTAGGCTGAATGGAATTAAGATATTTTAATAATTCTTTAGCCTTACATCCATAAGTCCCCAAATGAACATCCGAAATGACAACTAACTCAATGTTTCTCTTCATAGATGATTTTATGCAAAGAAACTAATTGAAAATTAACTGTATATAAATGTTATGTTATTTTTTATAGAGAGTTCATTAACTCTTCTGTAATTTCCATGTTGTGATATACGTTTTGTACGTCATCATCATCTTCGAAACGCTCAAGCATTTTCATATTTGCCTTGAACTGCTCTTCGCTTACTTCTTTTGTATTATTTGGAATTCTTTGTAATTCTGCGCTTTTTGCTTCTATTCCCAATTCGTCCAATTTATGAGATAAAGATCCGAAATCTTCAAACGCAGTCGTAATCATTACTTCTTCTTCATCTTTCTCTACATCTTCTGCTCCACCGTCAATCATTTCCATTTCAAAATCGTCCCAATCCATTTTAATTTGAGATAAATCGATTGTGAAAATTCCTTTTCTGTCAAAAATAAATGCTAGTTCACCATTTTTCCCAAGATTTCCGTCAAACTTATTGAAAATAGCTCTTACATTCGCAACTGTTCTCGTCGTATTGTTTGTAGTACATTCTACGAAAAAAGCGACACCACCCTGTCCGTATCCTTCATAAGTAATTTCTTCATAGTTTTCCGCATCTGCACCACTTGCTTTCTTAATGGCTCTTTCTACATTATCTTTTGGCATATTAGCTCCTTTCGCATTCTGAATGCATCTTCTGAGTGCAGGATTCGATTCAGGATCAGCTCCACCAGCTTTAACTGCCAAAGCAATGTCTTTACCTATTTTAGAAAATGTTTTAGCCATTTTATCCCATCTGGCCATTTTAGAAGCTTTTCTATATTCAAACGCTCTTCCCATTTTTATTTTAAATTTTCCACAAAATTAATTAAAAGTCAACGAAAAAAAAATACCCCCAAAAAATTGGAGGTATTTATTATTTAGAAAAATAAATTATTTTTTCTTTTTCTTAGCTGGAGCTTTCTTAACAGCTGGTTTAGCTACAGTGATATCATTTTTCTTGTAAGTTTCCCACTCAGCACCTGAGATTGATCTTACGATAACTTTTCTATCAACTTGTCTTTCCGCATCAGAAGCTTTTGCAGAAACAGTAGCTTCTTGAGATCCGATACCGATAGACTTAAGAGTGTTAGGATTAATTCCTCTAGCCTCTAAAGCAGCAACTACAGCAGCAGCTCTTTGTCTTGATAAGTTCAAGTTATAAGCAGCAGAACCTTTAGCATCTGTCATACCTACTACTAAGAAATTAGTTTCTTCTGCATCTTTAATAATTTGAGCAGCAGTATCTAACTTACCATTAGATTCTGGTCTGATAGTAGCCTTATTGAAGTCGAACAAGATATCTTTTAATGTTTTATTTACTACTTCAATGTCTGGTTTTTTTGGAGGAGGACATCCGTTGAACTCAGGAACACCTGGAACTGTAGGACAAGCATCATCTTTATCTAAGATACCGTCACCATCTGTATCTGGCCAAGGACAACCATTGTTTTCAGCAGGACCTGCTACTGTAGGACAAGCATCATCTTTGTCGATAATACCATCACCATCTGTATCTGGCCAAGGACAACCGTTATTTTCTACCGGACCAGCAACATCAGGACACTGATCGTCTTTGTCTGGAATACCATCACCATCTGTATCAGGACATCCTTGGAATTCTGGTAAACCTGGTGTATCCGGGCAAAGATCATCTTTATCTAGGATACCATCTTTATCTCTATCTCTGTTACCAAATCTAAAGTTCAAAGATGCTGAAGCCTGCCAGAAGTTAGCATAATTTGCTTTATCTCCAGGAGTTGAAACGTAATCTCCCTGAACTCCTAAACCGAAGTTTTTAGTTACCCAGAAATTAACACCTGCACCTGTAGAAACTGTAAAGTGATTAGCTTTACCATTCTCGTTACCATCAGTTGTTGCAACTACTCCATTAGCATCTGTTCTTGGGAAAGTAAGAGAAGTATAGTCATGTCTTAAATAGTTAGCACCTACTCTTAAATATGGATCGAACCAAGATTCTTCATTCCATAAAAGACCTGCTGCTTTAGCCTGGAAACCAAGACCTGTCATCAACATGAATTCTTTACCCATGTTAAATCTTTTGTTCTCAACATTTCCTACAGAAGTCTGCCAGTCGATAACTAAACCTTTACCAATGTTTCTAGCTACGATAAGCTTTGACAATGGTGGAGTAATAGAGAAGTTGTTCATATTGAACATTGTCTTCGTCAAATTATTAGCAGAGAACGTATTACTGAAGTTACCTCTTTGTGCCAAATGGTTCTCCGCGTGAGCACCAACTCCGATCAACCAAGGATTGTTGGTCGTCTGAGCGAACACAGTAGAAGCAACAGTAAGCGCCAATGCTGAAATTCCTAATTTTAGATTTTTCATAGAATTAAATGATTAAATAATTGATAATGCAAAATAAATATAATTTTTCTTTATATACAAAGTTTTTTAGATGATTTTTAACTTTTCTTTAATATTCTATCCAGGTTTCGTTTATTTTCTCTATCTTTTATGCTTTCCCTTTTATCAAACAGTTTTTTCCCTCTGCCTAAAGCAATTAAGACCTTTGCTTTTCCCTTGTCGTTGATATATAACTTTAAAGGAATTATTGTATTTCCTGCATCCTTTAACTTTTTCTCAAGTTTTTGCAATTCTTTTTTGTGCAAGAGCAATTTCCGTTCCCTTTTTGTTTTGTGATTATAAAAAGTTCCCAATTTATACTCATCAATCATCATATTAATAATGTATAATTCCCTGTCAATAAACTGACAGAACGATTCTGCGATGGAAGCTTTGGATGAGCGTAAAGATTTTATTTCTGTACCTGTTAAAACCATTCCCGCTTCATATTCTTCAAGAATTTCATACTCGAATCTAGCTCTTCTATTTACTATATTGACTGTTTTTTCAATCTTCATTTTTAAAAAATTCTTATAAGAAATTATAAAATTTAATATCGCTACACCAATCAATCATTAGGCCATACTCTGAACTCAGCATATATATTAAATTTAATTGATGAAATATATAAAAAATACGTTATATTTAAAAACTTGACTATTACATTATTACGAAATACCCAAATTCTTTTCGTATTTTTGCGCCAAATTTACAAAACTATATGTTAACAGTATCTAACTTATCTTTACAATTCGGGAAAAGAGTTCTTTTTGACGAGGTAAACATTATGTTTACGAAAGGAAACTGCTACGGGATTATCGGAGCAAATGGTGCAGGAAAGTCTACATTCCTTAAAATATTAACAGGAAAGCAGGACCCAACAACAGGACATGTATCTTTGGAACCTGGAAAAAGAATGTCTGTTCTTGAGCAGGATCACTTTGCTTATGACCAATACACGGTACTTGAAGCTGTTTTGAGAGGTAACAAGAAATTATTCGAGATAAAAGAAGAGATGGACGCGCTTTATGCGAAAGAGGACTTCTCTGATGAAGACGGAATTAAAGCCGGAGAACTAGGTGTGATTTATGATGAAATGGGTGGCTGGACTGCAGAATCTGATGCACAGACCATGCTTTCAAACGTAGGAATTACTGAAGATATGCACTGGCAAATGATGAGTGAGCTTGAAAACAAGGATAAAGTAAAAGTCCTATTAGCTCAGGCACTTTTCGGAAATCCGGATGTACTTATTTTGGACGAACCTACAAACGACCTTGACATCGATACGATTTCTTGGTTAGAAGATTTCCTGGCAGACTACGAAAACACAGTAATCGTTGTATCTCACGACCGTCACTTCTTAGACACAGTTTGTACGCACATCGGTGACTTGGATTATGCTAAACTTAACCTTTACACAGGTAACTACTCTTTCTGGTATCAGGCTTCTCAGTTAGCGACAAGACAAAGAGCTCAAGCCAACAAAAAAGCAGAAGAAAAGAAAAAAGAGCTTCAAGACTTCATCGCAAGATTTAGTTCGAACGTTGCAAAAGCTAAACAGGCAACTGCAAGAAAGAAAATGATCGATAAATTGAACATCGATGACATTAAGCCATCTTCAAGAAGATATCCGGCAATTATTTTCGAAATGGAAAGAGAAGCTGGAGATCAGATTTTGGATGTCAAAGGTCTTGAAAAAACAAAAGACGGAGAATTATTGTTCTCAAATATTGATTTAAACCTTAAAAAAGGTGATAAAGTAGCTGTTTTGTCTAAAAATTCATTGGCCATTACAGAATTCTTTGAAATTTTAGCAGGAAACGTTGAAGCAGACAAAGGAAGTGTTGCTTGGGGAGTTACCACTACTCAATCTCACATGCCTTTAGACAACACCAACTTCTTCCAGGAAGATTTAAGCCTGGTTGACTGGTTGAGACAATTCACGAAAAATGATGAGGAGCGTCACGAAGAATTTGTACGAGGATTCTTAGGAAGAATGCTTTTCTCTGGAGATGAAGCGTTGAAATCTTGTAAAGTACTTTCCGGGGGTGAAAAAATGAGATGTATGTTCAGCAGAATGATGCTTCAGAAAGCGAACGTTCTTTTATTAGACGAACCTACCAACCACTTAGACCTTGAAAGTATTACGACTTTGAACAATTCATTGTCTAACTTTAAAGGAAATATTTTATTAGCGTCTCATGACCACGAAATGCTTTCAACGGTCTGTAACAGAATCATCGAATTGACTCCAAACGGAATCATCGACAGAGAAATGACTTACGACGAATATCTTGCTGATAAAAAAGTAAAAGAATTGAGAGAAAAGATGTATTCTTAATATCTCAAGTCATATTAAATAAAAAATTCCTCAAATTAATTTGAGGAATTTTTATTTTTAAAGAAAAAAAATGAAAGCCATCTATTTTATATTTATATTTTCCTTGTTTTCTTGTCAGGAAAAAATTAAGTTCAATATGCCCGAATATGATGATGTAATGATGACTTCAAATTCCTATAATCTTCCCTTTAATGTAAATTTTACTCAGGAGACTTTACCGAAAGGGCTGAAAAGGTTTGAACAGAAACAAAATAATGAACTTTTAAATATTTTAGAATACGACCATCAGGGAAATCTCATCTTCAAATATTATAGACAATTTGTAAGCGAAATCTGGAACGGAAAATTTCTAACAATTATTGAGCGTAATTTCTACAATAATAAAAACCAATTAACAAAAACAATTGTTTTAAATTCTAATACAGGATCAAGCGAAAATGAATACGATTACGATTCTGAAGGAAACTTGATTCTAGTAAAAACAAGAGGGTTACCAGCATATGGCAACAACAATAATCCTTGGAGGTATATCGAAAATTTAATTACAATTAATGATTTTGATGCAGATAAAAATGTAATTAAGGTTGACAAAAACATAAATTATAACTCATTAATTTATAAATATGACTTTAATAAAAAACAAGTAACTACCTACTTTAAAAATCAGGAACCAGATCAAAATTTTTATATTGTTTATAATTTTAATTCTTTAAACCAACTGATTTCCAAAACAGCTTTTGATGGAAATTCAGTTAATTACTCCAATTCTTATTTCATTGAATATAATGGTAATAAAAAATTAACTAAAGAATATGATGATGAGAAAAATACAACTCAAACAACAAATGAATTTAAAGAAAACCTATTCACAATTATTGAAACTATTAACACTGAATTTCACTTTAAACAAAAAAGAAAATATTTTGGAAAAACCTTAATTTCTGACGATAGTTTTACCGAAAACAACAATGAAAAAACATTGGAAAAATATGATCTTGATGAATATAATATTCCGACAAAGATGACTCATGAAACCAATGGAAAAATTGATTCCGAAGCTTCTTTTTTGAATAAATATGAATTTTTCAAAAATTAAGCTTTGCCAGATTCCTAGAAATTAATTGAAAAATAAAAATCTCCAAATTAATTTGGAGATTTTACTTCTTAATTATTGATATAAGACTATTTCGTCAGTTTAGTTTTAGGTAAAGAAACTGTTCCTGGATCTTTCCAAAGCCCATCTTTTTCAGCACGCTTTTTTACCGCTTCAGCTCTTTTATTGCTATCGGGGTGAGAGTTAAACATTTTCTCAAATCCTGTTTGCGTCGCTCCACCTTCAGAAAGCAAAGCCAATTTTTTAAACGCCGTGTAAGCTCCTACTACATTATATTTATTCGTTTTCATGAAATTGTAGGAATATGTATCTGCTTCGGATTCTTGTTTTTTGCTGTGAGAAGCATCAAGGAAAGCATTAGCCATTTTTCCGATCTGCCCGTCATTCAGGGTTGCCACAGTGTTTGAAGCTGAAGAAGCAGCATCTAAAGCTGCCGCTTTTAAGTAAGCAGATTTCATGGCATCTTTTGTATCCTGATTTTTTACATGGCCGATTTCATGACCGATTACAGCTAATAACTCTTCATCCGTCATAATATCCATTAACGATGAAAATACACGTACACTTCCGTCTGCACACGCAAAAGCATTAATATCTTTTACCAAATAAACTTTATAATTCAGATTAAGACCATCCTGACTTTTATGCTTTCCGAAAAGTTTATTTAGCCTGATTGTATAAGGATCTTTCGGACCTGCTACTTTATTATTTTTATCCATCCATTCAACAGATTCTTTGGATAATTTAATAGCATCCTCGTTGGTAAAAGTAAGAGCTTTTGCTCCGTTAGAAATAACCCCTGCCGCTTTTCCTAAATTGATTTTTTGCGCATTAACCGAGTGCATTGCCCCAATGAACATCAGGCAGAATACAGTTTTTTTCATAATTGTTATTTTAAATTTGGACCGCGAAGGTAGTTATTTTTAAGATAATTTGAATGTTAAAATTTCAAAACTGTGATTTGAATGTATTTTTTTTATCTTAGGCTTTTAAAACTTTTTTCCCTATTTTTGTAAGATGAGTCAAAAATGGATTTACAAGCCTGAACCGGATGAAGATATTGTAGACAGATTAAGTTCGTCACTTGGTTTTGGAACTTTTGAATCTAAGCTTCTCGTTTTGAGAGGTATTGACAATTATCAAAAGGCCCGAGAATTCTTCAAACCGAATCTTAACGACATTCACAATCCATTTTTAATGGCCGATATGCAAAAAGCTGTTGAGCGTATTGCTACCGCTATTGAAAATGGTGAAAAAATATTAGTATATGGTGATTACGACGTAGACGGAACTACGGCTGTAGCACTGATGTATCTTTACCTCAGCAAAATTGTTGAGAAAAAATATTTAGACTATTATATTCCCGACAGAAATTCTGAAGGATATGGAATTTCAACTGAAGGTATTGACTTTGCTAAAGAAAATGGTTTTTCTTTAATCATTGCTCTTGATTGTGGAATCAAAGCCTTGGATATGATAAGCTATGCTCAGAACCTGGATATTGATTTTATCATTTGTGATCACCACTTACCAGGAGAAGAAATTCCGAATGCTGTTGCTGTTCTAGATCCGAAAAGAAGCGACTGTCGTTATCCTTTCAAAGAACTTTCAGGTTGTGGAGTTGGTTTCAAACTTTGCCAAGGTTTGAATACTATCTATAAAATTCCCGAAACTGAGCTGTTTGAACTAACAGATTTGTTAGCGATTTCTATCGCTGCAGATATTGTTTCTATGACAGGTGAAAACCGGGTTTTAGCCAAAATGGGACTTAAAGTTTTACGCAAAACTAGAAACTTAGGTTTAAGATTGTTAATTCCTGAAGATAAATTATCTCACTTTGAAATTTCAAATATTGTTTTTGAAATTGCTCCTAAAATAAATGCTGCCGGAAGAATTTCTCATGGTAAGGCTGCTGTAGAGCTAATGGTGTCGGATAATTTAAAACATGCTCATCAGATAGTGAGCGATATCATGAACCTCAATGATGAAAGAAGAGAGCTTGATATGAACTCTACTCTTTCTGCACTTAATCAGATTATAGAATCTCAACAGCAGACAAAACACAGCACTATTGTTTATCATCCTGAATGGAACAAAGGGGTAATCGGAATTGTAGCTTCCCGACTGATCGAAACGTATTATAAGCCTACTCTGGTTTTTACTGACGGTAATAATGGGGAAATGGTAGCCTCCGCAAGATCCGTTTCAGATTTTGACGTACATGAGGCGCTGGATATGTGCTCAGAATATTTTTTAAAATTCGGAGGACATCATGCTGCAGCAGGCCTTTCGATGGAAAAAGATAAATTTGAAGCTTTCAAGGAAAAATTTGAAAAAGTAGTTTCAGAAAAAATCAAGGAGCATCAGAAAGAACCTTCTATCAGTATTGATACGGAAATTCAGATTGAAGATATCAACCGTGAATTCATCAATTTTCATAGGAAACTGGCTCCTTTCGGACCTCACAATATGAAACCTATATTTTCCATGACTAACCAGAAACTTTCCGGTTATCTAAAAACAATGGGAAAAGATAATAATCATCTTAAGTTTTACATCAGACAGGAATCTACTAACAGAAATATAGAGTGTGTAGGTTTTAAACTAGGGCAATTTGCTGAGGAATTTAAGAATAAAAGCTTTGATATTGCCTTTACATTAGAAGAAAACCACTGGAAAGGAAACGTGACTCATTATTTAAATATTAAAGACGTAAAGTTCAGAGATAATTAATCATTCATTGTGTTCACTATGAAAAAAGTTGGTCTTTTCTTTGGCTCTTTTAATCCTATTCACATCGGTCATCTGATTCTTGCCAATTATATTTTAGAGAATTCAGATATGAATGAAGTCTGGTTTGTGGTGAGCCCTCAAAATCCTTTTAAGGACAAAAAGACGCTGTTGAATGATCATAACAGGCTTGATATGGTAGAACTGGCTCTTAAAAACTATCCCAATATTAAAGCTTCGAATGTTGAGTTTTCTCTTCCAAAACCAAGCTATACGATCGATACTTTGGCCTATCTTAATGAAAAATACCCTAAGTATTCCTTCAGCCTGATTATGGGAGAAGATAATTTAAAGAGTCTTCACAAATGGAAAAATGCAGATTATCTGATCAAAAACTACCATATTATCGTATATCCAAGAGTTTCTGAAGGTGAAGGTGAAGCAAAAGCTTCAGCATATCAAAATCATGAAAATATATCTTTGATCAAAGCCCCTATTATAGAGATTTCTGCTACTGAAATCCGCAATATGATCAAAGAAAACAAAAATGTAAGACCGATGCTTCCGCCTGAAGTTTTTGAGTATCTGGATGGCAGTAGTTTTTATAAATAGAAGTTAGACAAATTGTAATGGATTTTCTCGAAAAAATTTTCGCAAAATATAGCCAAGAACAAGTTATTAAATGGTTTAGACGAATTTGTTTAGCCGAAGCATTATCATGGTTCTTTCTTTTTACGGCCATGATCTGGATTCGTGTTGATCCGCATGGCATCATCCCCATTGTTTATATCAGTACTATAGGCAGTATTCATGGACTATTTTTTACATTGTACCTGATATTTTTACCTTCTATGAGAAAAATATTTGCTTGGGATGATGAAGATTTTGTATTTTCTTTAATCTCCGCTTTTTTTCCTTTTGCCACGATTTGGATTGATAAAAAATTGGCTCGTTTTGACAGAGAATAATATTGAACAAAAAAGGACCTCATCGGTCCTTTTTTTATTAAATGTTCTGACAACTTTTAATTATCTCTGATAACGTGTCCTGTTACAGAAAGCGTATGATTTCCTGTAGAATTGGTGTAGGTTCCATTGATTGTAAAATCAATATATTGCCCTATTGCTCCAAAATTACTTATTTGTAATGTTAAAGTACTTCCAGAAGATGGGATTCCATTTGGTGACGAGCCACTTCCTATCACATCTAGATAATTGAACGTATTATAAGTTCCCACACCCGATATATTTGGAACTATCATTTGAAAGCCTCCTAATGCTGAATTTGGAGGATAACAGGTAACCACCATAGCATTTGTACTTGAAGAATATTCCGCGCCTATTGGAGGTAGCAGATTTTTAGATGATTGATTATCAAATTTATACATAATAAATTCACTTATCCCAGTACAAACTGTTATATTTCCCAAATTAGTTGTTGCTGCTGTTGGTGTAACATTTATTTCTCCCGTAGATCGCATGTTTGCAGTATCAAAAGCTTCTAAAACAAACTGTTGTCCTGAATTACATGAATAAATATTGGCGCTGAACATACCGGTACTACTCACTGGCACTGAAACATACTGAAAATATGTTCCATTCACAACTTTTAGTGTTACAAATCCATCTGTTACATCTGCATTTGTACAGGTTTTAAGATTTCCTTGGATAATATAATTTGTTCCCGAAGGTGTTACCACAATATCTGGTAAGACATAAAGATTACCCGCCGTAACTGGTGTAACAGTAGAGGTATAAACAATCGAATTACAGTTATCATACACTTTTAAAACTAAACTTTCACCAGCTGGGATAATACCTGTCACTACTCCATTATTGTCTGTAATACCTGCAACCTCGTAGGTTTGCGAATTTCTTTTAAGAGTAACTTTAGCATTAGCCAAAGGTTGCCCTGTATTGTTTTTTACTGTAACTTTTAATGTTGCTTGAGGAAGCTGTATATCGCAATTCCACCAAGAAAAATGGCTTACTGTTCCTACATAAGTGTTTCCAACTTTTGTTACAGAACCTTCTTCATTCCACATTCCAGTGTTTTCGTTGTAAGACCATAAAGGAATTGTACTAGGCGATGTTGATGACTGTGACGCATCTATCGGCATGGTAATTTCAGCAGTGTGTCCAGTCGCAATTTGAAGATTTTGACCTGCACTTCCCGTTAATTGTACGTACAACATTCCAAAAGTTTCCATTATTCTTGCACTTCCGTTTGAACTCGTTGCCAAAAACGAACCCGGCATTAATTCATTTAAATAGGTATTAGAAGGCGCTAAATGATAAAGAGAAACACTTACACTTCCTGAATAAGCATTACCGTTGGCGTCTTTAAAACTACCATCAAATTTTACTTTTGTGCCGTCAGCAAGAGAAACCGTTGATGTTGCTCCAGAAGAAACCGTAGAAGTAAGCTTTTCCGGAATCATCATAATGTTTACACGATTCATCCCATTAGAAGGAACTAAAACTCGTGAAGCATTTATAAAACCTGCTTTCGTTACTTTAATGTGGGCAAAATTTTCTTGGACAGAAGCATTTTTTAAGATAAAAAAACCTTTGTAATTAGTCGCAACCGAAGTTGTCCCAATTTGCACTGTTGCTCCATAAATAGGAGTTCCATTTGTATCTAAAATGACACCTTGAAAGTCTTTTTGTGTTGTACTTCCAAAATTATAGTTTGATTGGGGATTTAAATTTTCGTTACCCGTTTCCACGAAAGACTCATCTTTACATGAAAATACCAACGATAACATTAAAAATAAAAAATAAAATTTCCTCATATTATTAATTAAAAAATTCAGTCTAAAATATTGATTTTTAAGTGAAACTTTATATTATTTTCATATTCATTTTTATTATTTAAATATTTTCTAATCTGCTGTAACAAAATCTAGGTTACAGTTGTCTTATTATGTAGATAATCAAAAAGTTTAAAATTAACATTTAAATTTTAACAACTGTAAATCAAGTAGTTAAAATTAATTTTAAAATATTTTTAGTACTTTGTATTGCATAATACTTAATTTATTATATATCTTTGCAATGTTAAATAATAACAAATACAAGCTATTAAACATAAAACACTCTTAAAAATAAAATTATGAAAACGCCAATTCTCATCGCAGCCATATTCTTCAGCGGATTAGCCTTCGCTCAGCAAAAAAAGCAGGATACTGCAAAAACACAAAATATTGAAGCTGTTACTTTAAAAAAACAGGTATTTAAAAAACAAAGCGACCGTTTTGTTTACGATGTCGCCGCATCTCCTGTAGCCAAAGGAAATACAACCTTTGACCTTTTAAAACAAACTCCTCTTCTATCTACAACTGATGATAAAACATTAAAGATTGCAGGAAAAAACAATGCCCTGGTCTACATCAACGGTAGAAAAACCAATATGGATACAGAGTCTTTAACGCAGTTTTTAAAGAATACTCCGGCAGAAAATATCCAGAAAATTGAAGTAATTACTGTTCCCGGAAGTGAATATCAGGTAGAATCTTCTGATGGTATCATTAACATTATCCTGAAAAAGAAAATGAGTGACGGAACCAGCGGAAATATGAGAATGGCGAATTCTCAAAACAAATACAATGCAAGTTCTGCAAGCTTCTCTGTAAATTATAGAAAAGATAAGTTGGGAATTAGCGCCAATTTAAATGGTGGAGAAAACATTGAAGCCCAAACCTACACTTTAAGAAATGGAAACAGTGAATATTCTAACGAGTCAGTAGGAGATATTAATGATCCAAATAAAAACTTAGGAGGTTATTTGAATATCGATTATCAACTTACAGATAAAAGCAATATAGCTCTTACGTGGAATTCTTGGGCAAATAGAAGTTATAATTCTACGGTTGATCTTTTCAATACTGTGCGGGCTTATAATCCGGATACACAAAAATTTGAAACCAACTATACCAATTCAAGAAACAGAGAAAATGCAAGGTCTTATAATAATTCATTGAATTTAAATTATGAGCTTAAGACCGATTCTTTGGGAAGTAAGCTAAATTTGAATGCGGCCTATCTTAATTATAAAAGATTTCAGTTTACAGATAATGGAACCTGGTCACAAGATTCTTTCGGAAACTATACTGTTCTGGATCAACGTGTAATACAGGATTTACCACAGGTCATTAACAACTTTTCCGGAACTGTAGATTATATCAAAAAATTTAAAAATGATTTTACAGTTTCATTGGGAGGAAACTATAATAAAACAAAAACCGATAATGACACCAAGAACTTTACCTATGATGATAATGGTGTAACACCAACTCCAAATCACTTTATTTATGATGAAAGCATTTATGGTTTATATCTTACTTTAGAAAAGAAATTTTCGGATAAGTTCTCCGGGAAAATAGGAACAAGATATGAGATCACCAATAGTTTGGGAACTTCAGATAATGCTCCCAGCTTAGACCTTAGAAGAATTGAGCGAAATTATAATAATCTGTTGCCTTATCTTAGTCTGAACTATGCTATTAATGATAAAAACAATATTTCTTATGCATTTTCAAGCAGAATGAGAAGGCCTAGCTTCTGGGAGCTTAACCCTGTCAGAAATATTCTAACAGAAACCAATTATACACAAAATGACCCTTTTGTGAAAGCTTCTTCTACCTATAATCAGGAATTGACCTATATGTACAAGAACTCATATTTCCTAATTTTAAATCACTCATTATTTAAAGATGTCATTACCCAGGTTCCGCTTCAGGGCTTTGCAAAATCTCAGGACGGTACTGTTAGTAAAAAAAGTGTACTTCGATATATCAGAACCAATTTTGGTGATAAACAAGAGATGTCTGCAATGTTAGGGGTTCAGAAGTCATTCTTTAAACAATATCTAACTACCAACTTTAATATTGGAGTTCAGCATAATGTTAACGATGGAACTTTAGCAATAGATCCTACAACTGGTGATTCTTTTTGGGATAAAGATGGAAAACAACTTATTTATACCAATAAGAGAAACTCCACAAGTATTGTTATTCAAACCAATAATACCATACGTTTAGACAAAAATAAAACGTGGTTTTTAGGAGTCAATTATTTCTTCGTGGATAAACAACAGATAGAACTTGGGGTATTGAAGAACCTGATGAGTCTTGATATGAGCCTTAAAAAAATCTGGAACGAATGGACCTTTGCTTTAAATGTAAATGATATTCTAAAAACAAATGTTGTTGAAATCGAAGACTACCAAAGCAACGGGAACTATAATTATATTCATCAGAACAGATATAATTTCGGAATGACTTTCAGTATTGTTTACAACTTCGGAAACCAGAAAGTAAAGAAAGTAAGAACTATTGAAGGAGCTTCGGATGATATCAAAAGCAGAACACGTTAATACACAATCATCTTCATATATATTTATTTTGTACAATGGCCCACTGATCTCTCAGTGGGTTTTGTTATATTTATAATTATGAAAAACTATCTGCTGTTCTCATTTCTCTTATTAATTCTCCTTAACTGCAAAAAAGAAGAAACCATCATGCTCGGAAAGAATCTTTCTTTTACTGTAGAAAAGAATCTTTCATATGGAAATAATTCTGAGCAAAAGTTAGACTTCTATCTTCCCAAAAACAGAAGTTCAATAAAAGGCATTTTTGTTCTTATTCATGGAGGTGGCTGGAAAGCAGGGGACAAATCAAATCTTAATTATTTTGCACTTTCTATGATGGAAAAATTTCCTGATTATGCTTTCGCTAATATCAATTATAGGCTTGCAGATAATACGAGCTTTATTCTTCCCAATCAAACCAATGATATTGACAGCGTTTTAGATTTTTTGGTTAAAAAAACATCAGCAAAAAAAATTGATCCACAGTTTATTTTGCTTGGAAATAGTGCTGGTGCACATTTATCATTACTATATGGTTATAATAGGCTTTTCGACAGTAAATACAGAACGAAAGTAAAAGCTATCGTAAATATTGTAGGACCTTCCGATTTGCGTGATCCTAATTTTGCCAATTACACCGATTATTCTTTTGTTCAAAAGCATATGATCGATTTAACTAAGCCTACCCCAACAGATATTACTAATCTGGATATTCCCAATCCTGTTTTATGGATCAATGAAACCTCTCCTCCTACTATTTCTTTTTATGGGAATCGAGATCAGGTTATCCCTCTGTCTCAAAAGAAAATTTTAGATTCCGTTCTGAATAAAAATAACGTTTATAACCGTTCTTATGAGTTTTCCGGCGGTCATTTGGATTGGAGTAATGAGAGCAATGCTCCTTTTGTAATTAACTCAATTTATCAATTTCTAAAACCAGTTGATAAAACAAAAACGCCTTGAAATAATCAAGGCGTTTGTATTTTTAATTTATTCTGATTTAAAAACTTCTGTTCTTTCTGAAACACCGTTCGCGTTAAAAGCTTCAATTTGAAAATAATAAGCATCCGTTCTATCTGCTCCGGTAAAGAAATATTCATTTTTCCCATATACCATGATACTTCCGTATAACTTATCAGGAGATTTTCCCCAATAAATTACATATCCGTATGCATCGGAATTCTGCTGCCATTTCATCCAGATGCTTCTTCTCTCACCATATTTTTTGGGATCGGCTCTCAGAGGAACAAAATT
Organism: Chryseobacterium geocarposphaerae; assembly: GCF_002797535.1. Taxonomy (NCBI): domain Bacteria; kingdom Pseudomonadati; phylum Bacteroidota; class Flavobacteriia; order Flavobacteriales; family Weeksellaceae; genus Chryseobacterium; species Chryseobacterium geocarposphaerae. Next base: position 155,528 of record NZ_PGFD01000002.1, read on the forward strand.
CTGAACTTTTGGAGGAACACTTCCCGCTCCTTTTCCGAATACTCTGAAACCGCTCAATGCAAATTTTCCTGTCGGCATTTTTAAATTTTCCATTTTCAGGAATCTTGCTTTTACAGGTTTTTCCAGTTCTACATAATCGTGAGGAACATCTTTAGTATTTTTACTTTTATCAACAATAACATTCCATTTTTTACCATCATTCGAACCATAGATTTTATACTGATGCATTTTGCCTAAGGTTTTCCCTAAAAATTCAACATCCTGATCTGCATAATTGATCTGAATAGCATTAATGGTAGAAACCTCACCTAGATCAGTCTGAAACCACTCACCGGCATTTCCTGTTTTCGCACTCCAGTATGTTTTAATATCTTCATCCACCGCATAATTGGAATGATATCCTCCCAATGTTGATGAAACCTGAACCGGTTTATTATAATTCAGTAACATCCAGCCTGCAAATAATCCTTTGGTAAAATCTTTTCCCTGTGCATATTGCGGAAGATAGGTCGGATAATCCCCGTAAGCGGTATTGCAATACATGACATCATCTTTATCAAATCCGGCAGGCCAGATTCCCAGACGTCTTTCAAAATTATTTTTAGTGGAGATAAAAATTGTTGAAACATGCCACCAGTTCTTGTAGTTATCTTCAAATGTTGCGCCGTGTCCCGCTCCTCTGGCAAAACCTCCCGGTTTATAAGAAAACGGATTGTGCTGCTGGTATTCAAATCCTTCCAAAGGATTTTTGCTTACATATACACCATCAGAATACCCGCTAAATTCTGTTGCAGGGGCACCATACTGCATATAATATTTATCATTATGCTTTGTCATCCAAGCTCCTTCTACAAAAGGCTGCAGGAAAACATTATCATTATATTCCCCGAACCTTTCCCAACCGTGATCTTCCGGTTTCAGCCTTAAAATAGGCTTCACAAAACCTTCCGACTGCAAGGTCTTGGTTTTAACTTCAGTCCCTAATAATGGCCACTCGTTACTTGATCCCCAATATAAGTACAATTTATTTTTATCTTCATCATAATGAAAAGCCGGGTCCCAAGCTCCGACTTTCAGAGTATCTACAGCTATTTTCCAGTCATCTTTTGTCGGATTTGTACTTTTCCAGATAGGGAAATCCTGTTCCCAGGTAGAACCAAAAACATACAAAGTATCTTTCATTGCCCAAACTGCAGGAGCGTTCAAATCATGGATATATTTATTATCTCTAAGAAATTTTCTTTTTACAAACTTCCAGTCGAGCATATCATCACTGTACCAATATCCTTCCTGATTGGTTGAGAAAAGAAACAGCTTATTTTTAAAATTTACAATGACCGGGTCTGCAGTAGCACGGTGTTTTCCCTGTTTCGAAAAAGATTCGAAAGGAGTATATCCGTAATCAATATTGATAGGATTACAGAATGTTTTTTGTTGGGAATAAGAGCATATCGCAATAAAGATTCCTAAACTTATCATTAATTTTTTTATCATAATAGCCTATTTCATTATTGCAAATTTAGCCTAATTTTTTGAAGCATTTTCAGAGCCGATATTAATAAAAAACTTCCGGCTGAATTTGCAACCGGAAGTTTTAGTCTATATCCTTAAAACGAATTATTTTTTGGGTAAGAAAACTTCAGCCAGCATACAACGTGCGCTACCTCCACCGTTTACTTCAATCGTATTCAGGTCTGAGTAGATAATTTCGCAATATTTCTCTATTGCAGAAATCTGACTTGGACTTAATGATTGGTAGGCAGTCTGGCTCATTACCAAAAACTTTTTACCGTCTTTATTTTGAACCTGAAGCATATTTCCTGCAAATTGCTGCATTTGTGCTTCCGAAATCTCAATGATTTCTTTTCCTGAATTTTTAATCGTTTCGGTTACTTTCTCTCTTTCTGCCTTATCATCGATACAATCTAAACAAATAACAACAAATTGATCCGCTACACACATCATGACGTTGGTATGATAAATCGGAAGTCTTTCTTCTCCAACCGTTTGATATGAATGGAAAACGACCGGTGTAAAACCGTATTTTTCACAAAATTCTCTGAATAGATTTTCATCTAATCGTAAAGAAACCGACCCGTATGCAATTTTATTATCGTGATCAAAAATCATACTTCCGGTTCCTTCCAGAAAGTGTCCCTGAGTTTCCGGAAACGACCAGTCATCAATTTCAGTTACTTCAAAACCCTGCTCCTGAATGCTTTCTATAATATCATCCCTTCTCTCTACTCTTCTGTTTGAAGCAAACATCGGATATAAAACCACTTTCCCGTCTTTATGGAAACTCACCCAGTTATTCGGAAAAATAGAATCAGGAGTATGAGGATCTAATGTATCTTTTATGGTAATAACATTAATTCCTTTAGATCTTAGTTTCCCGACAAACGTATTAAACTCAGCCAAAGCTTTAGACTGAATATCAGAACCTGTCTGCTCAATCTGAAAATAATTGTTTTTTGCCGTTTCTGCATTATAACCGAACGCAATCGGTTCTATCATTAATACTGTATCTGTTGTTTGCATTTTTTAATATTTTTCTTTAGTTAAAAACGTATATATAGGAAAGGATAAAAAGTCGGGATGTTCAGAAAGATTAATATTGTATTTTTTGTCTGAAAATGTTACTACTTCTACTTCTAAATCTTTAAAATATTTTAAGAGCCGTCCGTTTCTTGTTATTGATTTCGACATTCTTACAAACTCTTTTTTTGTATCTATGGATGAATCTTTTTTCAGAATAGAATCTACTACATAATAGTCACTAAATTTTTCTTTCCAGACTTCGGTATCGTTAAAATATTTCCTTCCAAAAGTCTTTCCGTTATTATACGTTTCTTTATAGCTTAATTCCGGATTTTGTTCATTAAAAAAATATTTCGTTCTGAAAACATTCAGAGAGTCCTTTTTCTCTTTATCAAAGCTATAGGTTTCTTTTTCTTCGTAAGAAATATTATTAAAGTAAACTTTTGAAAGTTGGTTGTATATCTCAACTCCTTTTTCATCAGTTAATTTTGAGATCCCATTGACAAAGTTATTTTTAAAGTTTAATCCAAATTTTTCTTGTATTTTCTCCTTAATTGACTTTACAGAAATCAATCTATCTTCATTATCAAATTCAAAATAAAATTCTGCCAAAGAATCTTTTACAATAATCGAGTTTTCGGAAATTACTGTAACTGAACGAAAAACTTTATTTCCTTTTTTAAGCTTTAACGTTTTTATTTTATTTTCTCTTAGATTTTTAATATCTCCATATAAAACTTCGGCCCAGTTGAGTTTTTGCTGAGAATAAGTTTTAGATATAAAGAATAAAAGAAAAAAGAGAATTATTTTTTTCAATCTGTTTCAGTTTACTTTATTCTCTAACTAAAGGCATCGTAGAGCATCTCAGCAAACCTCCCATTTTAGAAATTTCTCGATAAGGAATCTCTTCAACGGCCATTCCCCATTCATTTCTAAGATGATTATTCATTCTTGTAAATGCTTTGTCTGAAACAACAATTTCCGGTGAGATGGAAAAAATATTCGGAAACATTTCAAACATTTCTTCCGCCGTAACATGGAAACAGTTTTCTTCGCCAAAAATGTCGATGATTAAATTATAATCACTTTCGTCCACGAAACCGTCTTTGTAAATAATACACTTATCTTTCCCAACAGGATTGAAAGTACAATCCAGATGTAAGATCCCTTCATACGGGACTTTATCATTCTTTTTTAGCTCAAGATCGATAATTCTTTTTTTAGGAAAATATTCCTTAAGGATTTCAATAGCATATTCGTTGGTTCTGGCTGTTTTATAGCTTCTGTAATCTTCACTGAAACACGTTCCTATAAAAAGGAAGTCATCCCAGACAATAACATCGCCTCCTTCGATATGAGCAGTTTCCGGAAGATTGATAATTTTTCTCCAGGCTACTTTTTCAAAAACTTTTTTATAAGCTCCCTGCTCATCTGCTCTGTCTGCGATTACGTTTGAAATGATCATTTTATCATCAATCACAAACGCCACATCTCTGGCAAAAACCTGATTATAATCTTTTATAATTTCCGGGCGCAAAACCTCTACATCATATTTTTTCAGCACCGCTTCAAAAGCATTCATTTCATTAATAATGTCAGCTTCCTTCGGATACATATTATGTTCTATCGTGTAATAAGATTTAGCATCATAGCTTTCTTCCAGCGTAGGAACAGCTCCCATTGAATTGGGTTGCCCTAAAACCACAGATTTCAGCCTCCCCGTTTCATTTTTTATATTTAGTTTCATAAAGATTTATGCAATGCTACAAATATAAGTAAAGGTCTCTATTTGGGAAACTTTTGTACGGTTTTTAGGCTGGTAATTAAGTATTATTCTGCAAAATCTTCTTATTGCAGGTTTTTACTTAAGTTCATCGCCAGACTAAATCATTTATTTGCTTGAATACTGCGTTTATTTAGATAATTTTATTAACAATATATTGTTTGTTAATTATTTAACATTAAAATTTAATTAATTGCAGATCACATATCAGTAACATAATTTTTTTTAAATTAAACATAAGCGATTAACAGTCAAATACCCAAAAATCCTGAAGACAAAAAATCCGTACCGAAAAACGCACAAAAATTAGGTTGAGATACTTACAGGAAACTGTTATATCTCGACATGTGACAAATGTGTATGTCCATATAAAAAACGAAAACCTGCTTTTCAAGCAGGTTTTCTTATCTCGCCCTGTTTTCTTCTTCCGTCTTCTGGGTTTCTTTGACCTGATATTTTGAACTTCCCATGTTATAACTGAGTGAAAATACCAGCCTGCTGCTGTCCCACCAGTGTGTAAAACGGTTATCCATGATCTGTTTATGCCGGAATTCCAATCGCTGATCATAAGAATCAAACAGATTATTAATCCCGATTTTTGTGTTGAGTTTATTATCAAACCATGCCTTTTGTACTGATACATCTACAGTATACCGTGGCTTAATAATATAGAGACTGTTTCCTGTTTTAGATTCATAAGCACCAAATACATTTACAGTAAATCCTTTTGGAAGTGAAAATACCTGATTAACTCTAACTTCGTAATTATAAATGTTCAATGCAAAAACCTCATCCAGATAAGGTCTGAATTCGTAATTATAATATCCGGAAATCTGACTGGTGATATTCCACCATTTTGTAATTCTGACAGGAAAGCTTGTTTCCAGCACAGCAAAGTTCCGGTAGGGAAGATTCGTTCCTAAATATTCCAATACATTTGTTTCCGGATTGTACAGGGGATACCGTGTCATCACATCTTTTTCTTTTCCGGCTGTAAAGCTTGTGATCCAGTTTTTATACCGATACGTTGCTTTAATCTGACTGGTAAAGGAAGGCAACAGGTATGGATTCCCTATCCAGTAATTTAACGGGCTGAAATAAAATCTGAACGGATTAAGCTGCGAAAATGCCGGCCTCGTTATTTTTCTACTATAGGAAAGAGAAAATTCACTGGATTTATTAAAAGTATAGCTAGCGCTTAAAGACGGCAGCCACTTCAGATAGTTTCTGGAAACCACAGAGTCCACAGTAATGGCATTGGAAATACTGTTAGTGTTCTCGAATCTTAATCCTGCATTGATCTGAAAGTCTCCTATCTTTTGCCTGTATGCAAGATAACCTGCCCAGATCTTTTCTTTATACGAAAATACATTGCTTCTCGAAGGATCAAAAACGAACTGATTGGCAACAGATAATGTATCATACCTGATATTGTTATTCGTATCTGAATGGCTGTATTTAAGCCCTGCTTCAATATCGGTCTCTTTTATCTTCTGAGATGCATCTATCTGTGCTGTATAAATGCCGATTTTGTTCACCAGATCAGATTTCCAGTATGATAAAACCTCAGTATTAGTCCGGTCTCTATTGATAAAATCATCATTCTGTTTATTTTTGACTGAAAGATAGTTCCCTAAAAAAGCAAGCTTAAAACCCTTATTCTGAAAAGAATAATCGGCTGTCATCCCATAGTTGTCCTGAGAATAATCTGTGGGATTTTCACTGGCGGTATTCAGTACCAACTGGGTTTCGGTTTTATCAGTTGTATAAAGTGATCCGTTGCGTATTCTGTCATTATTCCGGAAATTACCTCTCAGATTAATACCAAGCCGGTTTTTATCATTCAGCTTAAAATCTGCGCCCGCCTGAAAATTGTAAACTTTTCCGGCATCTTCCTGATAGGTTTGGGTACGCATAATATTGGTATTGGTCAATCGTTGCAAAGCATGATAACGATAGGTTGAAATCCCTTCATTATAACCCGTCTGCAGATTGTATGTTACTCTCCCTGTATGATAAGATATATTAAATGCATTTTCCCGATAGTTGAATTTATTAACATAAATATTACCATTATAGCTTGCTTTCAAGCCAAGGCTGACATTCTTTTTTAGTTTGATATCAATAATTCCTTTAAATTCTGCATCATATTTAGAAGATGGATTGGTATTCACTTCAACAGATTCTACCATTTCGGGAGATAAAGACCGCAAATAGGCCTGCAGCTCCTGATTACTCATAACAACGGGTTTCCCATCAATAAAAACAGCGGGAGTGATTCTGCCTCCAATAAAAATTCCATCTTCCTGATCTACTGTAACCCCAGGTGTTTTTCTTAAAACATCAAGGAGATGCGTGGAAGTTTTAAAGTCTTTATTTCCGGCAACAGACAGTACAAGATTGCCTTCATTCAGTTTCATTTTTCGTGGAGCTGACTGAATAATGACTTCTGAAATATTCGTTGTTGAAGTTTTTGCCTCAGCCAGAGAATCCGCGGTTTTTCCTTTGACAGCTTCCTGAGCTTTTCCAAAAATTGACAGGAACAGCAGAAGCAGCAAGAACCATAATTTGAAGATCATAGATTTTAAATTTTATGACATCAAATGTATCGGCTTGGGGCAGAATAGCGGTTTTGAAATTAAAATTCCGCAGTACTGAATTATAAATTTGAACTCTGAAACCTTGATTCAGTAAGGGTTTGAGACTGTTTATACAAAAGAGGTGTTGTATTTTTAATTTTCTTGAACGTAGAAAAGAAAGTCGATTTGGAATTAAATCCTACTTCATATCCTATCTCTTCAATTTTTAAATAGGAGCCATTTTCTATCTTTTCACAGACTTCATTAATACGATATTCATTGATATAGGTAGAAAAACTTTTACCAAGATTATCATTAAGCAGCTGGGAAAGCTGATGGGCAGAGATATTCATTCTGGATGCCACATCACTTAATTTCAGATTGGGATTTTTATAAAGCTCTTCAGTATTCATCAGGCGCTCTAATCTGGACGAAAAGCTGTCTGCCTGTTCTCCGGAGATCTTTTTATTGGAGTATCTTTCAGTTTCCTTTACCGGAAGCTGCTGATATTTTTTATTGAATAAAATCAAAAAGTTCGCATACAGCACAAATGAAAATACAAGACTTCCTCCTGCACAATAGATATGCACCCAACCTGTTGAGATCAGCTGATAGGTCAGAAAGATGATTATATTACTGATCAGAACCGGAAGAACAAATTGGTTTGGATTTTTAAGATTTTGCTTTGAAAAATTGTAGTACTGATACACCGTAAGGAATACAAATACGGACCAGACAGTATAAATAAAGGTTCCGAAATAATGTTCCCATGTAACCGGGAAAAGCAGATATAATAAACCGACAGCTCCTAAAATGATGATCAGTATTCCAAACCATTTCTGGCATTTCTTCCAATCAAACTGCTCCTGTTGAAAGGAAGATTTCACGTAATAATAGAGTGCCGGACCTGTAAAAAATAAAGCAGAGAGTCCCAAATGCGGAATAATTCTCGGCAGATCCGGATAAAAGTAAATGCATACAGCAATTCCTACTCTGGTGCTCAGCATCAGCAAGAGAAGTCCAAGAAAAAAATCCGGGAGATATTTCAGTTTCTTAACAAACAGCAGATAAATGCCCAGCAGCAATCCGTTGAATGCTCCTACTGCGCTGAAGAAAAATAACATCTGTTGTCCGAAAGTCATAATAATTTATTTTTTATGGTGAGTCAAATGATTCCACAGTTCTTTATCATACCTGTTATTCAATCATTCGGCTTTGATCATACCAATAATTTCATAAAAGTAAAATTAATAAATTATTGAATTCAATTTCAGTAACATATATATTTTTCTAAGAAATATTTGCAGATCATTAAATAAAAAAATCCCAAAGCAAGCTTTGGGATTTTTATGATATAAACAATAATTATCTGTTTGCAATATCGATGTAGTTTCTTTGTTGAGCGCCTTGGTAAACCTGTCTTGGTCTTCCGATCGGGTCTCCTTTCAATCTCATTTCTTTCCACTGAGAAATCCATCCCGGAAGTCTTCCTAATGCAAACATTACAGTAAACATTTCTGTAGGAATTCCTAATGCTCTGTAAATAATTCCAGAATAGAAATCTACGTTTGGATATAGCTTTCTTTCTACAAAGTACTCATCTTCCAGCGCTACTTTTTCTAACTGCATCGCAATATCAAGAGCTTTATCCTGGATTCCTAATGCATTAAGGATATCATCAGCAGCTTTCTTGATAATTTTTGCTCTTGGGTCGAAGTTCTTGTATACTCTGTGTCCGAATCCCATCAAACGGAAGCTGTCATTTTTATCTTTAGCCTTCGCTACCCACTTGTTAACATCTCCGCCATCTTTTTCGATCAATTCAAGCATTTCGATAACCGCTTGGTTTGCTCCACCGTGAAGTGGTCCCCAAAGTGCAGAAACCCCTGCAGAAATAGAAGCGAAAAGACCTGTATGAGCAGAGCCTACCATTCTTACCGTAGATGTAGAACAGTTTTGTTCGTGATCTGCGTGAAGGATCAATAATTTATCTAAAGCTCCCACTACTACCGGATCGATTTCGAATTCCTGGTTTGGCATTCTGAATGCCATTTTGTAGAAGTTTTCTACGTAGTTTAAGCTGTTATCTCCGTGGTTAATTGGAAGGCCTAAAGTTTTTCTGTAAGTCCAAGCACAAAGGTGAGAGAATTTAGCAATCATTAATTCCGCAGCATGATCCATTTCTTCTTTTGAATTCACATTCACAGCTTTAGGATTGAAAGCCGTCAAAGCAGACGTTAAAGAAGATAAAACTCCCATAGGGTGAGCAGAACGAGGGAAAGCATCGATGATTTTTTTCATCTCCTCTGCTACGAAGTTATATTTTTTGATATTGTTTTCGAATGCGCTGAATTGGTTCTGAGTTGGTAATTCACCATGTAATAACAAATACATTACTTCCGTGAAGTTTGACTTCTCAGCAACCTGCTCAATAGGATATCCTCTGTAGAACAATTCACCTTTATCTCCGTCAAGGTAAGTGATATCACTAATTGTTGCTCCTGTATTTTTGTACCCTAAGTCTAAAGTGATAAGACCCGTCTGGTCTCTTAATTTTGAAATATCTATTCCTCTGTCTCCGATCGTACTATCTACGATTGGATATTCATATGAATTACCGTCGTAATTCAATATTACTTTGTTGTCTGACATTATTTATTTTTTTTTAAATATACTACTTATTATAAAATACGGCAAACAAAAAATTTCGCTCGCCGTTATTTATAAATTCAATTATCTTTTTACTTTAAATGCTTCTAATCCTGGGAAAATCGCAGTTTCACCTAAAGCTTCTTCGATTCTTAATAGCTGGTTATATTTTGCCATTCTATCTGATCTTGAAGCAGAACCGGTTTTGATTTGTCCGCAGTTCATTGCCACTGCCAGATCAGCAATTGTAGAGTCTTCAGTTTCACCAGATCTGTGAGACATTACTGATGTAAATTTGTTGTGTTGAGCCATCTGGACTGCAGCCATCGTTTCAGAAAGAGAACCGATCTGGTTTACTTTTACAAGGATTGAATTAGCAATCCCTTCTTTTACTCCTCTTGATAATCTCTCTACATTGGTTACGAATAAATCATCACCAACCAACTGTACTCTGTCACCGATTTTATCTGTTAACATTTTCCATCCGTCCCAGTCATTTTCCTGCATACCATCTTCGATAGAAATGATCGGATATTTATTTACCAGTTCTGTCAGATAAGAAACCTGTTCAGTGCTTGAAAACTGAGCTGCATCCGGAGTCTGGAATTTTCTATAATCGTAAACTCCGTCTTTGTAGAATTCGGAAGCCGCACAATCTAAAGCGATCATTACATCATCACCCGGCTTATAGCCTGCTTTTTCAATTGCCTGAAGCAAAGTATCCAAAGCATCTTCAGTTCCTGTAAATGTAGGGGCGAATCCTCCCTCGTCACCTACCGCAGTAGACAAACCTCTTGAATGAAGAATAGATTTAAGATTATGGAAAATTTCAGTTCCTTTTCTCAAAGCATGAGAAAAAGAATCTGCTTTTACCGGCATTACCATAAATTCCTGGAAAGCAATCGGAGCATCTGAATGAGAGCCTCCGTTGATTACATTCATCATCGGAACCGGAAGTGTATTGGCATTTACTCCTCCTACGTATTTGTATAATGGTAATCTTAGTTCTGTTGCAGCAGCTTTTGCAGCAGCCAAAGAAACTCCTAAAATAGCGTTTGCACCCAGATTTCCTTTGTTCTTAGTTCCGTCTAGGTCAATCATGATCTGATCGATAAGATTCTGATCAAAAACAGGAAGACCTACCAATTCAGGAGCAATTACTTCTCTTACATTCTCTACAGCCTTAGAAACACCTTTCCCCATCCATTCTGAACCACCATCACGCAATTCAACTGCTTCATGTTCTCCGGTAGATGCTCCAGAAGGTACCGCGGCACGACCCATCGCACCACTTTCTGTAAATACATCTACTTCAACTGTAGGATTACCTCTTGAATCCAAAATTTGTCTCGCTTCTATGTAAGAAATGTAACTCATTTTTGTTTATTTTATAGTTCAGACAAATTTAATCAATTTTTAACTTTTTAAAGCAATAGAGAGGTAATTTATATGTTTATTCCGAGTTAAATTTTAGTTAATTTTAAGATTGTAATAATTCTTTGTTTTTACTTCTAAAAAAAACTTTTATGAACTTTAAAAAAGATTTTTATGATCAAAACATTTACGTGTTTGGTAATTTTAAAGTTTGAATGAAGGCCATTGGTTTGTTTTTTGTTTTTCTTAAATTTAACAAAATTATCTTCTCACAAAAAGTAAATTAAATATCAATACATTAAAAAATAAATATCATGAAAAAAGGGTTACTCATAGCGATTTCGACTATTACCTTATCAGTAATAAGCTGTAAAAAGAGTGAAAGTGGAAATAAAAATGTACTAAAAGCCGGAGATTCAACTATTTTGGCCGACAATGGAAAAGTTGATTCAACCATTACCTACAATACAGACGTCAACGGAAAGAAAAGTATAAAAACGGATTATGTTTATAAGGCCACTGACGGAACTTTGGTAAAAGTTGTTTTTAATTACAAGGAAAAAACGATGAGTATCCGAAACAACAATAAAACGTTCATTCTGAATCAGGTTGAATCTAAAGGGAATGAAACCACTTATGAAAAAATGGATATGAAGGCCACTGTGAAAAAAGACAGCCTTATTTTGGATCAGGGAAACAATATTATTGAACTTGTAAAAACCAAAATCTAAAAAAATAAAAAACCGTTCAGAAATCTGAACGGTTTTTATTTATATCTGAATGAAATATTATTCTTCAGTCTTTTCCTCTGTAGAATCAGCTTCAGCAGCTTTTTCTTCTACTACAGGAGCTTCAGCAACTACAGCTTCTTTTTTAGCTGTTGTAGATCTTCTGCTTCTTCTTGTAGTCTTTTTCTCTTCAGCATTAGGATTGTAAAGCTCATTGAAGTCTACTAATTCGATAAGAGCAGTATCAGCAGCATCACCTGGTCTGAATCCTGTTTTGATGATTCTTGTATAACCACCGTTTCTCTCAGCGATTTTAGGAGCTACAGTTCTGAACAATTCAGCAACTGCTTCTTTATTTTGAAGATATGAAAAAACAATTCTTCTGTTGTGTGTAGTATCTTCTTTTGCTTTTGTTAATAGAGGTTCAACATATACTCTTAAAGCTTTCGCTTTAGCTACAGTAGTGTTGATTCTTTTATGCTCAATTAGAGAACAAGCCATATTAGAAAGTAAAGCACTTCTGTGAGAAGCTGTTCTTCCTAAGTGATTGAATTTTTTACCGTGTCTCATTATTAATTATTTATCAGCGTCTAACTTATATTTTGCAACGTCGAAACCGAAGTTAAGACCTTTTGAATGCACTAATTCTTCTAGTTCTGTCAAAGATTTTTTACCAAAATTTCTGAATTTCATCAAATCAGACTTACTGTAAGAAACCAATTCTCCAAGAGTTTCTACTTCAGCTGCTTTCAGACAGTTAAGGGCTCTTACGGAAAGATCCATATCTGCTAATTTAGACTTAAGTAGTTGTCTTGTATGAAGAGTTTCCTCGTCATATTGGATAGATGCTTTCACCGCTTCAGTCTCCAAAGTGATTCTCTCATCAGAGAACAACATGAAGTGATAAATTAATATCTTAGAAGCTTCTGTTAAAGCGTTCTGAGGACTAATAGATCCGTCAGTTTCTATATCTAATACAAGTTTTTCGTAGTCTGTTTTTTGCTCTACACGATAATTTTCAATGCTGTATTGTACTTTCTTGATTGGCGTGAAAATAGAGTCGATAGCAATAGTACCTACAGGTGCATTGTTTGACTTATTTTGTTCTGAAGGAACATATCCTCTACCTTTTTCAATATTGAAAGTAATTTCGAAAGTAACATCAGAATTTAGGTTGCAAATAACTAGATCTGGGTTTAGCACCTCAAATCCGCTCATCGCTTTACCTAAATCTCCAGCAGTGATCACCGTTTGCCCCGAAACTTTAGCAACTACCTGCTCGTTAGCTTGGTTTTCTGCCGCAGCTTTTAATCTTACCTGCTTAAGGTTAAGAATAATTTCGGTAACATCTTCGATTACTCCCGGAATAGTTGAAAATTCGTGCTCTACACCTTCTATTTTGATAGATGAAATAGCATATCCTTCGAGAGAAGAAAGCAACACTCTTCTCAAAGCATTACCGATTGTAAGCCCGAAACCTGGTTCTAGAGGTCTGAATTCGAATTGACCTTTAAATTCATCAGAGTTAAGTAAAATTACTTTATCGGGTTTTATGAATTGTAAAATTGCCATATTATTGGGTTGAGCAAAAATTTGATTAAAAAATTATTTAGAGTAAAGTTCGACGATAAGCTGTTCCTTGATGTCTTCCGGAATCTGGATTCTTTCAGGAGCAGATACGAAAGTACCTTCTTTTTTCTCATCGTTGAATTGTAACCACTCATAATTTGCTTTAGAAGCTAATGCATTAGAAACCACTTCAAGAGATTTAGATTTTTCTCTTACAGCGATTACATCACCAGCTTTTAGCAAATAAGAAGGGATGTTAACTAGCTCTCCGTTTACAGTAATGTGTCTGTGAGAAACTAATTGTCTAGCAGCAGATCTGGTTTTAGCAAAACCTAATCTGTATACTACGTTATCCAATCTTGATTCGCAAAGTTGTAATAGAACTTCACCTGTTACACCTTTACTTCTGTGTGCTTTGTCAAATAAGTTAGCAAACTGTCTTTCTAAAATACCGTAAGTATATTTAGCTTTTTGTTTTTCAGCTAACTGAACTGCATATTCTGATTTTTTAGCACCTCTTCTTTTGTTAGGACCGTGCTGTCCTGGCGGTTGGTTTTTTCTTTTCTCGAAGTTTTTGTCATCTCCGTAGATTGCAGCACCAAACTTTCTAGCAATCTTAGTTTTAGGTCCAATATATCTTGCCATAATGGGTAAATTCTAAAAATTAAACTCTTCTTCTTTTTGGTGGTCTACATCCGTTGTGTGGCATAGGAGTCACATCAATGATTTCGCTAACTTCAATTCCTGAATTGTGAATAGTTCTGATCGCAGATTCTCTACCTGCGCCTGGACCTTTCACAAACACCTTTACTCTTCTTAAACCAGCTTCGTGAGCTACAGCAGAGCAATTTTCAGCTGCCATTTGAGCAGCAAATGGAGTATTCTTTTTAGAACCTCTGAATCCCATTTTACCGGCAGAAGCCCAAGAGATAACCTCTCCGTTTTTATTTGTTAAAGAAATGATGATGTTATTGAAAGAAGCTTGAATGTGCGCTTCACCAATAGCTTCAACTTTTACTTTTCTTTTTTTAACTACTTTAGTTTGTTTTGCCATAATTCCTAACGATTATTTACTAGCTTTTTTCTTGTTAGCAACAGTTTTTCTCTTTCCTTTACGGGTTCTAGAGTTGTTTTTCGTTCTCTGGCCTCTTAAAGGTAATCCAAGTCTGTGACGTATTCCTCGTTGGCATCCTATGTCCATCAATCTCTTGATGTTCAATTGCACTTCAGATCTCAATTCTCCTTCTACTTTTACGTTTTCAGAGATGTATGTTCTGATTGCAGCCAATTCATCGTCATTCCATTCGTTGACTTTCTTGTCTTCGCTGATACCGGCAGCTTTAAGGATTTCTGAAGAAGTACTTCTTCCGATTCCGTAGATGTAAGTTAAACCGATAACGCCTCTTTTGTTTTTTGGTAAATCAATACCTGAAATTCTCGCCATAATTTAATTTTAGCCTTGTCTTTGTTTAAATTTTGGGTTTTTCTTGTTGATTACAAACAGTACACCTTTTCTGCGTACGATTTTGCAATCAGCGCTTCTTTTTTTAATTGATGCTCTTACTTTCATTTTGATAGTATTTATTTTTTAACAACAGCCAAATGGAACGCACGCTCCATTTGGCAGATTGTTTTAATATCTAAATGTGATTCTCCCTTTTGTTAAGTCATAGGGAGACATTTCTAATTTCACCTTATCACCAGGCAGAAGTTTAATATAATGCATACGCATTTTACCAGAAATATGAGCAATAAGCACATGCCCATTCTCTAGCTCTACACGGAACTGAGCGTTCGAAAGTGCTTCCGTTATAACGCCGTCTTGTTCAATATGTTTTTGTTTTGCCATAAATTAATATCCAGTCGTTCTTGATAATTTAGACTGCATTAAGCCATCATAATGATGGTTCAGCAGATATGTATTAATCTGTTGAACAGTATCTAAAATTACTCCAACCATAATCAATAGTGATGTTCCCCCGAAAAATAGGGCGAACGCATCTGTCTGAACAAAGCTTCCGTGTACAATTGCCGGAAGGACTGCAAAGATAGATAAAAATATTGCACCAGGCAAGGTAATTTTTGATAAAATATCATCTAAATAATCAGCGGTCTCTTTCCCGGGTCTTACTTTCGGTACTAAACCTCCATTTCTCTTCAAATCATCAGCCATCTGGTTTACCGGAATTGTAATCGCAGTATAGAAGAATGAGAAGATAATAATTAATAGCGCGAACAATACATTGTACTGCCAGCTAAAAACATTCTTGAAACCTGCAAGAAAAGTATTAGACTCATCTACTTTTGTTAATAAACCAGGTACGAACATCAATGCCTGAGCAAAGATAATTGGCATTACACCGGCAGCATTAACTTTCAATGGAATCCACTGTCTTGCTCCTTGCATAAGATTTCTGTTTACACCTCCTCTTGCTTGAGCTCTGCTTACATACTGGATAGGGATTTTTCTAACAGCAACGGATAATACCACCGCTAAAAGAACAACCAACATCCAGAAAATTACTTCAATAAGGATCATGATAGACCCCATTCCTCCTTTTCCGTTCTGCACGGCCATTTCCTGTACGAATGCTTCAGGCAATCTTGAAAGGATTCCCACCATAATAAGGATAGAAATACCGTTTCCGATACCTTTGTCGGTGATTTTCTCACCCAACCACATTGCGAATACTGAACCAGCCACCAAAATAACAATACTTGGCAACCAGAACATGATAGAATTTGGCTCTACATAATATGCAGAAGAGAATTGAGCATATGGTAAAAATAATTGAGTGATAGAAGTTAAATATGACGGCGCCTGTACAAGACAAACCCCAATCGTTAACCATCTGGTAATCTGATTCAATGTATTTCTACCTGACTCTCCATCTTTCTGAAGCTTCTGAAGATAAGGAATAGCCATCCCCATCAACTGAACAATAATAGAAGCAGAAATATAAGGCATGATCCCTAACGCCATTACGGAAGCGTGGCTAAAAGCTCCCCCCGTAAACGACGAAAGCAAGCCAAGGAGACCTGCTCCTTGCTTGTTACCGCCCTGACTTTTATAATGCTCTAAGAGATCTCCTACTTCTGCAAGGTTAATTGCAGGTAAAGAGATATAAGATGCGAATCTATACACAAGGATAATACCTAAAGTGAAGATAATTTTATCTCTAAGTTCCTTTAAGCTCCAAATATTTTTTAATGTTTGTATAAATTCTTTCATTAGTAATTATTATAAGGTAATTGCTTTTCCACCTGCTTTAGCGATAAGCTCTTCAGCAGATTTAGTGAACTTGTCAGCAGAGATAGAAACCGCAGATTTCAACTCTCCTCTACCCATAATTTTCACTAATTCGTTTTTAGTAATTAGACCGTTCTCAATCATAACTTCTCTTGTAATATCTCCAGTGATAGATTTATTCTCGATTAAAGTCTGGATTGTATCAAGGTTAATTCCTCTAAACTCTTTTCTGTTTACGTTTTTGAATCCGAATTTCGGTAATCTTCTTTGTAAAGGCATCTGACCTCCTTCAAAACCGATCTTCTGAGAATAACCAGCTCTTGATTTCTGTCCTTTGTGACCTTTTGTAGAAGTACCTCCTTTTCCAGTACCCTGACCTCTACCAATTCTTTTTGAATTGAAAGTAGATCCTGCAGCTGGCTTTATATTGTTTAAATTCATTTTTTTATTGATTTAAAGATTAAATAATTTAAAGATTAAAAAATTCCGACTAAAATAGGAAGAAAATTTTAATCTTTTAATCTTTGAATTTTTTAATTATTTCTGAACCTCAAGTAAGTGACTAACTGCAGCTATCATTCCTAAGATAGAAGGAGTAGCTTCGTGTTCTACAACTTGGTGAAGTTTCTTAAATCCTAATGCTTCAAGCGTTCTCTTTTGGGTTTTTGTTCTTCCAATAGCGCTTCTTACTTGCTTTACTTTAATTGTTGCCATTGTTTTATATATTAACCGTTAAACACTTTAGTTAGAGAAACTCCTCTCATTCTAGCGATTTCTTCAGGTCTTCTGATATCCAATAACGCTTTGAAAGTAGCTTTCACCACGTTGTGAGGGTTAGAAGATCCTTTAGATTTTGAAAGGATATCGTGAATACCAGCAGACTCCAATACCGCTCTTACCGCACCACCGGCGATAAGCCCTGTACCGTGAGAAGCAGGTCTTAAGAAGATATCTGCACCTCCGTATCTAGCAGTAGTTTGGTGAGGAATTGTGTGGTTCATTACAGGAACTTTCACAAGGTTTTTCTTAGCGTCTTCAACTGCTTTAGCAATTGCAGAAGCAACCTCTTTAGATTTTCCTAATCCGTAACCGATAACTCCATCTTCGTTACCTACAACTACGATAGCAGAGAATCCGAAAGCTCTACCTCCTTTAGTTACTTTTGTTACTCTGTTAACAGCTACGAGACGATCTTTAAGTTCTAATCCTCCCGGTTTTACTCTTTCTATATTATCTAGTCCTAACATATTTCCGAAATTTTAATGATTAGAATTTAAGTCCACCTTCTCTCGCACCATCAGCTAGAGCTTTTACTCTTCCGTGATATACGAATCCGTTTCTATCAAATACAATATTTTCGATTCCTGCAGCGATAGCTTTAGCAGCAATAGCTTTACCTACAGCAGCAGAAACTTCAGTCTTAGTTCCGTTAGCGTCAACACCTTTCTCTCTAGAAGAAGCAGAAGCTAAAGTTTTTCCACTGTTATCGTCGATTAACTGAGCGTAAATTTCCTTATTACTTTTGTATACAGATAATCTTGGCAATTCAGAAGATCCAGAGATTTTTCCTCTTACTCTTCTTTTGATTCTTATTCTTTTTTCTAATTTACTTAATGCCATAATACTTATAATTTATTAAGCAGATTTACCAGCTTTACGTCTAACAATTTCTCCTACGAATCTTACCCCTTTACCTTTGTATGGTTCAGGCTTTCTGAAAGAACGGATCTTTGCAGCTACCATCCCTAGAAGTTGGTTGTCGTGAGACGTTAAAGTAATAATTGGGTTTTTACCTTTTTCAGTCAATGTATCCACTTTTACTTCGCTTGGAAGCTCTAGTACGATACCGTGAGAGAATCCTAAAGCTAACTCAAGTTTTTGACCTGCGTGAGAAGCTCTGTATCCTACCCCTACTAATTCTAGTTTCTTTTCGAAACCTTGAGAAACACCAACAATCATGTTGTTGATTAACGCTCTGTATAAACCGTGAAGCGCTTTGTGTTGTTTAGCATCAGATGGTCTGTTAACGTTAAGTTCGCCATCTTTTTGTTCTATAGTAATTCCTGCTGTAAGTTCCTGAGAAAGTTCTCCTTTAGGTCCTTTTACAGTCACTACACTGTTATTTTCAGTGATTGTAACTCCTGCTGGAATTGTTATAATTGCTTTACCAATTCTTGACATTTTCCTTTGATTAAAAATTAATAAACATAGCAGATTACTTCACCACCTACTTTTTCTTCTCTAGCTTTCTTGTCAGTCATTACTCCTTTAGAAGTAGAGATGATAGAAATACCCAAACCGTTTAGTACTCTTGGAAGTTCAGCTGAACCTTTGTACTGTCTCAAACCTGGTCTAGAAGCTCTTTGGATAGACTTGATAGCTGGTTTGTTAGTTTGCTTATCGTACTTCAAAGCGATTTTGATCGTTCCTTGAACAGCGTTATCTTCAAACTTGTAGTTTAAGATATACCCTTGATCAAATAAGATCTTAGTAATCTCCTTTTTGATTTTCGATGCAGGAATTTCCACCACTTTGTGGCCTGCGCTTTGTGCGTTCCTTACTCTTGTTAGGAAATCTGAAATTGGATCTGTTACCATTTTTCTTTTAAATTATTGGTTAAAGAACAATCAGTATTGTAAAGACTTGAAGAGTAAAATATCAGACTTCAGAAATCTTCGGTCTGATATTTTGTATCTTTAGTATCTAGACAACTTAATTGTCCCGATTTTTTAATTAGTAATTATTACCAACTAGCTTTTTTAACTCCTGGGATAAGACCGTTGTTTGCCATTTCTCTGAAAGTTACTCTGGAAATACCGAACGTTCTCATGTATCCTCTTGGTCTACCTGTTAGTTTACATCTGTTGTGCAATCTTACAGGAGAAGCATTTTTAGGCAATTTTTGAAGTCCTTCGTAATCACCAGCTTCTTTAAGAGCTTGTCTTTTAGCAGCGTATTTAGCAACTAGTGCTTCTCTTTTGCGCTCACGCGCTTTCATTGATTCTTTAGCCATTTCTTAGTTCTTTTTAAATGGTAAACCGAAGTGAGTTAATAATGCTTTAGCTTCTTTATCTGTTTTCGCAGTTGTAACGAAAGTGATGTCCATCCCTTGGATTTTTTTCACTTTGTCGATTACGATCTCAGGGAAGATGATTTGTTCAGTGATACCTAGGTTATAGTTACCTCTACCATCAAATCCGTCAGCTTTAATACCAGAGAAATCTCTAATACGAGGCAATGCAGAAGAAGTTAATCTATCTAAGAACTCATACATTTTATCAGCTCTAAGAGTAACTTTGGCACCTACAGGCATACCTTTTCTCAATTTGAAAGCAGCTTCGTCTTTCTTAGAGATAGTACCTACAGCCTTCTGACCAGTGATGTTCGTTAATTCTTCAACAGCATAATCGATGATCTTTTTATCAGCAGTAGCGTCTCCTAAACCTTGAGATAAAATGATTTTCTCAAGTCTTGGTACCTGCATTACTGACTTGTATCCGAACTCTTCCATCATTGCTGGAACAATCGTTTCTTTATATGCTTTTTTGGGTCTTGCTATATATTCCATGTGTTATTTAAAATTATAAAGTTTCACCCGTTTTTTTGTTGATTCTTACTTTCTTATCTCCTTCGATTTTGTAACCTACTTTGATAGCTTTTCCGTCTTTTCCAACTAAAGCTACGTTTGAGATATGAATAGAAGCTTCTCTTTCAACGATTCCTCCTTGAGGATTTGAAGCTGAAGGCTTAACGTGTTTTTTGATGATGTTAAGTCCTGCAACAACTACTCTAGGGTCTCTTCCTTCTTTTTTGATCACTTCAATAACTTCACCTGTACTACCTTTAAGACCTTTCTTACCTGTAGTTACGATTACGTTATCTCCTCTTTTTATTTTTAACTTTGACATTTTTTTACAATTTTAAATATTAAAGTACTTCAGGAGCTAATGAAATGATTTTCATATATTCTTTGTCTCTCAACTCACGAGCAACTGGTCCGAAAACACGAGTTCCTCTCATTTCTCCCGCTGCGTTTAGTAATACACAAGCATTGTCTTCGAATTTGATGTATGAACCATCTTTTCTTCTAACCGCTTTTTTAGTTCTTACTACTACAGCTTTAGATACCTGACCTTTTTTAGCGTTTCCTGATGGTGTAGAATCTTTGATAGTAACAACGATTTTATCACCAACTGAAGCATATCTTCTTCTGGTTCCTCCCAGAACTCTGATAACCAATACTTCTTTAGCACCTGTGTTATCAGCAACTTTTAATCTTGATTCTGTTTGTAACATTATTACTTAGCTTTTTCAATGATTCTTACTAATCTCCATCTCTTGTTCTTGCTCAAAGGTCTAGTTTCTTGGATCAAAACTGTATCTCCCTCGTTACATTCGTTGTTCTCGTCGTGTGCAGTATATTTTTTCGTTTTCAATACGAATTTACCGTACATCGGGTGCTTGATTCTCATCGTTTCACTAACAACAATGGTCTTTTCCATTTTATTGCTGGAAACCACTCCGATTCTTTCTTTTCTTAAATTTCTATCCATTGTAAAATGAAATTATTGTTTGTTAGTTAACTCTGTGTTTAATCTTGCGATTGTCTTTCTCAAATCTCTGATTTGAATCGGGTTTTCAATTGGGCTGATTTTGTGAGCCAATTTCAATTTTTGATATTGAACTTTTGCTTCAGTCAATTGAGTTTGAATATCACCCGCGCTTAAATTTTTAATATCAGCTTTTTTCATTGTATTCAAAGATTATAGAGGTTTAACAAAATCGTTAGCAACTACGAATTTAGTAACTACTGGTAATTTCTGTGCGGCAAGTCTTAGTGCTTCTTTCGCTACTTCGTAAGGAACACCTCCGATTTCGAACATAATTTTACCTGGTTTTACTACAGCTACCCAATATTCCACAGCACCTTTACCTTTACCCATACGTACTTCCGCAGGCTTTTTAGTAATTGGCTTATCTGGGAAGATTTTGATCCATAGCTGACCTTCTCTCTTCATATATCTTGTCGCAGCGATACGCGCAGCTTCAATTTGTCTTGCAGTGATCCAAGCACCTTCTGTTGCTTTGATTCCGAAAGTTCCATAAGCTAGTTGATTACCTCTCTGAGCAATCCCCTTCATCTTCATCTTATGAACTCTACGGAATTTGGTTCTTTTTGGTTGTAACATAATTTTCTAAATTTTAGATTTTAGATTTTAGATTTTAGATTTTAAAAAAGTAACGGCAATTTAAAATTCAAAATTTGCAATCTAAAATTTTTAATTATTATTGTTTCTTCTTGGTTTTCTGTTCTCTCTGTCTCCTCTCTCTCTGTTTCCTCCTCCTGCTGGACCTTTCTTCTGTTGTCCCACTAGTGGAGAAAGTTCTCTTTTACCGTAAACTTCTCCTTTCATGATCCAAACTTTAACTCCTAACTTACCGTACTGAGTTAATGCTTCACCGATATGATAATCGATATCTGCTCTGAAAGTTGACAATGGAATTCTTCCTTCTTTGAAAGATTCTGATCTTGCCATTTCAGCACCATTCAATCTACCAGAGATTTGAACTTTGATCCCTTCTGCGCCCATTCTCATTGTACCAGCCATTGCCATTTTAACAGCTCTTCTGTAAGAGATTCTGTTTTCAATTTGCTTAGCGATACTATCAGCAACTAATACTGCATCTAGTTCAGGTCTTTTGATTTCGAAAATGTTGATTTGAATATCCTTACCAGTAAGTTTCTTCAATTCTTCTTTCAATTTATCAACTTCCTGACCTCCTTTACCGATGATAAGTCCCGGTCTTGCAGTTGTGATTGTAACTGTTACTAATTTAAGTGTTCTTTCAATATAAATTTTTGAAATACCACCTTTAGATAATCTAGCTTCAAGGTATCTTCTGATTTTGTAGTCTTCAGCGATTCTGTCTCCATAATCGTTTCCACCAAACCAGTTAGAATCCCATCCTCTGATGATACCTAATCTGTTACCAATTGGATTTGTCTTCTGTCCCATACCTTGATTAATTTTCTTTATTACCTAAGATTAATGTAACGTGGTTAGATCTTTTTCTGATTCTGTACCCTCTACCTTGTGGAGCTGGTCTCAGTCTCTTCAATTGTCTTGCACTATCCACGAATATTTCTTTAACGATAAGGTTTGCTTCCTCGATGTCAGCACCTTCGTTTTTAGTCTGCCAGTTTGCCATAGCAGAAAGAAGTAATTTCTCTAACTTGTTAGATGCTTCTTTTTTAGAATATTTAAGGATATAAAGAGCTTTATCTACCTGCTCTCCTCTAATGATATCAGCAACTAATCTCATTTTTCTTGGAGAAGATGGGCAGTTGTTTAATGAAGCTTTAACAACGTCCTTGTTTGCTTCTTTTCTTGCGATTGCGCTATCTTGTTTTCTTGATCCCATGATTATCTGCTTCCTTTGTTTTTGTTACCACCATGACCTCTGAAAGATCTTGTTGGAGAAAATTCGCCTAACTTGTGACCAACCATGTTTTCTGTAACGTAAACTGGGATAAAAGATTTCCCGTTGTGTACAGCAATAGTTTGTCCTACGAAGTCCGGAGAGATCATAGATGCTCTAGACCAAGTTTTGATAACTGTCTTCTTACCAGACTCTATATTTGCCTGAACCTTCTTATCTAAAGTATGATGAATGAATGGTCCTTTTTTAAGTGATCTTGCCATAATTATTTTCTTTTAGATACGATGTAACGGTTAGACACTTTGTTTTTCTTTCTAGTTTTGTAACCTTTAGATGGTTTACCGTTTCTAGATCTTGGGTGACCTCCAGAAGAACGTCCTTCACCACCACCCATTGGGTGATCTACAGGGTTCATTACTACCGCTCTTGTTCTTGGTCTTCTACCTAACCATCTGCTTCTACCAGCTTTACCTGATACAGTTAATTGGTGATCAGAGTTAGAAACTGAACCAATCATTGCCATACATTCAGTAAGGATCATTCTGGATTCTCCTGAAGGCAATTTGATGATTGCATATTTTCCGTCTCTTGAAGTTAATTGAGCTGAAGAACCAGCACTTCTTGCTAAAATAGCACCTTGACCAGGCTTCATTTCAACACAAGAAATTACAGTACCCAATGGAATATTTTTCAATTTCATTGCGTTTCCTACGTTTGGCTCAACGCTTTCACCTGAAACTACTTTTTGGTCTACTTTAATACCGTTTGGAGCGATGATATATCTCTTTTCTCCGTCTGCGTACTCTAATAAAGCGATAAATGCAGTTCTGTTTGGATCGTATTCTACAGATTTTACAGTTGCTTCAACGTTTGCTTTGTTTCTTTTGAAGTCAATAATTCTGTATTTCTTTTTGTGTCCACCTCCGGTGTAACGCATGGTCATTTTACCTGTTTGGTTACGTCCACCTGACTTTTTAATACCAACTGTTAGAGATTTCTCTGGTTTGTTAGTAGTAATTTCCTCAAAATTGTTTACAATTCTGAATCTCTGTCCCGGGGTGATAGGTTTTAATTTTCTAACAGACATTACTATTATTTATAATTAATAATTAATTTACAGCAAAAATATCGATAACCTCACCTTCAGCAAGTTTGATTACCGCTTTTTTCAATTTGTTTGTCTTTCCTACTTGAAGACCTTTTTTAGTGTATTTTGAAGAAACCTTCGGAGCATAAATCATTGTGTTAACGTCTGCTACTTTTACACCGTAAGCTGCTTCAACAGCCTTTTTGATCTCGATTTTATTCGCCTTAGTGTTTACTAAGAAAGAATAAGAACCTCTTAAATCTGTAAGGTAATTAGCCTTTTCTGAAATAACTGGTTTAATAATAACTGACATGATTTATTTCTTTAAATTTTCCTGGAATTTTTCAACTGCACCTTCGAAGAAAATGATCTCACCAGCGTTTACTAAATCGTAAGAACTGATTTCGTTGAAGTTCATTACTTTAGCTTTAGGTAAGTTTCTTGAAGATAAATATACATTCTTGTTAGCTTCAGGAAGAACGAATAAAGATTTTTTACCGTTAAGTTCCAATGCATTTAATACATTGATGAAATCTTTAGTCTTAGGAGCTTCAAAGCTCATATCTTCTAAAACTTTAATGCTGTTGTCTCTCATTTTCTGAGATAAAACAGATTTTTTAGCCAATCTCTTAAGAGCTTTGTTCAATTTGAATCTGTAGTCTCTTGGTTTTGGTCCGAATACTCTACCTCCACCTCTGAAAACTGGAGATTTAATATCACCATATCTAGCAGAACCAGATCCTTTTTGCTTCTTAAGTTTTTTAGTAGAAGCAGTGATTTCGCTTCTTTCTTTTGCTTTATGAGTCCCTTGTCTTTGTGCAGCAAGGTACTGTTTAACTTCTAAGTAAACCGCGTGCTGATTTGGCTCAATTCCGAATACTGTTTCGTCTAGAGTTACTTTTCTTCCGGTCTCTTTTCCTGATGTATTTAATACTACTAGTTCCATTTTCTGATAATTACATAAGAATTTTTAGCTCCCGGAACAGCACCTTTTACTACTAAAAGATTTTGTTCTTGATCCACTTTTAATACCTGAAGGTTTTGAACAGTTACCTGCTTACCTCCCATTCTTCCAGCCATTCTCATCCCTTTGAATACTCTTGAAGGGTCAGATCCAGCACCGATAGAACCTGGAGCTCTAAGTCTGTTGTGCTGACCATGAGTTGCCTGCATTACACCTCCAAATCCGTGTCTTTTAACAACACCTTGGAAACCTTTACCTTTAGAAGTTCCTGTTACGTCTACATATTCACCTTCGATGAATAGATCAACTTTCACTTCCTCTCCTACTTTAACATCCGTGAATCCATCGTGGAATTCAACTAATTTAGCTTTAGGAGCAGAACCAGCCTTTTTGAAATGACCAGCTAACGCTTTACCAACGTTCTTCTCACTCTTGTCATCGAAACCTAATTGAACAGCTGCATAACCGTCAACTTCTAAGGTTCTGACCTGTAAAACCGAGCATGGACCAGCTTGAATAACTGTACAAGGAATGTTTTTTCCCTCTTCGTTAAACAAAGATGTCATACCGATTTTTTTACCAATAATACCTGACATTGTTTATGTTATAATAAAATTTATCCTTTATTTATCACCATTTTTAGGAAGTCTGAAGTAATTTCTACGTTTGATATAGGCATACTACGCCCCTAAAATGAGTGTGCAAATTTATGAATAATTTTGTAACCCACAAATATTTACAGCAAAATATTTTGATTTTTAATCATTTAGACATTTTTGAAAAATAATCGTTCAATTTTCGTAGAATTATTTTTTGTTTTGTGGAAAATTTAAAAATAGATTCATTTTTATTTAATACTACTATTTAACTGTAGTACTGAACATTTTTCAGAAAGCAACATAAAAAGCTGGGAGAAGAGAGATTTTATTTTCTACCGAATAAATATCCGTAATTTTACGGTGCAATTTTTGTTAGGATATTTTTAATTTTGAACAAATTTTGTGACCACACTATTTCCTCAAAATTTTCACATTGTTTTTTCTGCATTCTCAACTATAAAGAAATAACCATCACTTCACATGAAATTTCTCAAATTACTATTTTTCGGTTTTATCTTCCTGATGTTCTCCTGTAGTAAAAAAGAAAGTCATTCC
Source organism: Chryseobacterium geocarposphaerae (assembly GCF_002797535.1). Classification (NCBI taxonomy): domain Bacteria; kingdom Pseudomonadati; phylum Bacteroidota; class Flavobacteriia; order Flavobacteriales; family Weeksellaceae; genus Chryseobacterium; species Chryseobacterium geocarposphaerae. The sequence continues at coordinate 181,647 of NZ_PGFD01000002.1, forward strand.
TATGGTTTTTATTATTGGAAGACCAGACTTGCTCTAAATGATACCGAAAAGAAAACATTGAACCAATCTACGCTACCCTATTTATACACCCGCTTTTTTGATGTTGACAAAATTGCCAATACCTTTCAGCCTGTAGGAGCCATTACGAAAGACAAAAGTTTTGAACCCGGAAAAAAGATCGTCCCAACAGTTTTTATTACCAACCGGACTTTTCTTTACATTAAAAAAGACGAAACAATTTTTCTCGCTAAAAGTATTTACACACTCATCCAAAAGAAAATTGCGGAATATCATCTTATAACAAGTAGTGAAATTCAGATTGATTGTGACTGGACCGCCGGAACACGGAATGACTATTTTAAATTTTTAAAGGAATTAAAAAAAATATCAGGAAAAGAAATCACCTGCACACTTCGTCTTCATCAGATAAAAGATAAGGCCCAGACAGGAATTCCTCCCGTAGAAAAAGTTTATCTGATGTGTTACTCCACTTCTTCACCACTGGAAAACTCTGATAAGAATTCTATTCTGGATGTCAATATTTTGAAAAGCTATCTTTCAAAAATTGATGAATACCCTATCAGGAAAATAGAAGTTGCCCTGCCAATTTATTCATGGGGAATTGTTACCAATCATCTGGAGAAACATAAACTCATCAATGCATTATCTAAAAAAGATCTGGAAAACCCTAATTTCAAAAGGATTTCTGAAAATACAGCAGAAGTTCTGAAAGACGGATTTTATTTTGGGCATTACTTAAATAAGGGCTTTACCATAAAAGTTGAAGAAATCTCCTATGATCAGCTAAAAGATGTCGTTCAGTTTCTCGAAAACAAAATTCATAATTTTAACATTATATATTATCAATTAGATAGTAAATTTGTACTCAATAAGGATTTTAAATTTTAAAATCAACACTAAAAAACACCATATTAATATGAAAAAGTATATTCTTTCACTCTCCGTTTTGGCTCTTTTTTATACCAAGACAAACGCCTGTGCATGGTCAGATCCGGATTACGAGTATTTCAACCTGTTCACACAGAGTATTATCAAGGACAAATCTTATCTGCCTTTTCTTCTTAGTTATTCTACAAGGTTTTATGATCAGTATAAACAAGGCATGATCCCCGATGAAAATATAGAATCCTGGAAAAAGTTTTTCAACAACCAGCTTTCCTATTCAGAAACAGATTATCTGGTTCATAAGATCAGCCTGAATGACCTGAATGATCTGAAGAAAGGAGTACCCAATAATCCACTTTTAAAAAAACTGGGTGTTGGATTTTATCAAAAATATAAAGAAGGAATTGATTATTTGATTGAGGCCAAATATCTGGAGCCTTATATGCGAATCAACTTTGTGGAAAATGAAAATTCATTTTACTACAGTGGAAGCGGCAATGATAAAAACGCTACAAATCTTGATTACTACAAAACAATTGCAGCATTAACTTCTTTATACAACGCCGCAAAAAATCCTGAAATCAAACAACGATATGGGTATCAGATTGTTCGTTTCAATCATTATACAAGGAATTATGATGCTGCAACACAGGCTTTCAAAAAGTATGTTCAGCCCGTTAAACTGAAAGGCACTCCTTATTTTATGGCACTTGATCAGCTTGCGGGAGCACAAAGAGGATTGGAAATGAATTCTGATGCCAACTGGAACTTTTTCCAGGTTTTCATGAACAGTAAAAGCCGTAAAGAATCTGCTTTTGTCTCTATGAAGCTTTCGGACACCGCCTCTTTTAATAATATCATGAAGAGAGCCGGAACCAATGAGGAGAAAAACATGGCTTACTTTCTTTTAGGATACGAAGATTTCAACAACCCTATTCCGATCATGGAGAAAATGTTTGAAATTGATCCTAATTCTGAAATACTGAAAGTGATGGCCGTAAGAAGTATCAATGAACTTGAAAGAAGCTATCTTCCGATTTACTATTATTCTGACAACAACAATACTGTCGTTCAGAAAAACACAAGCGATAAAACTTCATCTGAAACAACCATAGTAAAAAAAGAAGAGAAGCTTTCTATCTGGCAAAAAATTGTACGCTTTTTTAAGAATCTTTTCGGAGGCTCAAAAAAATCTGACAAGAGTAAAGATGAAAACAAGGCTGACCAAAGTGATGATGAGTTACTTGAAAACCCCAACAGAATTCCTGTCTTTTCTAAAAACAACTATTGGTATGATGAAAAGACCAAAGACTATCTGGATGACCTTGAAAAATTTACCGCTAAAACCAAAGAGAAATCTGACGATGAATATTGGCAGATTGCAGATGCCTATCTGAAATTTTTGAAAAAAGACTATAAGGAAAGTACCGAAATTTTAGAAGATATTAAAACCAGCAATCCGGAATATCTTGAACAGATCAAAAGAATGAAAGTACTGAACGATATCGTTTCGCAGCCTAAAATAGATGCAGAATATGAAGATCACCTCATGAAAGATTATGCAGAATATTTTGTGGAAAAAGAAATCAAAAAAGACAGTACAAATACGGATGATTATGACTATTATGGTTCTGTTCCATCAACTGCAGATTTTCTCAAGGATGTTTTAGCTAACCGATATTTCCTTCAGGGTGAAGATGGGAAATCATTCCTGATGAACAATAAGCTTTCCGATCTTCAGTACAATCCGAACTCGAGTTTAGTAAAGAGCGTAGAGGATTTCTACAGAAAACCGAATAAAACTCAGTTTGAACAACAGATCATTGCTAAGAACATGGATAATGTAGGTAATATTGAAGCATTTTTCGCTAACATTTACGGTGACAGAGCTATGAGGACTGCAGATTTTGAGAAAGCGAAATCTTACTATCAGAAAGCACAAAATTTCGCCGGAATTCCAAGAGAAGACTACGAAAAGTACAATCCGTCAACAGGAAAATATGAAAAGCTTGTTTATACCGGGACAAATTATGATGGCTTTAATAATATTCCTGATTATGTTTTCGGGCACAATGTATGGGAGAGTTTTGGAAGTCCGGATGATCAGAGTATGGAAAATGAAAATTATACCGCATTTCCATTCATCAAGCTTAAGATGAATAAACTTCAGCTTGCCGATGCTTTAATTCAGCTTAAAAAAATAGGAAATGGAAAAGACGAAAAATCTGCTAAAGCCAATCAGCTGATCGGAAATCTTCTGTACAATACATCCATTTTGGGATATTACAGACAAATTTTTGTCATGGATATTGATAACAGCAACGGAGGAAAGTATGACTTCTGGCGGACAGAACTGGAAAACCCGTATCAGTATTATTATAAAAATTTCTTAGACAAATCGTTCATTGAACCTGATAATTTTGATTTAGCCATTAATTATTACAAAAAGGCATTAAACCTTTCGACTAATAAAGAAGAGAAGGCAAGAATACTCTTCCAGATGGCAAGTGCCGAGCAAGGAAAATATTACCAGTATGAAGCCAAAAACCAGGCGAATATTGATTATTCAGATCCTAAATGGTCTGAAAAAACAGATGCGCATCAAAAAGAGATGGACAATATTAAAAACCAAAAATACAGAACCTATTTTGCATTACTGAAAACACAGTATGCCAATACGGAAACAGCTAAAAACCTCATAGGAAGCTGTTCTTACTTCGGTTATTTTATGAAATAAATTTAAAATAAAAAGGAATCAAATTGATTCCTTTTTATTTTGCCTTTCCAGCCATTCTTCATGTTTCTTTTTGAAGAATTCGTGCTTATAATCCTGGTTCCTTTGTGCTGCATCTATCGAATGTGAAGTATGAATATCTGCGTCTTCTTTAGCAAAGACCGCCAGTTTTTCATAATAACAGTGGAGCTGGTCAAGCTCTTTTTCTGTAAGGTCTTCAATATCTACAATCCGGTTACTTGCTTTTTCATGTGCTGCAATGAGCTCATTGAGCTTTATCTGAATAGCTTTCGAATCCTTATTTTGTGATTTTTGAATTAAGAATACCATCAAAAATGTGATAATGGTAGTTCCTGTATTGATGACGAGTTGCCATGTTTCTGAATAATCAAAAAGAGGCCCTGTAACCGCCCATCCAACCACAATAGCAGTAGCTCCTATGAAAGCATAAGGGCTTCCTGTAAATCTTGTCGCCCAATCTGAGAATCTCTCAAAAATACTTTTATGTAATTCCGCCATTTGTATCAGTTTAACAAATTATCAACATCAAAAACTCCGCCGAAATTGGTAGAGTTTAGTTTTAATTCATTGGCTGATCATTCATATTTCATTGCTTTATCCCTTTCGATAGGATTATTGCTTTTACGAAGCATTTCCTGAAGTTTCTTCGTAAGATCATTAAATTGTTCTGCTTTGGTAACTTTTGTTCCCATTACAAACATTTCACCCTGCATATTTTCTTTAAAATCTCTTCTCATATCCTGAAGAGGGTCGTTGTAAAAATCCAGTTTTTTCCGGTTTCTTACTTTTTCGGATACCTCCAGAGGCTTTGTTCCGTAATACGTTTCCACAAATCCAACGGTATCGTAAGTCTCCTTCAAATTATTGTTTTTAATTAATGTGAAAATGAAATTGGATCCTGAATCTTCAAGCCGAAAAATCAATCCCGGAAGCCCACGAAACTTATAAGGACCTTCCGAAATATTAACCTCTTTATTAAACCACGCCACCCAGCTTCTTCCTCCAAAATTTGCCGTCGCTTTTTGCAGTGTATTCTCTCCAAACTTTTTGGTTTCATTGGTTAGGTTCCATGAAATTTTATCCTCAGATGGAAATGAAAACATATCATGACCAATCAGTTCATAATTTTGATTTTTATTTGAATTTCTTTCTCTTTTCAAAGAAGGAAACCAGCCACCATATTGATGGTCATATCTTCCCGTTGCCTTATTAATTGAGTCTGATCTTAAATAATTATATTCATAAAATTTAACATCTTTGGGGTTGACGTCTAAAACATAGTTAATTTTCTCATACCGGCTCTGGGTGGAATCCATCTTAAATTGCAATTCATAAATAAATCTCTGGGTCTGTGCATTGATGCAAAAACTCATCATTATTAATAATAAAAGTATTCTTTTCATAGTAATATTTTCAGTAAATATACAAAATAAAAAGAACCTTGCAATACACAGTAGTAATTTATACAATTGAATATATTTTAATCGAACAATAAGGGAAATTTGAGCAGCATAATACCTTATTAATCAAAAATTTAAAATAATTCATTAACAATTGAATTTTTTATTTAATTTTAAAATGTAAATAACCATTAAAACAAATTATTATGAAAACAATCTCAGACGAAGAATTTTATGCAGGTCTAAAAGACCTCCCACAAATCAAGTATCCTTTTCAAGACCTAATTCATCCTGAGTTTCAAGAGGCTCGTGAAATATATTACGACTGGATTGATGAGGAATACGGTTTTCACAGCTTAGAAGCCCGCGAAAAACATAAAAAACATAATTTCGTAGATATTGCAACTCGAGGAATGCCCTTTTTAAAATCGCTGGCGGAATATCATCCTGTATCTGTTTACACTGCAAACGGATCCATGATGGATGACTATTTTGATAAATGTACATTGGAGGAAATGTATACAATAAGTGATCGAATAGATGACCTTCTAACCGGCAGAGAATCTGAAGAGCCGAAGGAAAAAGGCATTTACCATTTTTATTGGCGATTACGTCAGTATGCTATAGAATGTGACTTTCCCGAACATTTATATAAGAGATTTGTAAGCGCAATACATAGAGTATTTAATGCTTATGCTGAAGAAAAGGCTTATTACAGAACGAATACCATACCGCCATTGCACATTTACACCTTAATTCGTATGGATAATAGCGGTGTTCCTCCATTTAGCATTTATGTAGCTTTACAGAAAGACTATCGCACAATTCCAGATGAAATTTTCGACCATCCTCATATCATAAGAATGCAGAATTTATGCGCTTTTATGGTCGGAATACATAATGATTTCATTTCTTTACCTAAAGAACTTCACAGAGAGGGTGATACCATGAACCTTATAAAAGTAATGCAGAATGAATACAATTTACCCCTACATGATGCTTATATGAAAGCTCTTGAGCTTCATGATCAATATCTGGATGAATTTTTAGTTCTGCAAAAGAACCTTCCGTTTTTTGGTGACTTCCAGAATCTTGTAGCTGATTATGTAGCCGACCTTGGAATAATGGTAGCAGGAATATACAGATGGCATACTGCCGATACTTCCCGATATGTAAACGGGGGTTATGTGGAAGGAGAATATGTGAGCCAGCAATAATTTGATTCATCATAAAAAAATAAGAATCCGTTCCTTTTTGGAACGGATTCTTTATAATCATTGCAAAGTATGCAATTATCACACTTTAATTTCTACATCTACACCTGAAGGAAGTTCTAACTTCATTAGAGCATCCACAGTTTTAGAAGAAGAAGAGTAGATATCCATCAATCTCTTGTGAGCTGATAATTGGAACTGCTCTCTAGCTTTCTTGTTTACGTGTGGAGATCTCAACACTGTGAAGATTCTCTTGTTAGTTGGCAATGGAATTGGTCCGTTTACAACAGCACCAGTAGCCTTTACCGTTTTTACGATTTTCTCTGCAGATTTATCTACCAAGTTGTAATCGTAAGATTTAAGTTTTATTCTGATTCTTTGTGACATTTTAATCTAATTTAATATTAACCTTTAGCCTTAGCGATTACTTCTTCAGCAACGTTCTGTGGAGCAGCTTCGTATCTTTCGAATTCCATAGAAGATGTAGCTCTACCTGAAGATAATGTTCTAAGAGAAGTTACATAACCAAACATTTCAGAAAGCGGAACGAAAGCTTTGATAACTTTAGCGTTATTTCTGTCATCCATACCGTTTACTGTACCTCTTCTTCTGTTAAGGTCACCTACGATATCACCCATATACTCTTCAGGAGTTACTACTTCCAGCTTCATGATTGGTTCCATGATAACTGCTTTAGCAGCTCTACCAGATTCTTTGAAACCTAACTTCGCAGCAAGTTCGAAAGATAATTGGTCAGAGTCAACCTGGTGATAAGATCCATCTTTCAATGTAATCTTCATAGATTCAACCTCAAATCCAGCCAAAGGACCGTTCTTCATAGCTTCTCTGAATCCTTTTTCAACTGAAGGGATAAATTCTTTAGGAATGTTACCACCTTTAATTTCGTTGATGAATTCAAGACCAGTTTTACCTTCGTCAGCAGGACCGATTTCGAATACGATATCAGCGAACTTACCTCTACCTCCAGATTGCTTTTTGTAAACCTCTCTGTGGTTAGCTTTTTGTGTAAGAGCTTCTTTGTATTCTACTTGCGGTTGACCTTGGTTAACTTCTACTTTGAACTCTCTTCTCATACGGTCTACGATGATATCCAAGTGAAGCTCACCCATACCAGAGATAATAGTTTGTCCTGAAGCCTCGTCAGTCTTAACCTGGAACGTTGGATCTTCTTCAGCTAATTTAGCTAGAGCGTTACCCATTTTATCCTGGTCAGCTTTAGTTTTAGGCTCAACAGCGATACCGATTACCGGATCCGGGAAGATCATAGATTCAAGAACGATTGGGTTCTTTTCATCCGATAATGTATCTCCTGTTTTGATATCTTTAAATCCTACAGCAGCACCAATATCTCCAGCTTCAATAAATTCAACCGGATTTTGCTTGTTAGCGTGCATCTGATAGATTCTTGAGATTCTTTCTTTGTTACCAGATCTTGTGTTCAAAACATAAGAACCAGCATCCAGTCTTCCTGAATAAGCTCTGAAGAATGCCAATCTACCTACGAATGGGTCAGTAGCAATCTTAAATGCTAATGCAGAGAATGGCTCTTCTACAGATGGTTTTCTTTCGATGTCAGCATCAGTTCTTGGGTCTGTTCCTTTGATATTATCCTTATCTAGTGGAGAAGGAAGATATTTACAAACAGCATCAAGCATGAACTGTACTCCTTTGTTTTTGAAAGAAGAACCACAAGTCATTGGGATGATAGAAAGATCAATAGTAGCTTTTCTAAGTGCTTCGTTGATTTCTTCTTCAGAAATTGAATCCGGATCTTCAAAGAATTTCTCCATCAAAGTCTCATCATAATCAGCTACAGCTTCTACTAATTTCTCTCTATATTCAAGAACTTCATCTTTCATGTCTTCAGGAATTGGAACTACTTCATAAGTAGCACCTTGTCCAGCTTCATCCCAGATGATCGCTCTGTTTTTAATTAAGTCTACAACCCCTTTGAAATCTTCTTCAGCACCGATTGGTAAAACGATTGGAACTGCATTAGATCCTAACATTTCTTTTACTTGTTTTACAACGTTTAAGAAGTCAGCACCTTGTCTGTCCATTTTGTTTACGAATCCCATTCTTGCAACTTTGTAGTTGTCAGCAAGTCTCCAGTTTGTTTCAGACTGAGGCTCTACTCCGTCTACTGCAGAGAAAAGGAATACCAATCCATCTAATACTCTCAAAGATCTGTTTACTTCTACAGTGAAGTCAACGTGTCCCGGTGTATCGATGATGTTGAAGTGGTAAGGTTTTGTTTCAGGTAATTTCTTACCTTGATCTGTTGGGAAATTCCAGTTACAAGTAGTTGCAGCAGAAGTAATAGTAATACCTCTTTCTGCTTCCTGTTCCATCCAGTCCATTGTAGAAGCACCATCGTGAACCTCTCCAATTTTGTGGTTTACACCTGTATAGAATAAAATCCTTTCTGTAGTGGTAGTCTTACCTGCATCAATGTGAGCAGCAATACCAATATTTCTTGTAAATTTAAGATCTCTTCCCATTTCAGATTAGAATTTGAAGTGCGAGAAAGCCTTGTTAGCTTCCGCCATTTTGTGAGTATCAGTTTTCTTTTTGAAAGCTGCACCTTCTTCTCTTGAAGCAGCTACAACTTCGTTAGCTAATTTCAAAGCCATAGACTTATCATTTCTAGCTTTAGAATATTTGATTAACCATTTCATTGCCATAGAAATTTTTCTATCAGCTCTGATTGGCATAGGGATTTGGAAGTTAGCTCCACCTACTCTTCTAGAACGTACTTCTACGTGAGGCATTACATTAGTCAATGCATCTTTCCAGATTTCAAGTGCAGTTTTTTCGTTATCTCCTTTTTTAGTTTCTACGATATCCAATGCATCATAGAAAATTTTGAATGCAATTGACTTCTTACCGTCAAGCATTAGGTTATTTACGAATCTAGTTACCAATTGATCATTAAATTTCGGATCTGGTAACAACGGTCTTTTTTTCGCTTTCGTCTTTCTCATTGTCTTATTCCTTATTTAATGATTATTTTTTCTTTCCTTTTGCTGGTGCAGCTGCAGCCTGACCTGGTTTAGGTCTCTTAGCCCCATACTTAGATCTTCTCTGTGTTCTTCCATTTACACCTGCAGTGTCTAATGCACCTCTTACGATGTGGTAACGTACTCCCGGTAGGTCTTTCACCCTTCCGCCTCTTACCAATACTATCGAGTGCTCTTGAAGATTATGTCCTTCGCCCGGGATGTAGGCGTTAACTTCTTTACCGTTAGAAAGTCTTACCCTTGCAACTTTTCTAAGTGCAGAGTTAGGTTTCTTCGGTGTAGTAGTATATACTCTCGTACATACACCACGTCTTTGTGGACAAGAATCAAGGGCAGCCGATTTGCTCTTCTTGGCAAGCGTGGCTCTTCCTTTTCTTACTAATTGTTGAATAGTAGGCATTTAATTGCTTTTTATTTTAGGGTGCAAAAATAGTAATATTTTTTTAATTAACAAGCAGTTATGTAGAAATTATAGCCAATATTAATTTTTAATTAAAATACAGCTACGGGCAGAGTGTTTGGTAAGAAAGTAATTTCAAAACAATTATTTAAGTTTCAATTGCGACGTATACAAAACTTTTGATTTATCCTGAACCGTATCATTCAGCAACCATTTTATTTTAGGATTCAGAGAACCTGCAATATTTTCTTTTAGACTTCCTTTCTGACTATTTGTATGCTTATATTTAAATGACTTATGTATAACAGGAAAATCATAAGTGGTAATGGTAACCAAATCCTCCTCATCATTATATAAATACTTTTTACCAGTAAATTTAGACATCTGAGGTTTTATAATATTTCTATTTCTCAAAAAATTCCCCGGATCTTTTAAATTATATAATGTGTGAAATACGAAAAATAAACAAGCTATCCGCCAAAGCCATTTATCCGAATCCGAATTTTCAAAATATAAGATCAGAAAAGAAAAAAACAAACAAATATTTGATGCCGCCATCATTCTCACATTCATTTCCTCAATCTGCTGAAACCAGCCCGACACCCACAGAGAGACCCCATACACCAAAGCAGTAGTCCATAATATAATATGGAAAAAATTCAGCTTTCCCTCTTTTGCTTTTTTATAATATTTAAAAAAATAAACAGCTACCGCAATATCCAATATAAAAATTAAGAACTGGAAAATCATGCTTGGCAAACTAATAGAAGCCGGCTTCAGTCCCACAAAAGGATTCACCAAATTGAACAATCCTAAAATATTCCTTATAGTATATATAGAAAAACCGCTTGAAGGCAATCCTCTTTCATTCTCCCCCACCATACTTCCGAAATACAAATAATTAAAAAGTAAATACATTACTACACCAAAGCCAGACATCAAAATACAAAACAATAGAGGTTTAAAGTAGTTTGCGTTTTTTATCCTGTTAAATATCATCCCAAATGAAACAATAAACCCCAATAATATATATATCCCGGAGTATCTCGTTACAAACATACAGATCAGCATTAAAGCAGCATAAAATGCATACATATATTTATACCTCTCTTTCATAAAGATTTCATGTAAAAAATAAAACAGGAAATACATAAAGAAAATAAAGGGACCTTCTGACATGGTCTGAATAAAAACAAAAAAGAGTGTTTTACCAGTAAATAATAAAACCGTCTCCCGAAAGTAAAATTTCTTCCAATAAGAAAAACCTAAAATACCCCCTATAAAAAAGAGACTCAATATTCTTGAAGACAGGAAATAATCATTACAAAATTCATAAACCACTCTTAATAAAACCGGGTAACCCAACGGAAACAAATTAGTTTCCGGAAAAGGCAAATCTGCTGCAATCCCAAAATAAGACAGACTATCCGCTCCAATTCCTCCGTTTGCAATAAAAAATGGCTGAAAAAAATAAATAACAACAATAAAAACCGCTAAGATTTTATATTTAAGCATACCTGATACGTCATTTTGAGCAATAATAAGGAAACTTATCCAAACTATTTTAAGAAAATCAGCAATAGCGAGCATCTATTATATTTAACAGCAGTTCGGCACGGTATTTTCTACCTTTGCGATATATAAATAATAAACCTATGAAAAACGCAAGTATTATTGGATTAAAAGAAGCCGATTGCAAGAAAATTGCTGAAAAACTAAATGTCCTTTTAGCAAACTATTCTGTTTTTTACCAAAACACAAGAGGCTCTCACTGGAACATTAAAGGTGAGCAGTTCTTCACCCTTCATCCAAAATTCGAAGAGCTTTATAATAGCCTGGTACTTAAAATAGATGAAATCGCCGAAAGAATCCTGACATTAGGAGCAACACCTGCACACAACTATTCTGAGTATTTAAAAGTTGCAACCATTAAGGAAAGCCAGGAAGTAAGTGACGGAACTAAAAGCGTGGAAATTATCTTAAATTCTTTCAAAGTGGTTATCGATCTTCAAAGAGAACTTTTAGACATCACCGAAAAAGCAGGAGATGAAGGTACCAATTCTCAAATGAGCGACTATATCACAGAGCAGGAAAAAGAAGTCTGGATGTACAACTCTTATCTTGGCAAATAAGCATAAATTTATCCTTATAGATTAAAAAAATCACCTTACATTTAGGTGATTTTATTTTTAATGACTAAATTTGCGTATAAAATACACAATAATGCACGACATACGACTCAATTCCATCTTGGATAACGATTTCTATAAAATAACCATGCAAAACGCTGTGGTAAAATTATTCCCAAGTTCCATCGTAAAATATGAATTCATCAACAGAGGAAAACATCAGTTTCCGGAAGGTTTTGATACTGCATTAAGAGAAGCCGTAAATAAAATGGCCGAACTTAAGCTTACAAAAGATGAAAAAAGATTTATGGCAAGAACATGCCCTTATATTGATCTCCCTTACCTGGATTTTCTTGAAGGATATCATTACGACCCTTCCGAGGTAAAAATAATTCAGACAGGAAGCGATCTTTCTGTAACCGTAGAAGGTCTTTGGTACAGAACCATACTGTGGGAGGTTCCATTGTTAGCTTTAATCAGTGAACTTCATTACGAAATGAATCATATGGAAAGAGATTCCAATGAAGTTGTAATGAGCAAAACCCTGGAAAAAGCTGATGGGTTAGGAAAATTAGGTGTGAATTTCGCAGAGTTCGGAACAAGAAGAAGACATTCTTATAAAGTACAGAATCTGGTAATGGAAGCTTTAACACAAAAAAAGGATTCAACTTTTATCGGAAGTTCAAATGTTCATTTCGCAATGAAATACGGAGTAAAGCCAATTGGAACACACGCCCACGAATGGTTCATGTTCCATGCTGCCGAATACGGTTTTAAAATGGCCAACGAATTAGCTTTGGAACATTGGGTAGATGTCTACAGGGGCGATTTGGGAGTTGCGCTTTCAGACACCTATACAACAGATGTTTTCTTCCAGCAATTTGATAAAAAATTTGCTAAACTTTTCGACGGTGTTCGTCATGACAGTGGAGATCCACTGGAATTTGCGGACAAAACCATTGCCCATTATCAAAAACACGGAATCAATCCATTATTCAAGTATATTATTTTTTCCGATGCTTTAAATCTGGAAAAGGTAGAGGAAATCACCAATTACTGCAGAGGAAAAATCGGAATTTCATTCGGAATCGGCACTAATCTGACCAATGATGTCGGTTTAAAGCCCATGAATATTGTTATGAAACTTATAGGAGTTCAGGCACCTAATCATGATTGGATTCCAACCGTAAAACTTTCCGACGAACACGGAAAATACACCGGTGATCCAAAAATGATCGAGCTGGCAAAAGAATTTTTAAGAATAAAAAACTAACCATATGAAAGCAAAAATCCTCGTAGCAGTTTTCATTTTCACAGTATTTTTTTCATTTGCTCAAAAGACAACAGAAAAGCCAAAGTTTAACCAACAACTGGCCACAGAACTTGGTGCCGACAAATACGGAATGAAAGCTTATACCATTGTAATGTTAACAACCGGAGCAACCAAAATAGATGACAAAAATAAGATGGGAGAATTGATGAAAGGACATTTGGCTAATATTGGAAAATTAGCAGACGAAGGAAAAATAATTGTTGCAGGACCGTTTTTAGAACAAAATAAGCAGAACTTTCGTGGAATGTTTATCTTCAACACCAAATCAAAGGAAGAAGCTGAGCAATGGGTAAAAACCGACCCCGCAGTTCAGGCAGGAGTTTTCAGTTACGAAATTTTTCCATGGTACGGTTCTGCTGCACTTCCAATGTATTTGGAACATCATAAGGAAATTTCAAAAGAGAATCCGTAAAACTTTAAAATGAAAAAACTAATTTCCATTCTTTCACTTCTCGTATTCGGAGTTTTTTTTGCTCAAAATAAAATCAATGCTGTAGATGTTTCATCCGTACAGTTGCGAATTATGCAGAAATACAGGAATTCAGACTCCATTCAAAAGAAAAAAATTTATTCCGACTCCATCTATTCTCCCTATCAGAAACTATGGAACGGATATCTGGGAAATTCCGACAAAGTGATTAAATGGCACAATGAAAATGAATCGCAAATCAAGGCATGGCAACAGAAAAGTGAAAAGATAAATGGAAAACAAATCTCCAGTTCATTGCAGAAGTTTTCTAAAGAAATGAAGAAACTAACCGGATATGACACCAAAGGAACTTGGTATATATTATTCGGTCCGGCATGGACAGATTTAGGTGGCTTAGGGAAATATGCTATGGTTATTGATCTGTCTCACGAAAACAACACCTCAATAGAAAAAGTAGAATTGATTTTACCACATGAAATCACTCATCAGATTATGATGACAACAAACAAACATATTGACAAAACTGCGCTTGAGCCTATAATAGGAGAAGGCTTTGCCGTATGGATGAATCAAAAATACTGGAAGAAAAAATACTCTCTTGCACAACATCTTGGATATACGGACTCCGAATTGAAAGCATGTGAACAAAACCTTCAAAATATAAAAGATTTCTTTGAAAAAAATAAATTCTCCGAAGACAAAGATATTATTGATATTCTCCGAAGCAGAGAAACAAAGCTAAACGAAAAACTACCCGGAGCTATAGGATATTATATAGGCTATAAAATTATTGAACAGTATGTTTTAAAAAACGGGAAAGACTCATGGAAGGATGTTTTCACAAAATCTCCTCGTGAAATCTATGAAAAAAGCGGATTCTGATTAATTTTATCACAAAACTAAATACCATGAAAACCATCGAAGAAGTTCTTAAAAAATTAGACGCAATCATTATCTGGTGTAAGGAAAACAAAAGCCCGGCCGGATATTTTGCCTGTACTTATAAAATTATGACCGCACAGGTTTTAAAAGGAATTCAGCAGAAAAAATTTGAAGATAACTCAAGAATGATCTTGCTGGATATTGCTTTTGCTCAAAGATATCTTGAAGCATGGGAGAATTATCAGAAAGGTAAAAAATGTACTAACGCCTGGTATTTAGCTTTTGAAGCGGCAAAAAATAAAGAGCTTCTTATTTTACAGCATATTTTCTTAGGGATGAACGCCCATATTAATTTAGATCTGGGAATATCCGCAGCTTCTATTATGCCTTACAGAAAAATAAATCCCTTAAAAACAGACTTTGAAAACATCAACAATGTTATCGCTTCCATCAACCAAAAAGTTCAGGATTCATTAAATAAAATATGTTATCCTGTAGAACTGATCGACAAAATATCGAACGGAAAAGACAACACCGTTCTAGACTTTGCCATATCCAGAGCCAGAGAAACTTCCTGGGCAACAGCAGTCATTGCATCAAATACTCCTAATTTTCTAAGAGATTCGGTTATCGGAATTGTAGATTATGCTGCAGCAAAAGTGGCCACACAAATTTTAAAACCAAGAATTCTGACACCTGCTTTACTTAAAGAATTAAAAAAATGTGAAAGCAGTGATGTAGTGAAAAATATAGAAATCCTTGCTTCAACAAAGAATATTTAATTAAATACATAAAATAGTGCCTTGAATTTTGGCGAAAAATTTTACGGTTTTCCATAAAAGAAATCCACTTTCGTTTTTGTAATTTTGACAAATGGAAATGAGTTATTTGATCATCGGATTTATTGTTGGAGGAATTTCAGGAGGTCTCATCCTTTATTTCATGGTGAAATCATCCAGAGTTTCCAGAACTTCATATGATGAACTTTCCCGTCAAAACATTAAAATGATCTCTGATCTGGAAAATGTAAATGAAAAAGTTCAGGATCTTCAAACTCAGATTTCAAGAGAAAAAGATTCTTACTTAGTTCAGAGCGATCTTTTAGACGATCTCAAAAATGAATTTGCAAAAATATCTGCAGAATACACTTCCATTCAATCTCAATTCGAAGACCAAAAATTAACGCTTTTCAATCAGACTCATCAGATTGAAAAACTTTTGGATGAAAAGCAGGATCTTATTGCTAAAAACGCAGAGCTTTCCGCAGTAAACCAAAACCTCAAAACTTCTCTGGAAACTCAGAAAGAAGAAATTTCAAAAATTCAGGAAGAAGGAAAATTGCAATTTGAAAACTTAGCCAATAAAATTCTAGAAGAAAAAAGTGAAAAGTTTACGTCTTTAAATCAAACCAATCTAAAAACGATCCTTGAACCGTTTCAGGAAAAGATTAATGATCTCAAGAATAAGGTAAATGAAGCCTATGAAAAAGAGAATAAAGAACGTTTCTCACTGGCTGAAAAAGTAAAAGAATTAGCCTTACTGAACCAGCAAATTTCTGAAGATGCAAAAAGACTGACAAAAGCATTAAAAGGAGAAAGCAAAACTCAGGGAAACTGGGGCGAAATGATATTGGAAAGTATTTTAGAAAAATCAGGACTGGTAAAAGGCCGCGAATATTTTCTTGAACATGAGCTTCGCGATGAAGACAACAAAGCACTTTTTTCAGAATTTTCAGGTAAAAAAATGCGTCCCGATGCAGTCGTAAAATATCCGGACGAAAGAAATGTCATTATCGATTCAAAAGTTTCTTTAACCGCCTTTACGGAATTAGTGGACGAGACCGATGCAGAAATCTACCAGATAAAAATTAATCAACACCTCAATTCCATTAAAAACCACATCACACAGCTAAGTCAAAAAGCATATGATGATTATGGAAAGTCTTTAGATTTTGTGATGATGTTCATTCCCAGCGAGCCCGCTTATATTGCAGCCATGCAGGCAGATCAAAACCTATGGAATTTTGCTTATGAAAGAAGAATTTTACTTCTCAATCCAAGCAATCTTATTACCTCTCTGAAACTTATTGCAGATCTCTGGAAAAGGGAATACCAAAACAGAAACTCTATTGAGATTGCAGAACGCGGTGCGAAACTTTATGATAAATTCTCCGGTTTTGTAGAAAATCTTGAAAAAGTCGGCAAAAATATAGACCAGGCAAAAAATGTTTATAATGACGCATTTAAGCAGCTATACACTGGAAATGACAACCTGATTATCCAGACTCAAAAATTAAAATCATTGGGAATTAAAAATAAAAAAGAACTTCCTCAAAGTCTGATTGACAATTCCCAAACTCCATTAGAATCTTAACAATATGATAGAAAGCTTTCAAAACGAAAAAATAAAAAATCTTACCAAACTTATCACTGACAATCGTCACAGAAAGAAATCGAATGTTTTTGTCGTAGAAGGTGATCAGGAAAACGAAAGAGCTCAGAAGTATGATTTCGAGCCTGTAGAGTTCTATATCTGTGAAAGTATCTTCAAAGGCAAAACTCCCCTGGGAAAAATTCACCTGGTAAGTGAAAAAGTCTATGAAAAAATAGCGTACAGAGGAAGCTCTGAAGGAATTATCGGTATTTATAAAACCAAAAATGAGAATCTGCAAGCATTTAAACCCAAAGAAAATTCAACCATAATTATTGTAGAAGGAATAGAAAAACCCGGAAATTTAGGAGCCATATTAAGAAGCTGTGAAGCATTTGGAATAGACGCTCTTATTGTATCTGATGGGAAAACCGATTTTTATAATCCTAACGTTATTCGTTCAAGTGTAGGTTGCTTGTTCGGTATGAATGTATTTCAGTCGGAAAATCAGGAAACGCTAGATTTCTTGAAAAAAAATCAATTTAATATCTATACAACCATTATGGACGAAACCGCCGAAAATTTACCTCAAAGAGATTTTACACAGAAGTCTGCTATTGTTTTCGGAACAGAACATTCAGGATTAAGTGATTTCTGGCTGAATAAAGGACAAAATACCCTTATTCCAATGAGCGGAAGTATTGACTCTTTAAATCTGAGCAATGCCGTAGCAATTACCTGCTATGAAGCATTAAGGCAAAAAATGATTTAAAAATATAACCTTTACCTTTAGAACATAAAAAAACCGCTTCAAAAATGAGGCGGTTCTTTTATTGTAAGATAAGTTAGAATTATTTCTTAACTTCTTCTTTTTTAACTTCAGTAGTTGTAGTAGTCTTAACAGCTGTAGTATCAGCAGCTTTAGTAGCTGTAGAATCTGTAGTTGGAGCAACTGCTGTAGAATCTGTAGTAGGAGCAACTGCAGTAGAATCTGTAGTTACAGCTGTAGAATCTGTAGTAGTAGTTGTAGCTTCACCTTTTTTACAAGCAACCAAAGAAATAGCAGCGATAGCAGCTACGAATAATGACTTTTTCATAATAAATTAAATTTAATTTTGTTAATATTGTTTTATAAAACTCTTTTCTGTTCTATTATTTGAACGAGACAAAGGTAGAGCAGATAGAAAATTTGTGTATGAAAAATAATTGTAATACTTTTGTAAAACAATTTTACAAATAAACACAACTGAATTTCAACAACTTAATCATTTAAACTAAAATTGACAGATTTAGATCTATTGCATTTTGAGCAGCTAAAAAAGGACGTACAGGCTCAATATTTGGAACAACACACCCCTTCTTTTGAGGATATTTCAAAATGGAAGGGTATTGATATCATCTATTTCCAGGAAGATCTTCGTAAAAAAGCAAAAGGCAACATCAGCGAAAAGTCTTTTTATACTTATTTCAAAACTTCTCCAGTCACCAAGCTTCCCCGAATTGATATGCTCAATTTATTGAGTGTTTACACGGGTTACGAATCTTGGTACGATTTTAAAAAGCAACACCTTTTTGCCGGAGAATTACTCACAGAAGATGAAAAATTAACCGAAGAAGAAAATAAAGAATTAGAAAAAACGGTATCAGCATCACTTAATTTACCCAAAACCGAAAATTTGGCAGCAAAAACAGAGTTTACGCCTCAGGAAAATGCCAATTTACAAAAAAACAACACTGAAAATCAAATAATTAATAAAAATATTCAGAAATCAAACAGCTCTGATTCTGAGGTCCAAAAAACCAAGAAAAATTTCTTCAAAAGGAACGCTTGGGCCATCATTACTTCAATTTTAATTCTTATTACAGGGTTACTTGGTTTCAAGGATGTCATTTTTCAAAAAACTTACACCTATTGTTTTACGGATGCAGATCGCGCCGTTTCGGTGATGAATACGATTGAGATAAAAGTTATCAAAGAAAATGAATCTCCTATTCTTTATAAAATTAAACCCGGAGAATGTTTTCGTTATTCTACCAAAGATAAGAACCTAAAGCTCCAGATAAGCGCGCCTTTTTATGAAGATCTTGAAATAAACAGAAGTCTTGAAAATGCACCTGAAGAGGAAATGATTGAATTAAAACCTGATGATTACAAAATGGCTGTCAATTATTTCTCAATAAAAGACGCCAATGGCAACCCTGAACTACTGAAACAGAAACGTAAACAACTGGACAATCTCATCAGTGACAACGCTATCATTTATCAGGTTTACGACAACGCCACCTATGGTATCGAAACTTTAGACAAACAAAAATATATTACTCTGGTAACCACTCCTACGACTTCTCTTAAAAACCTAAGCGTTATTGAAATGAAAAGAGAAAAAGGAAAAATAGTATCTATTAAATTTAAAATTGCTAATACAGATGAAAATAATAAATAATCTTTTAGTCTTGGCAGTAATGCTTTTCGGTTTAGCATCATGTAACAAAAAAAGCGCTGAAGTAAGCGATTTAGATAAATTAAGAAACAGCAACAACAAAAAAACGTATCCTGCTGTACAAATGGACAGCGCACAAGCGATTAACTTCATTACCAAACAAAAAGTCCAGGAATTACTGGATCTTTCGACGCTTTATCTCTCAGGAAACAAAGACACAGAAATTGATACTGTTATCTATTCTCAAATGCAAAGCTACTTCAATAAACCGGACAGTCTTACGTTCAAAAGATTATTCCGTGAACTTGACAGCTTAAAGGTCAAAACAGTAAAAGTAAACAATCTGGAAGTGTATAAAGATGTTCATAAAAAAGACACCTTAGATTTCGCAAAATTCAGTGTTGAATATTTTGATAACAAGAATAAATCTATCGGGGTTTTTGAGAAAAATGCACAATATATCTTGCAATCCGCACCCGTGAAATTTAAAAAAGAATTTAAGTTTTATTTCTTAAATTTCTATTCTAAACCTTTACCAAAAGACAGTACATCAGTCGGAGTTACCAAGTAGTCGAGCGGAATATCATTTTCCCAGACATCATCGATATTTTCATCGGGGTTAAAGTAATTAACTCCGATTTTTTTTACGTCTTCGGAAATATTTTCAAAAAAGTTATCATAAAAACCTTTTCCATACCCCACTCTATTTCCTTTTGTATCACAATATAAAAGCGGAGTAATTACATAATGAAAGAAAGCCTCCCCCGAATCTTCGTTGGAAACAGGTTCAGGAATTCCCCAATAGCTGTTTTCAAAGAGAGTATCTTCAAAAATTTCAATATGAATTAATTGATCAGCAACAACCTTAGGGACAAAAACACGAATATTCTGTTTTAAAAAGTAATCAATGAATATTTGAGTATCAATTTCTTTTTTTTCTACAATAGGAATAAAGAGATGCACTTTTTCTCCTTTTTCAGGCTTAAAGTAACCAATGAAATTTTCAAAAATCTTTTTAGATAACAAGAAAGCCTCATCAGTTGACAAGGCTTTTCTTTTTTGCATATATTTTTTTCTAAGCTCAGCTTTTAACATAATGGTTATGCATTTTCAGACGGCTGCGTAATTTTATATAATTTATCAGACAAACGAACTCTGAAAGGAAGCTCAAAAGTAATCTGATCTCCTGCTTTTGCAGAATCACTAAAGTCACCGTTTACAAAAATCTGAGTAATGATAATTTCCTGATCGCCCGTTGTTGGTCCGGAAATTAAAACTTTATCTCCTACAGAAAGCTCTTTATTCTCAATTAAAAACTGTGCAATTTTTGATTTTGAATAATAATGTTCAGCTTTTCCGATTAAAGTCTTTTTAACTTTTATTTTCTGACGGATATCTTTTGTTTCAGGTTTTGCTTTTGCTAAGGTTTGGGTTGATAAATCTCCTGAATTTTTAAATTTCAAAGCTTCAGATTTTCCTTTTCTGAACACTTTGTTACCAACCTGTAATCCTTTTCTTAATTTGACCTGCTCTTCCCAAGGTAAGTGAATCGTCTCAAGACATTCGGTAGAACAAGTATTTTCCATCGCCGCTTTACACTCATCACATTGAATAAATAATAAATGACAGGCGTCGTTGGCACAATTGGTATGGTTATCACAAGGCTTTCCGCATTGATGACACTGAGCGATAATATCATCTGTAATTCTTTCTCCCAAACGGTGGTCGAATACGAAGTTTTTACCAATAAACTTACTTTCAATCCCCTCCTCTTTTATCTGGCGGGTGTATTCAATAATTCCGCCTTCCAACTGGAAAACATTTTTAAAGCCCCGATGTTTGAAATAAGCACTCGCTTTTTCACAACGGATTCCCCCGGTACAATACATCAACAGGTTTTTATCTTCCTTAAAATCCTGTAGCTGATCATTAATAATCGGTAAGCTTTCTCTGAAGTTCTCTACATCCGGAGTAATGGCCCCTTCGAAATGCCCCACTTCACTTTCATAGTGATTTCTAAAATCCACTACAATCGTGTTCGGGTCTTCCAGCATCTCGTTAAATTCACGGGCTTTTAAGTGAACTCCCTTATTGGTAACATCGAAAGTTTCATCATTCAGACCGTCTGCAACGATCTTGTTTCTAACTTTGATGGTTAGTTTTAAAAAGGAATGATTATCCTGCTCCACTGCTACATTCAATCGAATGCCTTTCATAAAGTCATATGCTTCCAGCGTATCACGAAATGCTTCAAAATTGTCCGCAGGAACGCTCATCTGAGCATTAATTCCTTCATGAGCAACATAAATACGTCCCAATGCATCAAGCGCATTCCAGGCTATAAATAAATCGTCGCGAAATTTTTTTGGATCTTCAATTTTGGCATACGCATAGAAAGACAATGTAAGACGTTCCTTACCAGCTTCATCAATTAGTTGAGCTCTTTCTTCTGCGCTTAAGGTGTTGTACAGTTGCATGCTATAAACGTTTTAAGTGAGAAAAATTTTTGCAAAGGTAATCATTTAATTTTAATTGAATCCTGGTTGATCAGTGATTAATATTAATAGTATAGTATGCTGTTTATTACGTTTTGGAATAAAATTTATAGTTTTAAAACACAGAATTTAACTTTTGAATCTATCTGTTAATCTTACACTATGTCATATTGTCATTTAATAAAATTTTAAGATTAGTTAATAGTGACAAATAATTACCACATAACATCTAAAATAATGTTATTGTAGTTAAATTTTAGTTAAAAGTGAAACATTTAATACCGATTGCATACCTATTTAGCATTAAATTTGTTTACAATAAAACGAAAAGATAAATAACATAAATAATTAAGAAAGATATACAATGAAGAGTACTTTAAAAAAACTATTACCATTTGCAGTAGTAGGCGTTATGTCCGGAGCTACTACCGTTGGAGCATTGCAATATTTTAATCATGATTCCAACAACGGAGACCAATCATATTTTACAAAATCAGCGTCAAATGTTTCTTTTGCAGGAATGAATTCTGCAGCCGTAGGTGAAGATTTTGTGAAAGCAGCAAAAACAACAGTTCCTGCAGTAGTTACTATTAAAAACTATCAATCAAGATCAACGAGCAGAGCTTCAGAACAAGATCTTTTTGATTTTTTCTTTGGTCCACAAAATGGGAGAGGTCAGCAAAGACAGCAACAACAGGCTCCTGACAATATGCCATCGGGAATGGGATCAGGAGTAATCATTTCGCCAGACGGTTATATTATTTCAAACAATCACGTGGTAGCCGGAGCGAATAAGCTTGAAGTGGTTTTAAGCAATAAAAAATCTTATATAGCAACCTTGGTAGGAACCGATCCGAATACGGACATTTCTCTATTAAAAATTGAAGAAAAGGGATTACCTTATTTAAATTTTGCGAATTCTGACAATATTGAGGTAGGACAATGGGTGCTTGCCGTAGGAAATCCGCTTGGATTAAATTCTACAGTTACCGCAGGTATTGTATCGGCTAAAGGAAGAGGAATCGGGATTTTAAGTTCACAAGGAAAAGCAGCCAACCCTATTGAAAGCTTTATTCAGACGGATGCGGCAATTAATCCTGGAAACTCCGGAGGAGCTTTGGTAAATACGAACGGAGACCTAATTGGTATTAACTCAGCGATTCAGTCTACAACAGGTTATTATCAGGGATACGGATTTGCAGTTCCTTCAAACCTGGCCAGAAAAATTGTTGAAGACATTAAAAAATTCGGTATTGTACAAAGAGGATTCCTTGGAGTAACAACGATAGATCTTTCAAATGATCAATTAGTAGCGGCTTACAATAAAGATCAAAAGACTAATATAAAAGCCGGATCTGGTATGTATGTTACAGGCTTTGGAGAAAATAGCGGTGCGGAAGATGCAGGCATTAAAAAAGGAGATATCATCACTAAAATCGACTCTTATGCTATTACAGACTTTGCCGATCTTTCTGCTGCCATTGGAAGTAAAAGACCTGGAGATAAAGTACAGGTTACTTATCTAAGAAATGGCAAAGAAAATGTAACAACAGCTACCCTTAGAGATCAAAAAGGAGGAACTTCTACAAGAACCAAGGCAGATCTTAGTGTTACAGAAAGAATCGGGGCAGAATTCAAGCCTTTGGATGAGAGATTCAAAACTGATTACGGATTAAACAGCGGAGTTATCGCGACCAATGTAACAGAAGGAGGCGAAATTGCCAAAATCGGAATTGTAGACAATTATATCGTAATCGAAGTGAACGGAAAACCGGTAAATTCACAGAAAGATGTTGAGAAAATCCTTGATAAATATTCAGGAAATGTACAGGTGAAATTTGTGGATGCTTACGGACAGATCTACACAAGAGGTTTCAAAATGCCTTAATTAAAAGCTAAACTTAAACTTCATACAAAAAACGCTGCAATCTGCAGCGTTTTTTATTATTTATGATTTATTCATTTTCTCAGCGATTCTTTTTTTCTTACTACGTTCATACAGCACTTCAACAATTTTTCCTCCGATCCAGGAAAATGGAAAAAAGGTAAGGAAAATAGAGATCTTATAAAATGTAGGATGATATGGAAAAATGATAACATCCAACATTGCTATAAACAGCATGATGAAACCAATAAGAATAGCATAAGCCACTTTAGCATATTTAACGATAATTGCCGTTGCCACTCCTCCTACTGTAGTTCCTAAGCCGGAAATAAACAAAAGGAATCCGAAGAAAGCTTTATCATTCTGCATGCTCTGAAGAAATCTTTGCCAATGCTCAAACGGAGCAAAAGCTTCAAAAGTAACCCATTGTGGAAACACTCTTATCCCAAGAGTAATAATAAGCCCCGCAATACCGAGCCCTACAATAACCGCCAATGTATTTCTTAAAAAGTTCATGAATTACTGCTTAATCCTGATGTGCAATCATAGAAATTTCGATATCAACATTCTTTGGCAGACAAGAAACCTGAACCGTCTCACGGGCAGGATAACTATCAGCATCTAAATAAGAAGCATAAATATCATTCATTACTGCAAAATCATCCATATTTTTAAGGAAAATTGTTGCCTTTACAACGTTTTTAAATGTCATTCCAGCTTCTGTAAGAATAGCTTCAAGGTTTTTCATTACCTGGTGCGTTTCTTTTTCAATTCCTTCCACCAATTTACCAGTTGCAGGATCTACAGGAATCTGTCCGGAAATATACAAAACTCCGTTTGCAAAATTAGCTTGTGAATAAGGTCCGATAGCTGCAGGTGCATTAACTGTGTTGATTATTTTTTTCATTAGAATTTATTTTGGGTGCAAATATAAAATTTATATTCCATTTCTCTCCTTCAATATCACTTCCATCTTAGAAAGGTGCATTTGGCTGCGTAAAGCTTCTGTCTTTATACTTCAATGCGTCACTTAAAATGTTCGCTTTTATCCCGATAAAGAAGTCGTATACCTTATAGCGTCCAAAAGGAACCCAGTTAAAATTGATGGTAAAACTTCTCTGATCCCTTGAAAAACCAATACGCGTTAAAGCCAAATCTTTCGTCACTAAATCATAATGCGTACTTCCGGTAATATTCCAATACGGTGTTAATTTAATGCTTCCGTCAAGCCCCAGAGAAGCCATTCTGTTAGGAGTTCTGGACAAACCTTTTGAATACTGATAGTTTGTACTGATATTAAGTGTCCAGGCCTGATCAAAATGAGCATAATTATCGTCATCAAAATAATAAACTTCATTTCGGATATCTCCTTTTGCAGGATATTTTTTAGGATAATCTACTTTTTCACCAAAAATTTCACTGCTCAAAGGATAAGACATCTGTACATTAAAGCCCTGTAAACTAAAATGACCAAAGTCTTCGGTTCTTATCCCGGTTTCTGCTCCCGGCTCAAATATAATTCTATAGGGGTCTAATGATAAACTTGTATTTACAGTAAGCTTGTTATTAAAAAAAGACGATTGCCCGTTGATTGTCATTATAGACCAAGGATGATCTTTTGCCGCAAAATTATAATTCCCGGCAAGGCTTAGTGATTCAAAGATTTTTACTTTTTTCAATCCGGTGGAATCACTTTTTGATTTTACTTTCATTTCAATATTGTTTCCAATATTAAAATTAAGCGCTCCTACCATTCCTGTAGTTGGAGATCCTATAATTCCGTTATTTTCAAAAATAGAATAAGGTGTAAGCGCACCATTTGCTGTATAATAATTTTTATAGTACCCGAATTTTGTATCTCCAAAATCAGGGGAATAAGTAAACCCAATGCTTGGTGTCACCACATGTCTGATTGCTTCAATAGTCGATCCTTTTTTAAAGTTTGCCTGACCGTATAATGTAGTCTGAATACTTGCAGTAGTAGAAAAAGTGGAATATCCTGCAATTTTATTATTCATTTTATTCACCACTTCCATTTCAACAGGATCATAATACTTCGTTAATGTTTTAGTGGTTAAAGCATTGTCAATATTCGCCCCTAAACTAAAAGTAAAATATTTTGCAACTGTAGTATTCGTTCCCAGTGTAATATTATTCTTTATTCCGGTCTGCAATTTATCCCACATTGCTTTTTTAAACAATTCACCACTATTGGCCTGAACATAATTATTAAGGTTCAAACTTGTATTCACAGTAATATTTTCAAGAAGCCCACTTCTTGTTCCGGTTTTTGACTTGAACAAATAAAATTGGTTTACCGCTACATTCATCTGAGGAAGTCGCAAATCTGAAAGCCCGGTTGCAAAGTTTTGTGAGTAAGAGGCAGTTCCTGTAATTGTAATAGGCAGTGTTAGGAACCTTTTGGTAAGCGTTAATGTTGAATTCTGTTGTGTCTGCAGCACACTCTGATCCAAAATATAACCATTGTTTACCGTATTATTATAGAATGTCTGGCTGGTTGCATTAACAGAAGCAGAGAATGTTAAAAACGGATTAGCTTTTGTATCCTGTGTATGGGTCCATGCAATCCTATAAGTTCCTGTTTCGGTATAATTTTCAAGTCCTTTTATTCCTCTAATAGTCTTTCCTATGTCCGCTGAAAAGCTACCCGAATACCTATATTTTTTTAAATAATGCATTTCGGGACGTAAGTTCCAGCTTCCTTTTGTATAAATATCTGCTAGAACTTTGAGATCGAAATGCTCCCCGATAGGCTGATAATATCCGATCCCGTTTAAAAAGAATCCTACATCCTGTCGCTCTCCAAAACTAGGAATTAAAATTCCGGCAGATCTTTTAGAAGAAAAAGGAAGGATGGCAAAAGGCAAGATGAGTGGAGTCGGAATCTCCTCAATATACATCCTGATGGGTCCTGTTACAATCTGGGAATTGTTTTTTGTCTTGATTAATTTAATATTGGAAGCCCTCATTTTATAATCGGGCAAAGTATCTTTCTTTTGGATAAAATAAGTATCAGTAGTGTAATCTCCGTTCTTCATTGCAAATACAGTATCACTGTATTTCTTTGTTTTCTGTGCTATGATAACTCCTTCACTTTCTTCCGTTCGAGCATTATAAGCAATAGCCTGCCTGGTTTTGGTATTATAGCTGAATTCTGTTGTTTCATACTTTTTCCCCCCTTGATTGGTGATTACATTTTCTATAATCTTTCCGGAAGCATCCTGCTTTCCTCTTGCATAAATCAAACTTCTTTCATGATCTATCGAAATATAATCTGCATCTATCTGCATATCCTGGTATTTCACCTGGGCATTTTTCAACAGATAGGTCATTTTCTTCTGAACATCATTTCGCTCTTCATCAGCTTTTGTTCTCAGAACATCTTCTAAAGATTCTTTTTTTACAGCAATGGTATCCTTTTGGATAATAGTATCATTAACCGCACTTTTAGGCAATTTTTCAGGCGTTTTCTGTGCTAAAAAATTGTTAAAAATTAGGATAATTAAAATTTGTAATATATTTTTGGAGACGGTTTTGGCCAATTTTATGTTATATAATTAAGGTCCAAAATTAATATAATTTTTAAAACTGTAAGATGTACAAACAAAATTTTAAAATAATTTTATCATTTCTTGCGATACTCCTTTTCAACTTTTCCTCTGCTCAAAAAAAATTCACCGTAGTCTTAGATGCAGGTCATGGCGGAGGAGATATAGGAGCCAACAGAAACTACTCTGATATAGGGCTTGTACAAGAAAAAGACGTTACACTCGGCATCGTTCTTAAACTGGGAGCCATGCTTGAGAAAAATAAAGACTTTAAAGTCATATACACCCGTAAGATTGACGAATATCCTTCTTTAACGGACAGAACCAATATCGCCAACAGAAGTAAAGCGGATTTATTTATTTCCGTACACGTAAACTCATCTCCGAGTAAAACAGCTACCGCAAGAGGAACAGAAACCTTTGTACAGGGGCCTGCCCAAAACAGAGAAAACCTGGAGGTAGCAAAACAGGAAAATAATGTGATTTACCTTGATGAAAAAGATAAAGAAACATTCTCCTCTTATGATCCCTCCTCACCGGAATCATTGATTGCCTTAAAATTACAGCAGAGCAAATATCTCGAAAACAGTCTTATTTTAGGAACCTTTGTGGAAGATAATTTTGCTAAAACAGGAAGGTATTCCCGTGGAGTAAAACAGGAAAACCTCCACATCTTAAGAAGAAGCGCCATGCCTTCTATTTTAATTGAAACTGGTTTTGTCAACAATTATGATGATGCAGCATTTTTAAATTCCGAACAGGGACGACAAGAGACTGCTGAAAATATTTATAAAGCTATTATTGATTATAAAAAGGCGGTGGACCGAAAAACTTCTTCAGGTACCATTGTGAAAAAACCTGAGCCGGAAAAACCTGCCGAAGTTGCTTTGAAAAACGATTTCAGAATACTTCTAATCACTTCATCTGTAAAATATAATGACGGAGACCCTGCTTTAAAAGGACTTAATTATATTCTGACCATAAAAGAAGGAGGAGTTTACAAATATTACTACAGTGTTACGAACATGGCCTCAACGAGAGACATCAATCTTAGAACCGCAAAAGATGCCGGATTTAAAAACGCATACGCTGTCGGGTTTATGCCTAACCAGAAACTGAGTACCGGGTATTATACCATTGAATTATATGCAGGTCCGGATAAACTGAGCAGCAATTCTTTCATTCTTCAGTCTCTTAAAGATGTAGACAGAACCAAGACCAATGGAACCTTCTACTACACCTATGGAAAGGCGGATTCTTTAGAAGGAGCAATAGACCTCCAAAAAGACCTTGAGAAGAAGGGAATTAAAAACACTGTTATTCAGAAAGTTTACAAATAGGTCAAAAAATAATTTTGAAGTTTAAAAGTTTATTTATACTTTTGCAACCTCAAAATTTGGCCTATTCGTCTAGTGGTTAGGACTCAAGATTTTCATTCTTGCAACAGGGGTTCGATTCCCCTATAGGCTACAAATAAAAGATAATATTAACTCGCGAGAGGATAAATTAAAAAAACCAAAAATTTTTAAATTTTTTAAAAAATAAATTTGGTAGATAAAAAAAAAGTTTATACTTTTGCACTCACATTTGAACGATATGGCAAATCATAAATCAGCATTAAAGAGAATTAGACAGAACGAAGCAAGAAAACTTCGTAACAGATACTACCACAAGACTGCTAGAACAGCAATGAAAGTATTGAGAAATGAAGAGGACAAAGCTGCTGCTGCAGAACAATTGCCAAAGGTTATCTCTTTGTTGGATAAATTAGCTAAGAAAAACATTATCCACAAAAACAAAGCAGCTAACTTGAAAAGCAAATTAACTAAGCACGTTAATAAACTAGCTTAATAAGTATAGTTGGCCCGTTCGTCTATCGGTTAGGACCTCAGATTTTCATTCTGGTAAGAGGGGTTCGATTCCCCTACGGGCTACAAGATTTAATTACTACTCTAACCTGGTAATTAAATAAGAGTTGAAACTTATAAAAACAAAAAGCTAACCCTGCATTTGCAAAAGTAGATGGCCCGTTCGTCTATCGGTTAGGACCTCAGATTTTCATTCTGGTAAGAGGGGTTCGATTCCCCTACGGGCTACTTAAAAGAGATTCAAAAATGAATCTCTTTTTATTTTACCCAACTTTCTTTATTCAATTATAAAAATAATATCATTTATTTCTGACAAAGTGAAATTTAATGTATATCTTTGCAATTCATCAGATGATATGATGTATTAAAATATGCAGATCCAAAGAAAAACATTAGCACAGGAAGTGGCAGATCGATTGATTGAAGGAATCGTCAGCAATGAATATGCTGTTGGGGAGAAATTGCCTACCGAGCCTGAACTTATGAAAATCTACGGAGTGGGAAGATCAAGCATTCGTGAAGCCATCAAAATACTTTCGATTCAAGGAGTATTGGATGTGCAACAGGGAGTGGGGACTTTTGTTATTTCTAATATCATTCATGAATCGCTGGAATCTCAGATGGATAAGGCGCAGATTGAAGATGTACAGGAAGTGCGTTCTTTACTGGATGCTAAAATTGCAGCCAAGGCAGCACTACATCGTGATGAAGAACAGTTGGAGAAAATCCAATTCTATCTGAATCAAAGAAATACATTGGCGGAAGAAAAAAAAGCACTGGAATGTTATCAGGCAGATATCAATTTCCACATTGCCATTGCCGAAGCCTGTGGAAACAGTCTTTTAAAGGAAATTTATAAAATAACAAGTTCCCATATTTTGAGATCTTTTGAAATCAGGCATAATGACACTTCCTCTTTTATTATTTCCCAGGCTATTCATGAACGACTGTATTTGGCTATAGAAAATAAAAATGCGGAGGAAGCAGCCTTTATTGCTCAACAAATTGTTGATCAGATTTATTAAAAATTAAACTTTTAACAAAATTCATCAGATGATCTTATGAATTGAAATTATTATGGAAAATATCACAACAAAAAACATCGACACCAACAAAATTGTCTATCCTATTTTATTTATGATCAGTTTCTCCCATTTTTTAAATGACCTGATCCAATCTACCATTCCTTCACTCTACCCCATCGTGAAAGGTGAATTTAATTTATCTTTTGCCCAAATTGGAATTATCACACTGGTATTTCAGCTTACAGCTTCCATTTTACAGCCATTCGTCGGAATTTATACCGATAAAAAGCCGAATCCAAGATCTCTGGCTATCGGAATGGGATTATCAATGGCAGGTTTATTATTGCTGGCAGCAGCTCAACAATATTACGTAATCCTGATTGCAGTCGGGCTAATCGGAATGGGATCATCCGTTTTTCACCCTGAAGCATCAAGAGTAGCTCAATTAGCTTCCGGAGGACAGAAAGGTTTGGCACAATCTATCTTTCAGGTTGGCGGAAATTCAGGGAGTGCTATTGGGCCTCTATTGGTTGCATTAATTATCCTCCCGTTAGGAAAAGGCTATGTCGGTCTTTTTGCCATTGCAGCGTTTATCGGGATCATTGTTCTGTGGAGAATCGGAAACTGGTACGCAGAAAGATTAAGCTTAAAAAAATCATCAAAACATCCGAGTGATATTATCCATATCAATCTATCCCGTAAAAAAGTTATTTTTTCAATTACCATCTTATTAGCACTGGTATTTTCTAAATACATTTATCTGGCGTCGATGACCAATTATTTTACATTCTTCCTGATTGATAAATTTCATATTTCTGTAAAGGACTCTCAGTTGTACTTATTCATGTTTCTTGCAGCAGTGGCAGTAGGAACTATTTTAGGGGGAAAATTAGGAGATAAATACGGAAGAAAGAAAATTATCTGGATCTCAATTCTAGGAGCGGCTCCGTTTACGCTTTGCCTGCCTTATCTTTCCTTATTCTGGACCATCACTTTTGCTGTTATCATCGGATTAATTATTGCTTCGGCATTTTCGGCAATCCTGGTATTTGCGACTGATCTTTTGCCTAATAAAATAGGATTGGTTGCAGGATTGTTCTTTGGATTTATGTTTGGAATGGGCGGAATCGGTTCGGCCGTATTAGGAGCAGTTGCAGACGATACCAGTATTGAATATGTATTTAAAATCTGCGCATTTTTACCATTAATGGGAATCATCACCGCATTTCTGCCTAATCTAAAAAAATAAAGAAACCTCCACCTTTTCTCGGTGGAGGTTAACAACAAGTGTTCCATTACTACTTTAAAATATCAGTTAAATCCCGAGATTCAGGAAAATACTGAAACGGGATTTAGCTTCAATATCACCTCCCGCCAAACGGGAATATACGGGAAGCATGACTTCACTTCCCAAGCTGAATCTTTTATAAGAGGTTTCAAAACCAATTTTACCATACAAAGCGCTTCCTGCTGTATTAGGTAAAACCTCATCAAATTGTCTGTTTCTGTCATAAACTTCCCCCTGGAAACCTGCCTTTCCCGAAAAAACAGTTATATCATTTCCTAAAAGCTGGTAAAAGCCTGTTGCCGCATAATTCCACTGGTTTCCGAAATGGTAATGTTTTTTATTTTCAGTTTTAACAATGTAATCTGTATTCAGCAGAACAGCGATCTTATTTTTCTGAAATTTATAATTGACAACCATCTGATAATCCCAACTTCCTGTTCCTAACTGAAAGCTCGGATTGACACCTGTAATACCCTTTTCATCAAATTTCCCCAGCGGAAGTTTCAGTCCAAATCCTCCATTCAGCTGATGGGTATTATCTTTTGAATTCAAAAACTGATAAATTCCCATCAGGTTCAAATCTCCGATTCCATTGATATTGATATCTCCCTGCATAGTTTTCTTTTCATGGAAATGAAACGGTAAGCTTGCATACACACTTAGTTTTTTCGTCAAAGGAATTTTACCCCAAAGCTGTATAGTATTAAAATACTGATCCTTAGTTAAGTCCTTTACAAATAGGTTTTCCTTCGCTTTATAATGCTGGGCAAAATATTTAATCCCGATAAACTGAGGATTCAGTAAAGATTCAAAACCGGAAGAGCCGTTTCCTGCAGCACATCCGCAAGCATCACAATCATCTAAAACAACCGGATTAAAATACTTAGGAATAAAAAGGCTATCATGGATTGTTTTAGCCTGAAATCCATTCAACAAAATCAGACCTATGATTAAAAAAAACTTCTTCATTTTATTCTGCAAATTTTGGATTCGTGATAAAATTTTTATCGGAAAGTGTTTTCAGAAAAGCAATAATCAGTTGTTTTTCCTGAGGTTTCATCGCAATTCCTAGATGTCCGTTTTTCTTCAGTTGCGGATCAAGATTCGGACTGTTTTCTACGTTATCTGAATAAAAATTAAGTACCGCTTCCAATGTATAAAATCTTCCATCGTGCATATAAGGTGCTGTATATTCTACATTTCGCAAACTCGGCACCCGAAATTTCATCCAGTCGTTTTGATCAAGTGTCACCCGATACCTTCCTGCATCTTTAAACTGCACGTTGTAATACATTCCTGTATTCCTGAAACTTTCATCCGTAAATAATGCTCCGCTGTGACAAGACGCGCATTTTTGCTGAAATAAGCTCATGCCTTGTGTTTCTTCTGAAGAAAAATTTTCTTTTCCTTGCTTTACCCTGTCATATTTAGAATCCGCGGAAATCATGGTTACCATAAACTGGGATAATGCTTTCAGTACTCTTTCTCCTGTAATATTCTCATCTCCATAAGCTGCCTTGAACAATTTCTTATATTTAACATCTGAACTTAACTTCGAAACTACTTCCGGCATCGAGCTATCCATTTCGTCTTCATTGGTAATGGGAATAATCGGCTGTTCATCCAGATTATGGACCACTCCGTCCCACATATATCGCTTTAGAAAAGCCATATTCTGAATGGGTGGTGCATTCCGGATTCCGATTCTGTCGTCTACTCCATGACTTACCGTATGACCGTGATGTGTAAACGCATTTTCCTGGATATGACAGAACCCGCATGAAATCGTATTGTTGCGCGAAAGTCTTCCTTCATAAAATAATTTTCGTCCCAACTCCACGCCGTTTTTTGTGACCGGATTTCCGGAGGTATCAAAAATCATTTCCGGAAAGTACGACGGGAATGAAAGACTGTAAACCTCATCTTTTTCCAACGGTTCTATCACCTCATCAGAACATGATACAAAACTTAAAAAAAATAAGGATAATAACCCGGTTTGAAATATCTTAATCATTGTGAACATGGTCTACTTTAAACATTTTCGTCAGGTTATCCGTTACATTTACTAAATGTTGGCTTGAGCCCATCATCATATTATTGGTAGAATTTAAAAACAACGGCGTTTCTCCACTTAAATACTGATTAAGATCAGCCAGAATATGAATAGAAGGTGTAATTTGATTTGTCACTCTTGCTGTTGTCGGAAGATTCAAAGTAATTTCCCGGTAAAGATCCGGAGTACCATTGGCCGTTACATTCCCCATATTTCCGGTATGATTCATGAATTCTGTGTCGAGAGAATTGATCCCGTATTTCCCTTCGAGCTTTACAAAAACATAACCTGCCGCCCAGGACCAAGACATTCCTTTTTGTTTGGCCTTATTCCAGAATTCCGCTTGCCCGTCCTGTCCCAACAGATAGGCATTCTGACTGATTCCCAAACCCAATTTTATTTTTTTATAATTGTTCTTCGGGATTTCATTGAGATTAACATAGACAATGCCTGCAATTGCATCAGCCTGGTCGATGATGAAAGCACCTTTATCAGGATTATTTTCGTGATATTTAAATTCATTTTCGTTTTCATCAATCAGACTGATGTTACTGATCACATATTTTATGTTGGAGAACTGATGCTTCTGTCCCTGTGAAGATGTTTGTGTGGTCTGATTCAAAACGATATCTCCCAGATTATTAAACCCGTTTTCAAATTTGAGCTGAAGGTTTCCCTTTGCTTCTGCTGATGAGTCATCTTCATCGTTGCTACGACAGGAGATAAAAGTGAAAAAAGAAAAAGCAATAAGGGATAATGATAAAAATTTATAAATTTTCATTGTTGATTTTTTAAGTTAAAATTTTTAATTGATTATTGATTGAACGGTAGAACGTTCATTTTTTTAACTGCAAAAGCTGACACAGAATAAGCACCTCTTTGTCATTTCGTAGAAATCTAAGGGGAGTTATTTAAATTATAACGTGAACATCTTCGCCGAGACTCCTATGGAATGACAGTTACACATTTAAATTAAAGATGAAAACTCTTGCAGTAAAACAAGATTTTGAAAAATAACTTAAAAAACGGGTGGTCTGAAAATATGTTTTAAAAACAGGAAAGAGTACGCTGTTTTATAAAGGAAATTAGAATTTGAAAAGAATTTTTTTTCTGCTGCAGTAATTTCAGCAATTTCAGGGAGAACGTAGATATCCAGTAATTTCTGTCCTGAATTTTTTGTTTTGTTTAAAGGGGAAGAATCGGTATCATTTGTTTTCGCTATTTCCCTGCTCAGGTAACATTTTCCGTTACAGTGAATCTCCGGATTGCTCTTATTGATACACAACACTTCGGAGATATACTCATAATTTACAGCATATTCCACCAGTGGAACCAGAGGCCTGAATACCACAAATAAAGTGAGAAATATGCTGCAAACTAAGTTCATTCAATCATTATTTTTTGCTGGTCGCTTCTTCGTATCTTCTGCTGATTTCCTTCCAGTTGGTTACGTTCCAGATCGCAGCTAAATAATCAGCTCTCTTATTCTGATATTTCAGATAATAAGCATGCTCCCATACATCAATACCGAAAATAGGAGTTCCTTTTTCTTCCACAACATCCATCAAGGGATTGTCCTGATTAGGTGTCGAGGAAACGAATAGTTTTCCGCTTTTATCTACCGCTAACCAAGCCCATCCTGAGCCAAAACGGTCTGCTCCCGCTTTGCTCATCTTTTCCTTGAAGGCATCCATACTTCCGAAAGCATCATTAATCGCTTTTGCCAGTTTTGCAGATGGCTGTGTATTTTTTTCAGGCGTTAAAACCGTCCAGAACAATTCGTGGTTGTAATGACCTCCTGCATTATTTCTCACTGCAGCCGGCAATTTTGATACATTCGATAAAATCTGAAACAAGGTTTGTTTCTCCTGTGGTGTTCCTGCAATGGCTTTATTCAGATTCGCAACATAGGCAGCTGCATGTTTTGAATAATGAATTTCCATGGTCTGTGCATCAATATTACCCTCCAGTGCATTGTAAGCATACGGCAAAGGCGTCTGTTTGAACTGAGCTAATGCAAACTGCGCCGCGAAAACTGCGCTTAAGGCAGCAATTTTTAAAATTTTCATAATGTTTTGTTTTTTAGTGGTTAAACAATAATTATTTTAATAATTTCTTAATGTCTTCAATTAATATCTCCCGGTCAGGATGATATTTCCCCATCAGTTTCGCTGTTTTTCCTTCCGGATCCTCATAGTTTAACCCGGAATAATAAAGGATCGGCATATTGTCTTTATTATATCTGCAGCGGATATTCCCTTCTTCATCTACAAGAGCAATCATTCCGCTGTGATTAAGACTTTCGCTTTCATCTTCTTTGTCCCCAACGTAAATATTGAACTGATCTGCCAATTTTCCGATATAATCTCTGTTACCCGTTAAAAAATGCCAGTTCGGAGACTTTACACCAATTCTTTGAGCATGTTCTTTCAGTGATTGAGGGGTATCATTTTCGGGATCAATACTTATTGAAATAATTCCGAAATCAGGGTTGTTGATCTCGTCCTCAATTGCTCTCATGTTAGTATTCATTACCGGACAGATTGTAGTACATCTGCTGAAAAAAAATTCTACCAAATACACTTTTCCAAGCATATCTTTGTTGGTGATTTTTTTATTATCCTGGTCCGTCAACTGGAAATCAGGAACCTTCATTACCGTATAAAGGTTCTTTTTAAAGTAGCCCATTCCTACACCGATTCCCAGAAAAAGCAACGCAAAAACCGCAATCGGAATAATCACTTTGCTTTTTGTATTGTTTGGGTTTTTATTTTTGGGCATACTTTTCAGGATTTTTTTTGAATTCGTCTTTGCATAATGAACTGCAAAAACCGTACGTTTTATTTTTATATACTGCCGTATCTTTCATATCAGGCTCTGTCGGCATATGACATATAGGATCTACTGCGTTGGCAAATTTTATCTTTTTTACATCTGATTTTACAGCGGTATTGGCTTTTTTATGCTTTACTTTAGGGGTTTCCTGAGCACATGCCATTAATGAAACGGACAATAATGCCGTCAAAAAAATTTTTGATTTCATTTTAAATTAAATTGAAATTAATAGTGGTATTGAAAAAATAATTGATTTTTAAACTAAAATTAATATGAGCTGAATCAATTTTGAAGAAGCCAAGTCCATGATTCTTTAAGCATTCTATTTCACCTAAAGATATTTTTAATTTTCTTGAAACTTGATAAAATCAGTGATTTAAGCTAACTAAAAATTTAGTTTAAATCATTTAAGACAAAGGAGGATGGAATATCCTGGCGAAATATTCTGAAGTGTGAGATTTGCTATAATCCGAGGATGGACTTTTTATAGGAATATCAAATTGATTTTTGTCTGAAAAGGAAAGAATCTCTTGAGAAAGAAAAACATCTAAGCCGGTAATTTTTATATTCTGGCTATTATTTGACTGTTTTTCTGTCTTTGCCAGTTCTTTTTCAACATAACATTTCCCTTTACAGGTAGACTGGGGAATATTTCTTTTTTCACAAAGGTTTTTAACGATGTAATCATAATTAACCGCATAATTAATCAAAGGCAACACAGGACGTATCGCAATTGTGAAAATAATAAATATGGAAATGAAAAACTTCAACAATCAATTCTCTTCTACAAATATACTACTGAAATTTGTTTTTACGGTTGATTTATGATGAATGTCATTGTTATTTTTTTCCCACAGATCTCTCAGATTACACAGACCTATTTATATTCGTGGAACCTGCAGGAGGTTGATTTAAATAGATGCTAAATGTATTTAAATTTTATCTCCCGTAAATTGGGCTGATTACGCAGATTTTTATATTCTAATTGCAATAAAAAACAAGTGCAATCATCTGTGACATCTGTGTGATCTGCGGGAGATAAATTTCAGGATGCTTTTCCCACAGATCGCACAGATGTTATCTACATTTTTAATCTGTGAAATTTGTGGGATCAGTGGGAAATGATCTATAGTTTATTTAAAATTTCATCCGTTGAATTCTTACCGCATTTAAAATAGCCAACAACGCAACCCCAACATCTGCAAAAACCGCTTCCCACATCGTTGCCAATCCTCCCGCCCCCAACGTCAGAACAATTGCTTTAACTGCAAACGCCAGGACAATATTCTGCCAAACTATTTTTTTAGTTTGCTTTCCTATATTGATCGCCATTGGAATTTTACTGGGTCTGTCATCCTGAATTACGACATCTGCGGTTTCAATCGTCGCATCGCTTCCCAATCCGCCCATGGCAATTCCTACATCGCTTAAAGCAACAACAGGTGCATCATTTACTCCATCTCCTACAAATGCTACGGTCTGATTTTTTGCTTTGATTTCTTTTACTTTATTCACCTTGTCTTCAGGAAGCAGGTCTCCGTAAGCATTCTGAATTCCTAGAGTATCGGCAACATACTTCACAACAGACGGTTTATCTCCACTCAGCATTGTCGTTGCTACGTTTAATGATTTTAATTTATCGATGGTTAATTGTGCGTCGGCTTTAATAGAATCTGCAATTGTTAAATAACCGACAAACTTTTTATCATAAGCCACAGCAATTAAGGTATAGACAATATTTTCAGGTTTTATATGGTAGCTGATTCCGAACTTATCCATCAACTTGAAATTACCTACAAGTAATTCCTTTCCGCTAATGATTGCTTTTAATCCGTGTCCTGCAATTTCTTCCACATTTTCCAATGAAATGGAGTGATCAATTTCTCCAACATACTCATGGATTGCGGTTGCAACGGGATGCGAACTTTTACTTTCTAAAGCATTGACGAATTTTAAAATTTCATCTTTATTAAATTCATTATCAAAATCAACTTCCTGGACTTTGAAAACCCCTTCCGTCATCGTCCCGGTTTTGTCCATCACTACATTCTGAACATTTGCCAAAACATCCAAGAAGTTACTTCCTTTGAATAAGATCCCATTGCGGCTTCCCGCTCCTATTCCTCCGAAATATCCCAACGGAATGGAAATCACCAATGCACAGGGACAGGAAATCACCAGGAATACCAATGCTCTGTACAGCCAGGTTTTGAATTGATAGTCTTCAACAAAAAAGTATGGCAATAGCGTAATCCCGATAGCGAGAAAAACAACAATCGGTGTATAAATTTTCGCAAATTTTCTGATGAATAATTCTGTTGGAGCTTTCTGAGCCGTTGCATTCTGAACCAATTCCAAAATCTTGCTCAGCTTACTGTCTTTGTAAGCCGTGGTGACTTTCACCAAGCTGACTGTATTTAAATTAATCATTCCCGCTAGAACAGTTTCTCCTTTGGTTTTGATATCCGGTTTACTTTCACCCGTTAATGCAGCCGTATTAAATGAAGCTGTTTCAGATAACAGCTCTCCATCCAATCCCAGTTTCTCCCCCGATTTTAACTGAATTATTTCACCAATATTTACGTTTTCGGCTTTTACAGTTTCAGGTTTACCATCTTTTAAAACGGTTACTTCATCAGGACGTTGATCGAGCAAGGATTTGATATTGCTTTTTGCTCTCGTTACTGCCATTGCCTGGAAAACTTCACCTACCGAATAGAAAAGCATTACTGCAACACCTTCGGGGTATTCACCAATAGCAAAAGCTCCTACTGTTGCGATTCCCATTAAGAAAAATTCAGAAAAAACATCGCCTTTTGTGATGCTTTCATAGGCTTCTTTTAAAACAGGCAATCCAACAGGAATGTAAGCAACTAAATACCACACTAAACGAATCCAGCCAACAAACCAATCCTGTTTTATATAATTGTCTAAAGCAATACCTACTAATAATAAAACAAAGGAGATTATCGCCGGCAGAAACATCTGAAATACTGATTGATCTCCCGTATCATGAGAATGACCATGATCATGACCTTCATGATTGTGATTATGTTCTTTTTTTGGTTTTGTGCTACAGCATTCTTCCATAACTTAAAAATTTTAATCAAAATTAGGAGCAAACTGAATGCAATGCTATTGCAAACTTTCGAGACAAGTTTCACAAATTCCTTTCGCAAAAAGTCTTATTTCATCTATTCTGAAATTTGTCTGAACATTTTCCGGAAACGAGATATCTTCTTTACAGGTGGTCTGTTTGCAGATTTTGCAGTAGAAGTGCAGATGCCAGTCTTTATGCGTAGTTTCGTCGCATCCGTCATGGCAAAGCTTATATTTTGTTGTTGTATTCTCCTGAATACTGTGGACAATTCCTTTTTCTTCAAAAGTTTTTAATGTTCTGTAGATGGTAGTCCGGTCTGCATGATCGAAGTGACTTTCGATTTCAGACAATGATAATGCTGCGTCCTGAGAACTTAAAAAGTCATATACCAAAATCCTCATACTTGTAGGTTTGGTATTTTTGTTAATCAATTTATCTTCGATGTGTGTTTTCATTCTTCAGGATTTAAGGTTCTTCTCAAAGTTAGCTGTTTTTTCAATGTTTTCATCATTGGCTGCTTCTGTTTACATCTATCAGACGTCATTTAAGTTTACAAAAGTCTTTCTAAAATTGTTGCAATCATATTGCAAAATTCAAGGTATTAAAAATAACTTCAACCCAAACGTTATATGTATAAATAACATTTTTTAATTACTTTACTGTTTTAAAAAAAATTATATTGGATAACCAACTTAAATCAATTCAAATATGAAAAACATAATAATGATATTATTCCTAGGATTATTAGTAAGCTGTGATCCTGGGTATACCATATACATTAGAAACAAATCACAAAATAACTTATATGTTGAAACTGATCGTGCAATAGAAAATCGGTTGGTAAGCAAAAGAGGGCCTATTTGTGATTCAATTATTTCAAAAAAGGTGGGCTCATCAAATCTAAAAGAGCTTTATAAAGTAAATAAAAATCAAAATATTTTATTATTCTCTTATTTAGGCGCCCCGAACTCAGATTACTTCCCGTACAAGAGTGTTAAAATAATAAAGAATTCGGATACCATTAAAATTGATAAAAATAACCTCATTCAAAAAATTACCAAGGGCAAGAATAGCAACTACTATATAAATATAGATTAATTGTAATAATATCATCTCAAAACAATGAAATTAGATAATTTAATACCAATAAACTAACCCATTTCTGACAATCACAGATTATATTTTCACACTATAAATAAAAAAGAGCAAGAAATTCACTTGCTCTTTTTAATTATTACAAATTCGGATTATTTTCAATCTCTTTCTGCGGAATAGAGAATAAATAATATTTGCTGTTGGCTACAAACGGAGACTGATCAGGGAATGCAAAAATCGTATGTCCTCTTCCGTTAACGGTTTTTACAACACCAGCCGGAGTCGTGATCTGTACCTGAATCGCCTGTCCGCTTGAATTGGTAAACGGTTTTCTCACGACAGTTCCCTGCGTTCTGATAATGTCTGACAATGAGAATCCTTCACCAAACAATTCTTTTCGTCTTTCAATCAATACTTCTTTGATCACATCGTTTTGTGCTAAAGAACCAGAATATTGATTGGCGTTTCTTGCTGATTTCAACTGATTTAAAACGGTTACAGCATTTGTAACATTTCCGCTTCTCGCTTCAGCTTCGGCCTCAATTAAATACATTTCAGCAGCTCTCATGTAAACAATATCTGCAATTAAATTGGCTTTAAATTTAAACTTCGCATATCGCAGCAATCCTTCCCTTCCCGGATTTCCATCCCATGAAAACAGT
Source organism: Chryseobacterium geocarposphaerae (assembly GCF_002797535.1). Classification (NCBI taxonomy): domain Bacteria; kingdom Pseudomonadati; phylum Bacteroidota; class Flavobacteriia; order Flavobacteriales; family Weeksellaceae; genus Chryseobacterium; species Chryseobacterium geocarposphaerae. Next base: position 222,823 of record NZ_PGFD01000002.1, read on the forward strand.
GAATAACGGATATCATTGGTATCAAACAGGTCTTTAAAATAAGGATCCGCCATAAAGCTGTAATAATAACTTCCCGAAGACGACACATCTAAAAAGTGGAAAGCATAGCTTTCACCTGACTGTTCCTGTGTCTGGCCGTGTCCCCAGATCCATTCTCCATTACTGATATCATTGAATCCGTCTTTATATTTTTCCGCCGTCATCAAAGCATACCCATTTCTCGCAATTTTTGCAGAAGCTGCAGCTTTTGTCCAGTCTCCGGTATTCAAATAAGCTCTTGCCAGTAATCCATTGACAACTGATCTGTCAATTTTGTCCTTGTTGTTTCTTGAATAACTTTGAAGCAACTGATCCGCATCTGCCAAATCACTTTTAATTAAAGTATAGATTTCTTCAAGGCTGGCTTTTTTCTTTCCTACTGAGCTTGTTGTTGTCGGTTCAGTATAAATTGGAGCCGTTAAAGCCGTTTTATCTTTTAAATAACTGAATTGATAAAAACTCGCCAGATTTAAATAACAAAATGCCCTCAATGCTTTAGCCTGACCTTTCACCTGATTTTTTTTCTCCTGGCTCCCCTCTACTCCATCGATTCTTGCAAGAACATTGTTCATATTATTGATGGTAGAATACAGCAGACTCCAGATAAAAAGTGGCCTGCTTCCCGTATTATTCACCAAATCTGTAAAAGCATACGCTCCGGGAAATCCATATTTATTGGTTAAAACCGCCACATCACTTCCCATAGCATCACTTGTTCTCAACACTGTGGAGTACCCGATATTCGCGTAAGTTGTCCCATCGTCATTAAATTTAGCCCAGGTTCCGTTGATTACCGTTTCCGCACTTTCTGCTGTCTTGAAAACTTCCTCTTCATTAGCCTGATTGGTCGGAGCAGTTTCCAGATCACTTTCACAGCTGATTAAAGACCATGCTGTGATTAATGCAAAAGATATATATTTTAATTTTTTCATTGTTTTTCATTTTAAATGTTAAAGAGTTGCCTGTACACCAAACGTAATTGTCCTCATGGCAGGATATCTGTAATAGGTTGTTCCGTCTAAGGTTTGTTCAGGATCCATTCCTTTATGCTTATAGAATGTTAAAAGGTTTTCTGCCTGAACATAAACTCTGAACTTCTTCAAACCTATTTTTTCAAAATAATCCGATGGAAGTGTATAGCCTAAGCTCACATTTTTCACTCTAGCATACGTCCCCGAGTATAAGAATCTTGAAGATGTTGAAGTCCAGTTATTCGTTGTTGTACTTAAAGCCGGGACATCGGTGTAACGGTTTTCAGGCGTCCATCTGTTCAGCATTTCCGCACTCCAGGCTCTACCTGCTGAACTTCCGTTATGCATCAGCATCGTATAATCCGTATCTAAAATTTTTCCTCCAATAGCAAATGATACTAAGGTTGAAAAATCAAAGTTTTTGTAAGCCAGACTCGTGGTAATTCCTCCCATTACTTTCGGAAGAGATGAACCCTGCAGTGTTTTTGTAGCTTTTGCATATTCTGAAGTGGTTCCTTCTACCGTATTTCCGCTGGCATCTGTTGTAATCGTTTTCCAAAGCGGCTTTCCGTTATTCGGATCTACTCCTGCCCATTCAGGAATGAAGAAATCATAAACAGAACCACCTACCTGCAATAGTTTTGTACCACTTACAATAGAGCCTTTCGGAAGTTTCGTGATTTCATTTTTGAGAGTACTTAAATTCACATCCACATTCCACTCAAAATCTTTTGTTTTAATGGGTGTTGTGAATAATGAAAATTCAAAACCGGTATTTTTTAGTTCACCAATATTCGCCTGATATTCACTGAAACCTAATGACGGAGCCAAAGGCATTCCAAACAGAAGATCTTTACTTTTTCTCTGGAAATATTCTACATTACCTTTAATTCTGTTATTCAGAACAGAAAATTCAATACCTGCATTCAAATTCAGGTTGGTTTCCCATTTCAGATCCGGAGTCGGCAGTTTGCTTGCTACCGTTCCTCCTTCTCCCAAATTATTATAAAAAGCATATAAACTTTGGTAAGCATAATAAGTACTCAGCTTATCATTTCCCTGGCCTCCGTAGCTTGCACGAAGTGTCAACTGGTTAAAGACATTTAAATTTTTAATAAAATCTTCATTCGACGCCTTCCATGATCCTCCTACCGACCAGAATGTCCCCCATCTGTTTTCCGGAGAGAATCTTGAAGAGCCGTCTGCTCTTACCGATCCTGAAACAAAATATTTATTTTTATAATCGTATTCAGCTTTCCCTAAGAAACTCAACAATCCCAATTTGTCACTATTTCCTGAGAAGCTTCCCAGCAAAGCTGCAGCATCAGGCTCATAATAATACGGCAATGAAAACTGGCTTCGGCTTCCTGAAATCGTCTGATATTCGTAATGGTAAAATTCCTGACCACCCAAAATATTGATGTGATGCTGTCCGAATTTTTTATCGTAGGTTAAAATATTACTTGTTGTGTAGGACAGCGTTCTCGAATTGGTTTTTGTAACAGCCCCCCCGATTTCAGTTCCCTCTCCTAATAACGGATTGGTATAATAATGGCCATTATAATTAACCAGATCAACCGAAAAGCTTGATTTAAATTTCAATTCAGGCAGGAAAGTGAATTCTGCAAAACCTTTCCCTGAGAAGTTATCTTCTCTGTTCTCATTTTTATCCAAAGGTAATGTTGCTGCAGCATTTTCATTTTGTAATGCACTTGTAGGCCTGTATTTTCCGAAATCATAAATATAATTTCCGCTGGAGTCCAATTTATAGCTTCCGTCTGCATTTCTTTCGTAGTAAGGATAAAAAGATGGTATAACTCTCGCCGCATTGATCACATTATCCGTTCTCGAATCCGATGACGGCGGTGCTTCCTGAAGACTGTTCGTATACGCTAAATTCGCTCCTACATTCAGCCATTTTTTGACTTCAGAATTGATTTTTAATCTTGTGCTGTATTTTCTGAAGCCAGACTCAATGGCAATTCCTTTATCATCCAAATATCCTAAAGAGAAAAAATAATTGCTCTTCTCATTTCCTCCACTAAAATCCAAATCAACCTGATTTCTGGAAGCCGTTCTCTGCAAAATATCTTTCCAGTTGTCATTCCATAAAGCTGTTGCACCCGGCAAAAGTTTCCCGTCAGTTCCTACTGGTTTTACATAATTTGCTCCGTAAGGATTGATTCCTAAAGCGTTTACCAAATTATCGGTTGCCATCTGTGCCGCCTGCTGGGAAGAAACCTGGCTTGATGTGTATCCGTTTCTCAAGGCTTCCCAATACAATTGAAAATATTGGTCGGTGGTTACCTGCTCATAATCCTTTACTGCTCTGCTTGAGAAACCCTGGCTTATATTAAAGTTTACTCTCGCTTCGCCCTTTTTACCGGATTTAGTCGTTATGATAATTACACCATTTGCCCCTCTGGAGCCATATAATGAACTTGCTGTAGCATCTTTCAGAACACTGATCGATTCAATATCATTAGGACTTATCGCGTTGATATTTCCGTCAAAAGGTATCCCGTCTACCACAAATAAAGGATTACTCGACGCACTGACAGAACCGATTCCACGAATTCTGATTGATGCTGTAGACCCCGGCTGTCCTGAAGCGCTTACCGCCTGAAGTCCGGGAACCTGCCCCTCCAATGCTTTTGTGATGTTGGTAACAGGCCTGTTATTAATTTTCTCACTCGAAATCGTCGCTACCGAACCTGTATAGCTTGTTTTCTTAGCTTTTCCATACGCCACAACAACCACTTCATCTATTTCTTTTTCATGAAGCGTATCTTTTTTTGCTTCCTGGCCATTCACATTACCGATCCCAAGAAAGAAGGTTGCAACGGGGGGAATCCAAACTTTAGAAATAATTAAATTTTTATTAATCATAATCAATTTTATTTGCTATTAATTAAATTTTATTCTTTTATAGAAAAGACAGCAAATAGCATCAATAATCATGATTAACACTGTGCTCATCTTTCCTTTTTCAAGGCTGAATGTAACACCTTGCATAATGCAGGTTGTTAAGATTTCACAGGGTCAGTTCCCTCCATCTTTCTTTATAAGCCGTTGCAAATCTAAAAACAAAAAGTCCACAAAACAAGTAGACTTTAAAATTTTAATTATAAATTTTATAAAAATTAACTAAATTTTATTTTAAAACAAACAAAAATAGACAGTTATAAAAAATGTTAAATTTATAAACATGAGAAATATCATTAAAAATAATGCAATCCTAAATTTTTACTCTAAAATGGATTTGAAAAAAAAATTCTATTTTCATTTTGAGCATATTTTGAGTTTTAAGACAGCTCTCGATACATTTTTCTTCATTTCATTTCGAAAAACACTCGAACTGACGTACGATTAATTCAAAAAACTTTTTAATTTTATCAAATGAAAGTTTTAATTATAAATGGTCCTAATCTCAATTTATTAGGAACAAGAGAGCCGGAAATTTATGGAACGATTTCGATGGAGGATTGTTTGGAAAACTTAAAATCTGAATTTTCTTCTCATCAAATACAGTATTACCAGTCGAATATTGAAGGCGAACTGATTAACAGGCTTCAGAAGAATGACTTTGATGCTCTGATTATTAATCCGGGAGCTTTTACCCATTATTCTTATGCAATTGCAGATTGTTTAAAAAATATTCAGAAGCCGAAAGTAGAGGTACATATCAGTAATATTTATAAAAGAGAAGAGTTCCGCCAGAAATCCGTAACGGCTGCAAATACGGATGCGGTTTTATCAGGATTTGGAATGGACGGTTATAGGCTGGCTGTTTTGAGTTTGAAATAGCTAATCGTTCTCGTTCTGATTTTACAGATGGCGCAGATGTTTGAAAATATATTTGATCTGACTGATTTGTAAAATCTTTAGAATAAAAAAATCCTCATCAAATGATGAGGATTTTATTTTTAGTTTGTTGTTTGTTCTTGTAACTGAGGTCCTGAAGGAATCAATTTTTTACCTTCTTCAGTATTGCAATACTGCTCAAAGTTCTTGATATATCTTGCAGCCAAGTCTTTTGCTTTTTCTTCCCATTCAGAAACATTGCTATAAGTATCTCTCGGATCCAAGATACCTTCAGAAACATTTGGTAATGTTGTAGGAATTTCAAGATTCATAATAGGAACCATTGCTTTAGGAGCATTTTCTATAGAACCATCAATAATTGAATCAATAATCGCTCTTGTATCCTTTAAAGAAATTCTCTTTCCGGTACCATTCCAACCTGTATTTACCAGGTAAGCTTTTGCGCCATGCTCTTTCATTTTCCCGATCAATGTTTTTGAATACATTGTCGGATGTAATGTTAAAAATGCTTCACCAAATGCTGGAGAAAAAGATGGTTCCGGCTCAGTAATTCCTCTTTCAGTTCCTGCCAATTTTGAGGTATATCCGCAAAGGAAGTGATATTGGGCCTGGTCTTCATTCAAAACAGAAACCGGAGGCAATACCCCAAATGCGTCTGCAGAAAGGTAAACAATCTTTTTTGCATGTCCTGCTTTTGAAGGCAACACAATTTTATTGATATGATAAATCGGATAAGAAACCCTTGTATTCTCAGTGATAGATCCGTCTGTATAATCAGCAACACCATTATTTACTACAACATTCTCCAATAATGCATCTCTTTTAATGGCAGCGAAAATGTCCGGTTCTTTTTCAGCAGAAAGATCAATTACTTTTGCATAACAGCCTCCTTCATAGTTGAACACTCCATTGTTATCCCAACCATGCTCATCATCACCGATTAAGTATCTTTTCGGATCTGCGGATAAAGTCGTTTTTCCTGTTCCTGAAAGTCCGAAGAAAAGAGCAACATCCCCTTCTTCTCCTACGTTCGCAGAACAGTGCATAGAAGCCATACCTTTTAACGGAAGATAGTAGTTCATCATAGCGAACATTCCTTTTTTCATTTCCCCGCCGTACCAAGTACCTCCAATGATCTGAAGTTTTTCAGTAAGGTTGAACATCACAAAGTTTTCGGAATTCAATCCCTGAGCTTCCCAGTTTGGATTGGTAGTTTTAGAACCGTTGATTACAGTGAAATCCGGCTCTCCAAAGTTTTCCAGCTCGTAATGCGAAGGACGAATAAACATGTTAGTAACAAAATGTGCCTGCCACGCTACTTCAACAATGAACCTTACTTTTAATCTCGTATCTGCGTTTGTTCCACAGAAAGCATCTACTACATAGATCTTTTTTGCATCAGAAAGTTGGTTCAGCACTAAATCTTTACAAGATTTAAAGATTTCCAGCGTAGTTGGTAAGTTAACTTTACCATCCCAGAAAATTGTTTCTCTTGTAACATCATCCTGAACTATATATCTATCTTTAGGTGAACGACCCGTGAAAATTCCTGTTTTTACCGATACCGCACCAGATTCCGTAAGCTCTGCTTTTTCAAACCCTTGATTTTCAGGAGAAACTTCAGCCTGATACAATTCTTCATACGAAGGATTATATATTACCTGATAGTCTCCTTTAATCCCTAATTTTTCTAAATCTTGGATGATTTTAGCGTTTTTCATTTTACTTATATTTTTCTATTTCTTTTTTTGTTCAACAAAATTAATATTAATTAATTGTTAAAAGTGGTCTAAATATAATGATATAAGTCAGAATGGCAAATAAAAAAACGAGTTTATAAAAAACTGCAAATCAGTTAATTAAATCAGAATACTCAAAAATTGTGTGAAAACCTTTTCCCCAAAAATAGTCCTTAAAGCCCTCAAATTTTGAGCTCATTACAAAATCTCCACCCCAAGCGCCTAAACTTTTGATAAATACCGGACAATCAGCGAAAAACCTCGCTTTAACTGTCGGAATTTCAAGAAAATTGGAGATTCTTTGCTCATGAATCAACATTAGTTCAGAAAAATTTTCCAATTCGCTACATAGTAAAATATTTCTTGTAAGATCCGAAAATTCATCGACCAGTTTTTGGGACTTTGTTTTTGACTTGTAAAGACTGATTCCTTCACGGCTATCCTGCTTCTGATTTAAGTGGATAAAAATTAGTTCATTTTTGAAAGGGGGATCAAAGTCCACCTTTTCATATTTAACCTCAGGAACGCTCTGAAAAATGATGGCAGATTTCTCTTTTGCTACCGCAATATCATAACCACTACCTCCCAAGCTTATCTTATTTAAATAGAAAGGATCAACTTCAGCCCATTCCGCAAGATTGTTCATTAAAGTAGAACTGCTACCCAAACCATAATCTGCCGGAAACTGAAGATTGGTTGTTAAGTGATAAGTAAAATTGTTTTTGAATTTAATAGTAGAAAGTGCCTGAACGTTCTTTAATGTTTTCAAGATAAATTCAGCACTTGAAGGAATATTGGTTTCCAGGATCTGCCAGTTTTGATAATCTATGACAGCTTTTAACCAAAGTTTATTTTGATGATAGGCTTCCCAGCATATAAGGGATTTTTCATCATTTTTTTCTTTAAAAGAAAACTCTTGTCCCAGCTTGGTAGGTACCGCTAAGACAAGAGCTCCGTCCATCGCGAAATATTCTGAAGTCAGCATTAGCTTCCCTGGTGAAAATATCTCGCCCATGATTTTTTTATTAGATTAGATTGCAGAAGCTACGTCCACAGAACCATCAATCTTCTTGATCAACCCTTGTAACGTTTTCCCCGGTCCAACTTCTACGAAATTAGTTGCACCGTCTTTAATCATATTCTGAACTGACTGCGTCCATTTTACAGGACCTGTTAATTGAGCAATCAGATTTTTTTTAATTTCATCCGGATCAGAAACTGAAGTAGTCGTAATATTCTGATACACAGGAATAGTAGCTTTTCTGAATTTTGTCTGTTCAATAGCAGCAGCCAATCTTTCTTGTGCGGGTTGCATCAATGGAGAATGGAATGCTCCGTTTACAGGTAACAACAATGCTCTTTTTGCTCCTGCTTCTTTTAATTTTACGCAAGCTTCTTCAACAGCAACTGTTTCTCCAGAAATTACCAATTGTCCGGGACAGTTGTAATTGGCAGGAACTACAATTCCACTAATCTGTGCGCAGATTTCTTCAACTTTAGCATCTTCCAATCCTAAAATCGCCGCCATAGAACTTGGATTCGCATCACAAGCTGCCTGCATCGCTTTTGCTCTTTCAGAAACCAATTTCAAGCCATCGTCAAAAGATAAAACTCCATTGGCAACCAACGCTGAAAATTCTCCTAAAGAATGCCCTGCAACCATTTCAGCCCCAAGACCGTTTACTGCTTTAAGTGCAGCTACTGAATGTATAAAAATTGAAGGTTGAGTAACCTCAGTTTTTTTAAGATCTTCATCTGTTCCATTAAACATAATAGAAAGAATGTCGAACCCTAAAATTTCATTGGCAGATTCCATCAAGTCCTTAATGTCTTTTCGAGAATCATACAATTCTTTTCCCATTCCTACGAACTGAGAACCCTGCCCAGGAAATACAAGTGCTTTCATGTATTGATTTAAAATATTTTGCAAATATAAGTATAATTAAGAATACCTTTAAGTGAATTAAATCATTTAAGGAACCAACCTAATAACTCTGTACCCAGTATTTACATAAGCTCCATTGGCTTTTGATTTTACAAACTCAAATTTGGTAGCCAGCTGGGTCTGTACTTTATTCATTTGTCTGAAGATCTCTCCTTTTCTGTTTTCTCTTGTCAACATATCATTTACAACATCAAATCCTATTACTGCATATTTTGGAGGTGTCTTACAATATTTGCTTTTGTATGCTGCTAAAATTTCTTTTTCAAAACTACCTTCTGCATTGATTTTTCTATCCATAAGGTAAACTAAGTTTGCCTGACTAAGCTCATCTACTTTTTTCTCAAAAACAGGAGCATAATACATACTGAACGCTTTTATTCCCTGCACATCTTTGGAAAGAGAAATCACTTTATTAGCAAAAGCTTCTCCCACATCATTGCTATCATTAGCCAAAACAGCAATCACAGGAGCAGACTGCCCCGTCATCATATTCTGATCTAACTGAATTTCGGAAGCAGAATTAACGATAATTACATTTGGTTTCTTAAGCGCTTTTTCTAAACCGCTCTTGATATAGTTTGCATTCGTTTTTTTAGCGTCTGCGACAATGTAAATCTTTTGATCAGAGTAAGAAGCTCTTACTTCATCCACAATTTTATCGGCATAGGTCTGATCGTTTGTTTCTACAATAATCAGGTTGCTATAGTTATATAATTCCGGAGAGTTGGCAAAAGGAGCAACAATCGGAATTTTTTGATTTTTTGTAAAATCTAAAACGTCTACGACATTCGATTTGAAGAATGGTCCAATAATCAAATCTGTATTATCAGGATTGATTTGTGTCAAAGAGTTTCTGAAAGTTCCTTCGTTACCGGAGTCCACAATTTTAATTTCTAGCTTCTGACCGTTTCTCGCGTTTCTTTCGATGGCTAATTTAGCTCCTGTCAAGAAGTCCATTGCCATAGACCTGTACTGGGTTTCGTTTGTACTATATCCAAAAGGAAGCATTAAAACAACGCTTAAAGCATCCCCATTTTTCTTTACATAAGCAGGATCCTGTTTTTTAATTTTCAAAACCATTCCTGCTTTTAAACCATGTGATAAATCAGGATTCAAAGCGATTAGTTCATCAATAGAGATTCCAAACTTATTGACAATAGAAAAGACAGTATCGCCCTGCTGAACGGTATAAGTAACAAAATCATCGCCCGCAACAGCTTCTGAAGTTGCAACAGTTCCACTTTCTGAATCCATTTTCTCTTTTGAGCTAACAGGTTCAGAAGTTATAGCTGTGTTTGTTTTTTTAACAATAATTTTTTCTCCAGGTTTCAGTCCTCTTTCTTCTAATCCCGGGTTTAAAGCAAATAATTCTTTTTGAGAAATATTGAATTGTTTTGAGACTCTGTAATAATTATCTTTTGCTTGTATAACATATTCCCCGTCTGCAATGGTATCGGAATCGGCAGATTTTTCAACAGCTTTAGGAGCTGCCACAGCAACTTGCGACTCACTTCCTCCGTATTTTTTGATGTTTGCAAGAGGTAAAGTGATTTCATCCCCAATCTTCATATGGGAATCAAGATCGGGATTAAGTGCTCTAAGATCAGTTTCGGAAATATGATATTGTTTTGTAATTCCGTAAATCGTTTGTTTAGGCTGTAAAATAATTTTCCCGGATTGAGAAGAAGTATTTGTTTTTGGCTTTTCAGCAACAGTTGTTTTAGAAGCTGAAGTTGTTCCGGATTTTACCGTTAAAACATCACCAATTGCCAGTTTCCCTTCTTTAAATTTAGGGTTCAGTTTAAGTAATTCATCAACAGTGAGCCCGTATCTTTTAGCAATATTGTAAGGAGTATCACCTTTTACAACGGTGTGTGATTTCTGAGCAGATGCTCCCAAAACCATACATATACTGGATAAAATAAAAAACCTCTTTATCATAATAGATCGTTATATTTACAAAAATACTTCTTTAAAATTAAATGGCAACAATAATCAATTTGGATTCCTGAACCACCATTTCTTCTAAACAAGTTTCAAGCCATGAATACCCGAAGTCAGCAAAAAATACACTAAAGTTATACACTCTTTCCTGCCAATTCTTGGAAGGATGCACATCCAGAAACAGATTTTCCAATCTTTCCAGCAATTCGCTTTGTTTAATTTTTTCTGCGTGAAGAAGGCGCTTTTTCATTCGGGCAAATGATTTCAGCTGTCTTACTTCTTCGGCTTTCACCATATTTCCAAAAGATTTTTCGGTGGTTTCCGCCACAGCTTTCAGTTCAGAAAAATTGTTCATTAATAGACTTTCTTTTTCGTCTAAAAGTTTTAAGATGCTATTATCCTCAACTATTTTATGATTGATAATTGTTGTAAAATTCTCAAAAAAATCTTCTATTCTAAGATTCAGCTTCTGAATTTTCCCTAATGTTTTCTCCTTTAAAAACAACATGGAATTTCTCGGAATCAGCACCGGGAAGGGAATATTTATTTTTTTGAAATAATCTTTAAGTTCCAGCCAATACATAATCTCGGCGTTCCCTCCAATATAAGCCAGATTGGGTAAAACACATTCCTGATACACCGGACGCATCAAAGCATTCGGACTGAATTTTTCAGGTGCATTTTCCAATTCATTTAAGATTTCTTCTTCTGTAAACGAGATATTTTTATCTACAATGAAATAGTTATTTCCGTCAAAATCAATTCTGTCTCTTGTTTCTGAAAGATAGAAGAGATTGATCTCACGAGGGTTTACTTGCACTTTTCCATATTTCTCAGTCAGAAAATCCACTTTTTCTTTTGAAATCTTATTCAAACTGAAATTAAGAAGCTCATCTTTGAAAATACCTTTAACCTGTTTTTTGAGTTCTCTTGAATCTCCATCCAAGATCAACAAACCGAATTCAGAGAACAATCTGTTGACTAAAATTCTAATAGCCTCCGTCAATGTATTTCCTGCTTTATAAGACTCTTTCAGCATCAAAATCAGTTCGGTTCCAAAAATAGAATCTTTGAATTCTTTTTCAAATTCGGAAATGAAATGCGTATCATGAATATGGATTCTTCCTACAGCACCTCCTGATTTTTCATTGGTCTCATAATAATTAGACTCAGTTTTAAAATGGTTGATCTCCGCAAAATCATGATCTTCCGAAGCCATCCAATAGACCGGAACAAAATTAAAATCAGGGAAATTTTCTTTTAAATAAGTACAGGTTTTAATTGTTTGTAAAATTTTATATACAAAAAACGCAGGTCCTGAAAAAAGGTTCAATTGATGCCCCGTCGTAATCGTAAATGTATTGGGCTGTTTTAAGCTTTCCAAATGTTCTTTCTGTTTTGAGGAAAGTACAACATCTGAAAGCTGATTTTCTAAAGCATTACATAAAATAATTCTTTGTTCTGAAGAGAACGCATCCTGCTTGACATGAATCTGATTTCTAAAATGATCTATAGAAAATGTATTTTCTTCAAATCCCTCAATTTTCTGATTCAAAAAGTCTTTTACTAACTGAGGAATGCTTTGTATATCTTGAAATGATATTTTATTAATAGTTTTCAACTTTGGTGTAAATTTTAGTTGAACAAATACCACACGATTCCAATATTTAACCTAAAATCATAGGTCGGATAGTGTGGAAATGCATATGCTTTGTTGTGGGAAAGGAGTGTTCCTACCTGCTGTCCTTCTATGAAAAAGAACATTTTTTTAACCTTCATATTAAAGTAGGCATCAATCATAGGTTGTCCTCCGATTGAAAAAGAATTTGCCGTAGGTAAAATATATTCGTTAAGTATCGGAAAATATTCTCTTGATGCGAATTTTGAGAAGTAATAGGCTTTTATCCCCATCTGAACTTCCGCAGCATTCTTAAATGCTTTTGCCTGATAAAATAAATTAGCTCTTCCAATAAAACTTGGCATAGGTAGAAGATCCTTATTAGTCAGTGCATTTTGGAACTGCAATCTTGTGTTCAAATGAAATTTACCATAACTGAAAGTAGCATCCCCTCCGATCTGAGAAATATTCAATGAGCTATTGCTTTGCTGAGGCTTTGCGCCGCTGTCAAAATAGGTATAATTATCTATTCTGAAATAATTAACAAACAATTCTGTTTTGAACCATTTCAAATTAATATTCCCTCCAATCTCTGTCACGGTTTGATTTTTAGCATCCTGGAGATAATAATTGAATTTTTTATACACAGAAGTATTCATCAGATAATTGAAAGAAGGATATACACTCTGGAAATTTACTTTAGCATTGACAAAGTAATCTTTTACCGGTTCAAATTTCAAATTATTTGTTGTTTTAAGATAAGTTCCGAATTGGCTTCCATTAGAAAACTCAAGGAATGAATTCAACTGGATTTTATCTAACAATTTAATCTGTAAATTTCCAACGGCTCCAATCCTGTTCTCTTTAAGCTCATTGGGAATCACCAAATCTGTCAGCGAAATTTCTGAAGCTCCAAATTTTAACATCTGATACCGGACTCCCGCATCAAGCTTGAATTTTTCATTATCAAAAACCAAACTGAACGTATTACTAAAGTTATCCGAATATTTTTTTGAAACATAGAGCGCTCCGGTCACAATTTCTGCAGGAAGGCTATACCAATAAGATTCTAAGCTTGTCTGTCCGTAGTAATATTTATTCCCTTCATGAGAAAGAGTATGCCTTATTTTAAACGGAAATTTTTCCGAATTGAAAGGTGTTAACTGATGAGTCAAGTAATATCTTCTATAGGAGAATTGAGAGCTTGAAGTTCCCAGATTAACCTGAACATTCTGTCTGTTGCTTGAATTGCTGTCACCATTTTGAAAAACACTGTCAATCGCAATTCCACCGTTTTCCTGATTGTTCACATTCTGGTGCAGATAGTGAGCAAACAATTCATAGTTTCCTTTTTTAGAAACATAATGCCCTGAAAATAATGTATTGTTATTTGCCGCTAAAGAATTTCTATAAAGCCCTTGAGAACGAAGCCCCATATATTCTAATGCAAAATTAAATCTCTTGCCTATATTTTGAGTATAAGTAGATTTCAAAGCTGCTCCATTTTTCATTGCATTATGATAAACAAATGTTGCAGTCGGTGTTTTCACGTCATAATAGTGAATATCTTCAACTCCTAAAATTCCATAGGATTTATTTGAGGGAAGTAAGGTTAGATTTTGTTCAGCATTTACCTCATGTGACAATGGATTGAATCCAGATCCTATATTTGCAAGCTGAGCCTTTCCAAAGTTATCTCTGTTATTATACTGTGAAAAAATATTTGTTTTATCAACCGTCAATACCGTATCAAAAATCTTCTTTTCACCATATTGCTTTTGATATAGATAATCATTAATGGTAGGCTTGAATATTTTTAAGGAGTCTTTCTTCCCTGAATCTATGATTAAAGAGTCTCCCTCCTTTTGAGGAGTCAGGCTTTTATCTTTATTATTAACTATTTGGGCCTGAGCTGTAAAGCTTAGAAAGAGTATGATAAGAAATATGTATTTCATTTATTGCTTTTGTGTAGCAAAAATAAGAAATAATGGGGAATAAAAAACCCCGTCTTTCGACGGGGTTCTTATTTTTAATTATTAGAATTATTAGTTACCAGTGAATACTTCTGTAGCTGGTTGGCCACCATTGTAATGTCCAACAAGTGTACCAGCAGCATTTCTAACATGCCAATATACTTTCAAAGTTAATACTCTTGTACAAGGATTAAAAGTTGAAGCCGGTCCAGTACTCGGATCACTAGCATAAGCCATTTGACCTGCAGCTGGCGCATAACCAGTTGGTTGTAATGGAATAGAAACTTGGTAAGTAACCGGATCATAATTTACTTTTAAATCACTACCATCGTCCATATATCCCTTAATAATAAACTGATTAGTTGATCCTGAACTGAAGTTCTGTACCTGATAAGTTGAACCAGCAGGAGCCATCCAATAAGCAACAGAATTAGTAAATAATCCAGTACCAATAAAATTACTAATAGGACAAGTTAAAGACATTCTTACAGTAAGCTTATTGCTAAAAACAGCACTAGGTAGTGTCGGAGATTGTACTTTGAAGACAGCAAATTTAGGAGATTCTGTCATTTTAGGAGTTAAAACTCTTATTGTAAACTGTCCATTTGCAGATCCAGAAGCTAACGTACTTGTATTATTATTAAGTATCTGAAAATCAACACCTTCAACTGCTGTTGAATTAGCCTGATCTAACACAAGCTTTACTTGGTGATCACCACTAACAACATGTGTTGTACCATAATCAATCTTAGCGTCTGCATAAGGGGTACCCGCTGTTGCAAGTATTTCTTGAGTGTCTACTTGAAAGTGTACATAGGAATCACCTTCATAGTAAGGCTGTTCAGCTTCACATGAATATGCTACCATAAGTAATGAAGCACATCCTAAGAATATATTAAATAACTTTTTCATAATGAAGTTTTAAAAATTTAAATTAATAACCAGGATTCTGCTGAATAGCAGAGTTAACATTTGTTTCGCTAGTTGGAATTGGCAACGCCCACTTATAACTAGTTAGAGGCAGATTTGAAGGGTTACCTGCTGGGTAATTTGCGGTCGCAGATTGATAATCTGCCGGATTTCTATCTATTCCTGAGTTTGCTAATGTTCCTAATCTTTTTAAATCTATGAAACGATATCCTTCAAAAGCAAATTCTATTCTTCTCTCATCAAGAATTGCTTTCCATGCAGCTTGTGCATTAGCAAAAACCGGCAAAGTCTGTGCAGTACTATATCTAGAATCTCTCAATGCTTTTAAAGCTGTTGCAGCACCTACCAAATCACCTGCAGCCGTTCTAGCTTCAGCTCTGATTAGATACATTTCTGCCAACCTCATTACTTTAACATCATTGTTATTAGCATTTGAAGCAGTTGAAGCCCAAGGAGCAGCACCTGCTGTCAATGTTCCACCGTGCTTATTGATTAGCAATCTATCTGAATTTCTAACATCAGCTGCCGTAGCATAATTTGGATCGATTGTAGAATTTGGATTCACTAATGTTCTATAACGTGTATCTGAAGTGTTCAATTTATTAAACAACGCTCTACTTATCTCATACCAAGGAGCTCCTGCTACAGAAGGCGAACCATTATACCAAGCATTATGAAGGTTGCTCGCTTGAGCATTTTGTGTATTTGTTCTCTTTAACTTAAAAATAACTTCTACATTACTAGCATTAGATTCAGTAAGGAAAACTGATGGATAAGTTGCATATGTTGATAAAGACAACCCAGAAGTACTGATAACTGTATTAGCCCATGTTTCTGCATTTGTATAATCACCTGCATAAGTATAAGCTCTCGCTTTTAATCCTTGTGCAAATGTTTTACTAGCATAAATATTAGAAAAAGCTGCTGCAGGTAAGCCATTATACAACGTAATAGCTTGATCTAAATCATTGTGAATAAATGAATAAAACTCTGCGTTAGTATTTCTAGGATAATCATTATCATCAATACCATAAATTTTATTTGAAATAATACCAGCAAGGGCTGACGGGTTTTTCATATCCGTAGTAAAATAAGATAAGATTCTCAAATGACAGTAAGCTCTTAAAGTTAAAGCTTCCGCCTTTATTTTATTGATCTTATTAATATCAGCCGTTGTTGTTGGTTTCAATTTAGTTGCTAGATCTAATACTCGATTAGTTCTTGCGATAGTAAAATAATTTACAGCCCAAAGATTATCAGGGGCAGTTGCCTGAGGAGTCATGAAAAACACATAGTCATCATTAATACCCTGCCCTCCATTTTCAAAACCAATACCCACTTCATCAGTAAAAATAGAAACAAATTCAGACTCACTTCTGCTTGTTAATCCATTATATGTATTGTTTAAGAATAATTGTAAATCATCTGCAGTTTGGATTGCTGTTTCCTCAGTTAAAGCACCAGGTGCATAAGTTTCCATCAATTCTTCGCTACACGAAGTCGCAGTTAATCCTAAAACTGCTATTGCTATATAAAATATCTTTTTCATTAGTTAAATTTTAATAATTAGAATTTAATATCAAACCCTAGTGTATAAATTCTTGGTGATGGATACCTTCCCTGATCAGAACCAATATTACTCTCCGCATCAAATCCTTTCCATTTAGACCAAGTTACAAGGTTTTCTGCCTGCAATGTAATAGAAAGAGAATTTACGAAAGTATTTTTAATCAATGATTTAGGAACATTATATCCAACTTGTACATTTCGAAGTCTTAAATAAGATCCGTCAACCAAGAACCTATCAGATAAACCGTCATAGTTAATATTCTGAGCTTTTAAAGAAGGAATATTAGTATTTGTGTTTGTCGGAGTCCAAGCATTTAATAAATCTGCGCTCACATTGAAGCTACCTAAGTTAGACGGATCCATTACAGAAGCCCAGTCATAATCGTATCTGTAAACTTTAGCTACATAAGTAAATGTTGTATTTACAAACCATCCTTTATAATCTAAGTCAAAACCGAAACCACCTTGGAATTTAGGATTGAATCCATATTTCAGTGGTTTTAAATCTGCAGTAGTTGGAGTCTCTGTAGGATTTCCGTTTGCATCTTCAAATAGAAGGTTACCATTGGATTGATTTACGCCTAAGTAATGATAAACATATGGAGCTTGATAAAGTTGTCCGTTCACACTATATTGCATTGGTATAGTACCATCAATCAAAGGTTCACTTGGTAAGTTGTAAACTCTTTCTTTATTCATTGCCCCGTTTCCTCTCAAGGTAAGAGTCAAATTACTGTTCTTAATTACATCATAAGCAAAGTTAATTTCAATACCATTATTTTTCAAATCAATAGGAGAGTTCATGTTAACAGCTCCAGTACCAATTAAATAACTTTGTGGCCAAGGATAGAAAATCTCTACACCTTTCTTTTCATATACATCGAAAGTACCTCTTAATCTTCTTTTGAACAATTCAAAATCTACCCCGGCATTCCATTGTTTAGTAGTTTCCCAGTGCAAATCAGGATATCCTAAGCTGATACCTAAAGCTTGAGTACCATTATAGCTATTAGATCCTGTTACATAAGAGTTTAAATATGCTTTTGGGTTAAGCCCTGCGAAAATTGTTCCATCTACAATTCTTTGGTTACCCGCCGTACCATAAGATCCTCTAATTTTAAGAATATTTACCCATTCAATATTCTTCATAAAGTTCTCTTCATTAATATTCCATCTTGCTCCAACAGACCAGAAAGTCCCCCATCTATTGTCTTTACTGAAACGGCTGGTTGCATCTCTTCTAACATTGGCTACAACTCCGTATTTAGATTTGTAATCATAGTCTAAGTTAGCAAAGTATGAATACATATTTAGTCTAGACTGACCTGCACTCACGTTAGGAACATTATAATTATCTCCGGCTACAAAAGCAGGGTAACCTGTCCCAGTTCCTGGAACCCACACTTTAGGATTTAAACCATTTTGAGTAAAACTTGTTGTTTTAATCATATAGTTATTGTATTCATATCCTCCTAAAACATCAATTTTGTGATCTCCTATTCTCTTAGAATAACTTAATTGATATAAGTTGTTAAAGTTAAATTGTCTTGAAGTAGACATGGTTTCCCAACCAATCCAAGTTTGATTAGAGGCTTTAAAATATACTGAATTCCAAGCATCTGGTGTTTGATAAGAATTCCCATCTAAAGATAACAACTGTGCATTAGCCCTCATTGTCGCTGTTAACTCATCTGTTATTTTATAATTTGCCTCAGAAGTTAAATCTAATCTTAAATCATCTGTTGCAGATTTATAAGTTCTTTCTTTATCCATCAAGAATAAAGGAGTATTAACTAAATTAGCAGAAATTCCCCCACCTGACACATAATCATTAGGTGAAATATAAGGAGCCCCTCTCAAACCACCAATAACTAAGTTTTGATTTACACCTCCTGTACCTAAGCTAGAAGCCTGAGTATTTCTAGAAAGACCAGCATAAACACCTACTCTATAAGTAAATTTATTATTATTTGTCTTACCATTTACATTGGTTCTTAAAGAGAATCTTTTTAAACCTGTCGTAGAAAGTACTCCTTGCTGCTCTAAATAACCAACATTTGTATATGAACTAAGGTTTTGACCACCTGTTGTTATTCCAAAATCATGACTTTGTAGTAAAGAAGGATTAAAGAAATAGTCTAACCAATTAGTATTAACATTAAAGTTTGCAATTTCATCATAAGTCATTCCAACTCCTTTACCAGCACTTGCCATTTTTTCTAAAGTAAGCAACTGCTTTGCATCAGCCATATTATATCTATTATTCTGCAAAGTTGAAACTCCAATCTGCGAACGATAGTTAAACACTGTTTTAGAAGCGAAACCGCCTCCTTTTGTTCTGATCACAATAACACCATTAGCACCTCTGTTACCATACATAGCTGTAGCAGAAGCATCTTTCAAAACCTCCATACTTTCCACATCATTTGGGTTCAAAGATCTAAAGCTATCGGCATTTGTCGGGAATCCATCAATAACGTATAATGGATCTGTATTACCATTAATTGTACTGAATCCTCTGATTACAACCGTTGGCTTCGCTCCCGGCTGACCACTTCCTGTTGAAATATTAACACCTGCCAACTGACCTTGCGCAATGTTCATCAAGTTCGAGTTTGGACGATTATTAATTTTCTCACTCTCAATTTTTGCAGTTGAAATAACAGCCTGTTTCTTAGTTGTAGATTTCAAACCAACAACAACAACCTCTTCGATGTCTTTTACATCAGCTGTATCTTTCTTACGGCGACCGTTTTCCTGTGCAAGTAAAGAAGCACTCCCTAAAAAGAAAAGAACCCCTGTGCTCAGTAACTTTAATTTAACATTCATATTAACAAATTTTAATATTATTTTGCTGCAAATATGTTAAAAAATATTAACACCACCAAAATTTTTTTAATTAGCTTTCATTTTTTTATAAAGCTATTCTTATTTTAATATATATTCTGAATATTTATTAATACTTTTTCAATATAAACCCACAGATTTCTACAACAGATAACATTCATTTTTTAATAATCTAAGGATAATATCAATTAAAAAAACAAATACAAATTCACAATTATTAAAAAAAATCTTTTTTTTATAAATACAAAGTTAATCAATGTTGATTAATTTTGTATTTTTGACAAATTTTTTTATGCAATGAAAAATAAATACTATTTATTATTAGGATTATTAATTCTACCTACGCTTTTTAGTGCTCAAACAGTTGAGGAAAGAAAAAAAATTGCTTCTTTTTCTAATAAATCAATAAATGAAAGTTTAGTAAACGAACTTAATAAAGAATACAAAGCTGCGAAAATAAGAGTTGAAAACTATCTTCACTCTAATCCTAATGTAAAAAAGAAAAATTTCATAGGTTTAGATAACGCAACGATGATAGAACTTATGGATGTAAGCCCTAACGGAGATTTAATATATGCAAAAACTCACAATCAGGGAGCGGCTATAACTGCCAGAGCAAACAAATTATATTCTGGAGGTGGACTAGGGATTAACATACAAGGACAAAACATGATTGCCGGTGAATGGGACGGAGGCAGTGCAAGGTTTAGTCATCAAGAATTCCTTGTAAATGGCTTCAGCAAGATCAACATATTAGATGGTGCAAGCGGAGCCGATCATGCCACCCATGTTGCTGGAACTATTGCCGCACAAGGAATTAATCCTTTAGTTAGAGGAGTTGCCTTTAATTCAAGCATCAACTCATACGACTGGAATAATGATTTATCTGAGATGACAACTGAAGCATCAACGGGTCTACTTACTTCTAACCACTCTTATGGCTTTGGATCTTTAAGTTCACAATGGTTCTATGGAGCATACGATAGTAGGGCAAGACAAATTGATATTATCTGTTCCAGCAATCCATATTATTTGCCTGTTTTTTCCGCTGGGAATGATCGGAATGAAACTACAGCTCCGGGCTCAACTCAAATCTCAGCAAAAGGAGGCTATGACATGATATTTGGTCATGGAAATGCAAAAAATATTATAACAGTTGCCGCAGTTAATCAGGTTACAACATACACTGATCCTTCAAGCGTAGTTATGTCAAGTTTTAGTAGTTGGGGACCTTCAGATGACGGCAGAATAAAGCCCGATATCTCAATGAAGGGAGTATCTGTGAGATCTACTCTTAATACTTCCGATACAGCAACTGGAATCATGAGTGGTACATCAATGGCATCTCCTGGAATTACAGGTGTCGTTTTGCTACTGCAGCAATATTACAATCAGTTGTATACTGGTTATATGAAAGCTGCGACAGCAAAGGGTCTCATTTTACACACTGCAGATGAAGCCGGAACAGATATAGGACCCGATTATTCATTTGGATGGGGACTTGTAAATGCCGAAAAAGCTGCGATTGCTATTAGAGATAAGAATAATACTTCAGGAAGTAAAAGTATTATAGAAGAGCTTACTCTTCAAAATGGAGGAACATACACTAAGACAATTACCGCAAGTGGAAGCAATCCTTTAAAAGTATCAATTTCTTGGACTGACCCTGCTTCACCTACATGGAACACCGGAACCAATGACCCTTCAACAAATTATTTAGTTAACGACTTAGATGTAAAAGTTGTCCAAAACAGCTTAACTTTCTATCCTTGGAAGTTACAAGGTATGTCATCTCCTTTTAGCCCTGCAACTAATACAGGAACAAATAATGTTGACAATTTCGAAAGAGTTGATGTTGACAACCCTGTTGGAAGCTACACTATTATTGTTACCCACAAAGGCACGTTAACCGGAGGGAGCCAAAATTTCAGTTTAATTACAACTTCAGATACTCTTTCCACGTTATCTACAAATGAGGTTGCGACCACTAATGATAAAAAAGTTGAATTTTATCCTAACCCAGCGAAAGATTACATCTATATCAATGAAAAAGATGCAGATTTGTTGATTAACATTTATGATGCATCCGGAAAGCTTGCCTTAACCTCCAAACTAACTGACAACAAAATAAATGTTACCACACTTGTGAAAGGAAACTACATTGCCAACTTTATTACTAAAAAGGGAGAAATTAAAACTTTTAAATTTATTAAAGAGTAAGAAATTAAATTCCTGAATGAATATGTATAAAAAGCTGCCCAATTAATGAGGCAGCTTTTTTAATTTTCAGGGTTTAGCACTTCTATATTTTTTATTATTTTGCTGATATATACATTGCGCTTCTTATTATTGAAACTTTTACCAAGCTTTTTTATTTCTTTTTTTAAGAATGATAAATCCCACTCAATTAAAAGTTTAACTTTCTTTCTCTTGTCATAAGGATTTATTATTAGGAAAACTGTTTTTGAAACATAACCTTTAGAAGTAGAAATATTTTTAGACTTTATAATTTTAAGAGGTCTCAACCAGCAATAAAAATCAGAAAAGGATTTATTTACAAAAATTGTTTTATTAAGATTTTGTAAAATATAAATATAAGGTTCTGTATCCTCATCAATCAACTTAGATCTGAAGTGTGTTACAAAAAACTCTCCATTGTTTTCTGCTTTTAGAGACTTTATGTAATATTTTTGATATTCTTTTGAAACATCATTATTAAGCTCATATAATTCATTTAGCCTATTAATCACCTCATTCTTATAAAAGCTAATATTATCCCATATTATGGTAATTTTATAATTACTTTTAATTGATCCAGAAAAATAGAATTGCGTAGCATAATTACAGCCACTTCTTTGAGTATAAAGAATTTTCGGCGGTAATTGATTCATTTCATGTAATAATTTAGAAAAAGGCTGATTGAGATAGAGGTTTTTATTCATCTCAAATTGCTTTATGTAATTGAGAGTATCTAGTTGAGCCAATACCTTTAGGTGTACTAATACAAGCATACAAAGGAGTATTTTATATAATATTTTCATTTATAAAATTTATGTTTTTTTCGATTTTACATCTTTAGAAGAAGAATTACTAAATAATTGAGGTAATAGTTCCTGAGATTATATACAGAGTATTAGGATTTTCTCCTCCTCCCGTGCTTCCACCGCCGCCGCCTCATGTTCCCTGATCATGATACGTCATTGATTTCTAAACACATTGTGATTACAATATATAGCAGTGTACCTGCTACTCTCATTGTAAATCAAGCAGCTTCAGTAGTTATAGAAATTAAATAATAACCTCGGAAAGACGTTTATTTACTGTTTTACTAAATGAATGAGTTGTTCATAAGGAATCGTAGGTTGAAAATTTATAGGACATTTTCCTTCTATTGTAGTATCATTATCTGGAATCATTATAATAGTCATTTGATCGGGTGTTGTAGGCTGTATTCTTAAATAGACGTCTCCATATTCTGCACACCCTATACTTGGACCATGGAAATATACTATATATGCCTTTAAGTCTGGTTGAAAATTTGTTCCAAAAAAATGAGTTTTATCATCATCTGCTTCTGCAAAACTATTATAAATAATATTTCCATTAGAATCTGTGATTCTAAGTCTTCCGATTAATCTATCATCTTTAATATCCTTACCTACATTTTCTTTTTTAATAAATTTAAACTCATAGTTTTTTCCATTTAAGTTTCCTTGCCAAGTTCCTACATATTTGTTAAGAGAATTATTTATATCTTTTACATAGGTAAAATTTGGGCAAGGAAAAGGAGGATTTTCCTGCATGCATTGGGCTGCGGTTTCTAAAGAAACTGTTTGAGATTTACAAGAAACTGTAAATAAAATAAATAGTCAATAAATAATATTTCAGAATAAATATATTAGTTCGGGCAGTTGATTTCATCAGTATCTGTTTTAGTTGCATTTAATTTTATTTCTGTAGTTGTTCCATTAGTATTAGTTCTGTATAAAGATATTCCTTTCAAATTCATTTTTTCGTCTATAAATTTAAGAAATCCAAACTCTCTTGCCTTTACATTTTCGTTGCGATATTTCATAAAATCAACAAAAAGATCTTTGTATGTTTCTGTTTGAGCGTCAGTAAAAGTTTTTATCTGATATTGATTTCCTGTAAAACGAATCTGATAATTTCCTAGACTGGAAACCATTACTCCATATACATTGTTCAATGGTTGTCCTGTAGTTTGAGCATTTTTCACTAAGTCCATAAAATATGCTATATCAGCCGGGGAAAACATTTTAATACCATTCTTATCTCTTTCATAGCCTTGGGCGTCAAGAAATTTATAATTATTAACATGGGTATGGATAAATCCTTTGATGTAAGTATTTGTCTCCACATTTGGTAAACTAAGTGTGTTAGCATTATTAGTTGCACCTGCATTATCTTTATAAATATAATCACCACTCCATTTTTGGATGTAACCTGTTTCTTTTTTAAGATTGGTTTTGCCTTCTAAATCTGTAATCTTGTTTTTGAACTCGATATCAGCTCTTTGCAATTTAATCTGTTCACACAAATCATTTTTAGGGGGCAAGTTTGGCAGACTCGGCAAACCGATAGGACAGCCGTTTTCATCGGTAAAGCCAGATTCAGGATTACTCGGGATTATAGAAGTATCACAAGGCGGATCATAAGGATTTTCTCCTCCTCCCGTGCTTCCACCGCCTCCTCCTCCGGTTCCCGGATCAATAGGAGTAATGATGTCATCATTTTGTTCCAGACAGGTCGTAGTGACAATGGTATACAATATAGGAGGCGTTCCTTGCTCCAGCCCGTTATAGATAGGACAGCTTTCATAACCGTGTTACGCCGTTGGGTTCCGTTACACCATCGATATTGTAGCCAAATTATTCTAATGTGAACGATAGACCTTTATATCCTTCACTATTTTATTACCATAATAATTTTTCTCATCATTAGTAAAAAAGAAACCGTTTTTATTCTCATAATAATCCGTCTCTGACACAGGTAAAGGAGTTTGCCATACAATAACTAATATTATATTACTCGAAAATGATTCATCCATTTCGCAGAATTTAAATCTTGAAAAAGGTATTATACTTTTATTTTTAAAACTCATTCCTCCCCACACAGACTTTGGTTGTATTTGTACCATATTATTTAATAGTTTGGAAAATGGTTGATTAATATACTCAACTTTATTAGCCTCAAATTGTTTTAAATAATTCAAAGTGTCCAACTGGGCAGAGATTTCCAAGCTTATCAAAAAAAATGAGCAAAAAAATATTTTATATAGTGTTTTCATTTTTCATTTTATTTAAAGGTTACAGTTTTCCGTTCTATTATAAATTTTCTTTTTTGGATTGTTTGAATCTTGTTGTTCTTCCACAAATATAGGCTTAAAGTCTCCGTTAGGATCTTTTTTGCTTAATCCTACTCCTGAGTTATACTTTTTCAAGATATATGCCATTGCCAATTCAAATGATTCATTTTTGGATTTCCCATCTTCTTCTTAAAATAATCAGAAACATCATAAAAGCTATCTCCTATAACATTTCCATATACCCAACTTCCATATTGATTATCAGTATATTCATTTTCGGGATAAGTAGTAGCAAAACTTTTGAATTGATTTGATCTATAATGCTATAAACATAATCATTTCCATCATAGCTTATTGTATAATATAAAGTAAATTCGCTATTGGTATCGTTAGCTTTCATGAAAGAATAAATATCAGTCGCAGAAGGAGGAGCCGCACCTCCCGGACTATGAGTATGTACTCCTGCTTTTACTGTAAAATAAGAACTTTTTGCCACAATATTTGTTTGTGTACCGGAAAAGTCTTCAAATATAGGAGTTACCTGCTCTATTCCATTTACATCTATGCCAAGAGAAAAAGATTTTTCATTTACATTGGTTGCGATTCCCGTTTTA
The DNA here is from genome assembly GCF_002797535.1 of Chryseobacterium geocarposphaerae. Classification (NCBI taxonomy): domain Bacteria; kingdom Pseudomonadati; phylum Bacteroidota; class Flavobacteriia; order Flavobacteriales; family Weeksellaceae; genus Chryseobacterium; species Chryseobacterium geocarposphaerae. The sequence continues at coordinate 248,163 of NZ_PGFD01000002.1, forward strand.
ACTTCAACAATCCTATCATTTGCTTTAGTCTTAGAAAGAAATTCCTTTGCCTTTATATTATTCTCCAAAATTTTATCACAAGGTTTAACTTTTGGATCAGGTAAATTCGGAATGGTAGGTGTCCCGATAAGACAGCCGTTTTCATCGGTAAAACCAGATTCCGGATTACTCGGGATTATAGAAGTATCACAAGGCGGATCATGAGGATTTTCTCCTCCTCCCGTGCTTCCACCACTACCTCCACCTGTTCCCGGATCAATAGGAGTAATGATGTCATCATTTTGTTCCAGGCAGGTCGTGGTTACAATGGATAGGAATTATTGAGATATTACTTCCTAAAACATAAATAGACGATTGTAATTTACACGAAATCATAACAAATAAAAGTGATAATAAGATTTTTCATCTTATCATTATTGTTTTATTAACTCAATATCTGTTGGTACTCTAACATCAGTAGCAGGATTTAAAGACATACCTGGAATACCTTGTGCTGGTACAATACCGGTTACTTTTAAATCCCAATGAAGTTTCTCAATACCGTTTTGATTAGAGTAAGTCAGAATAATTTTACTATGAATCCTTGGTCTTTCTGGGTCTTTAAAATATAATGTTACTTTATTTGTATTCCCTTCCCACAAAGTAAATCCAAAAATTCTTGATTTTTTCCCAGTAAAATTAGATGTATTGGTATTTACAACAGTATTTCCATTTATAGTATAAATATAATTACCTTGTAATTCATCAACATAATAATCTATAATTTTTACCATTTCTGCTTTATTGAGTATAATGGTAAATATTTTTCCGTTTTTATTATATGTCCATGTTCCTACAAATTTATTTAAAACATTATCGGTGTCTTTTAGATAACTGTTTTCGGGACTATTGACAGGGCTTTGCCCTAAAGTGTAAATAGGAGATTGTGATTTGCAGGAAATCATAACAAATAAAAATAAGAGTATAATAAGATTTTTCATCTTATCATTATTGTTTTATTAACTCAATATCTGTTGGTACTCTAATGTCAGTAGCGGGGTTTAAAGACATACCTGGAATACCTTGTGCTGGTACAATACCTTTCACTTTTAATTCCCAATGAAGTTTCTCAACTCCACCTTGGTTAGAGTATGTTAGGTCAACTTCACAGGAAACTCTTGGTCTTTCTGGGTCATAAAAAAGCGAACTTACTTTATCTAGATTATTTTCCCACAACCAAGCTCCTGATATTTTTGATTTATTAATAGGGTAATTACTTGTATCAACAATCGTTAAAGAACCATTTGTATATATGTAGTACCCTTTTAACATATCTTTGTAGTATCCATTCAGATCAGCTTTATATTTTTGAAGGGTTATAGTAAAGGTTTTTCCATTATTCTCATACTTCCAAGTACCTGAAAATTTATTCAAGATATTGTTTGTATCTTTTATATAAGCATTATTCGGAAGATTTGTAGGACTTTCTCCTAAAGTATAAATAGGCGATTGTGATTTACAGGAAATCATAACAAATAAAAATAAGAGTATAATAAGATTTTTCATAGTTTCAAATTTAATTAATTACACGGAATTGTATTTACCATATCTGTAATGGAATTATAAGTAAGCCTACTCCAACTGCCTAGGTCCTTATTTGCCTTATAAAGACCTATGCCGTGAGTGGGTAATGCTTTTGAAACTTGCTTAATGACATCATCATAAACAATATTTCCTTTTTTCTTAAGATCCCCATAAAATTTATTATATAATTCTTCTTCTTCCTCACCCCATATTTTATAGGTTTGAGTCAGAAATAAGTTTGGATCTTCCACTACCATTGCAAAAACTCCTGCTTTGGAGATTACCATCATCGTCAGCTTGTCTAAAGATTTGCCATTATATGACCTCCATTGATAAATGGCGGCAAAAGTTTTCAGATCATCAAAGCTGAATACTGGAAGCATATCCGAGCCTTCAAAGTGAGTGTGTAAAAACCCTGTAGTTTCACCCGTTTCTGAGACGGGAACATTAATATAGGTGTTTCCGGGACTTCCGTCTTTCGGAATTAACTGGCTTTGTCCTTGCCCATTGTCTTCAATAAGTGCTCCTTTTTCGTAATTTAATGCTAGATTTTCATCAGTATTAAGATTATCAATTTTATCTTTTAACCCTGTAGTGTTATTTGTAATATTCTTTATCTTCTCACACGGATTGTTTTTAGGATTCGGTAAATTCGGAATGGTAGGTGTACCGATAGGACAGCCGTTTTCATCGGTAAAGCCAGATTCTGGGTTACTCGGGATCATAGAAGTATCACAAGGTGGGTCATGAGGATTTTCTCCTCCTCCCGTGCTTCCACCACCGCCTCCTCCGCTTCCCGGATCATGATATCGTCATTGATTTCTAAATACATTGTGATTACAATGATATAGCAATGTACATGCGCACCCTCGTTGTAAATCGAGCAGCTTCAGTAGTTATAGAAATTGAATAATAACCTCGGAAAAACGTTTATTTTACTGTTTTACTAAATGAATAAGTTGTTCATAAGGAATTGTAGGTTGAAAATTTATAGGACATTTTCCTTCTTCGACAATATCATTATCAGGAAGCATCAGAATAGTCATTTGCAAAGGTGTCGAAGGCTGTATTCTTAAATAAACGTATCCATATTCTGCACAACCTACACTGTTGCCCACAAAATACATTTTATAAGCTTTTAAGTCAGACTGGAAATTAATTCCTTTAAACTTAGTTTTTAGATCATCTTGCTCATTAGAGGTATCATAAGTTATATTCCCATTAGAATCTGATACCTTTAATCTTCCTACTAAAAAATCCCAATTAACATCAAATCCTCCTACATTTTCTTTTTTAATGAAGTTAAATTCATAAGTTTTTCCATTCAAATCTCCCTTCCATATTCCTATATATTTATTTAATGAATTATTGACATCTTTTATATAGGTTGTACTTTGAGGAATACTGCCTGTTTGCTGCTCATAGATTACAGCTTGTTCCAAAGAAATAATCTGAGATTTACAAGAAATCATTGGAAATAAAAATATAATAAGAATTAAAAATACATTTTTCATAATAGTTGTTATTTACTGCGGACAATTTGTATCAATTTTATCGGTTTTATCATCATTTAATCTGATTTCTGTTGTGGTTCCATCAGAATTCATTTTATACAATGTTATACCCTTTAAGTTCATATATTCATCAATAAATTTAAGAAATTTCAATTCTAAACTCATTTTTTTATTTTTAGAAATAAAATCAATAAAAGGATTTTTATATGCTTCTTTTTGGGCGTCAGTAAAAGTTTTTATCTGGTATTGATTTCCTGTAAAACGAATCTGATAATTTCCAAGACTGGAAACCATTACTCCATATACATTGTTCAATGGTTGTCCCGTAGTTTGGGCATTTTTCACTAAGTCCATAAAATATGCTATATCAGCCGGCGAAAACATTTTAATACCATTCATATCTGTTTCATAGCCTTGAGCGTCTAAAAATTTATAATTATTAACATGGGTATGGATAAATCCTTTGATATAAGTATTTGTTGCCACACTTGGTAAACTAAGTGTGTTAGCATTATTAGTTGCACCTGCATTATCTTTATAAATATAATCACCACTCCATTTTTGGATATAACCTGTTTCTTTTTTAAGATTGGTTTTGCCTTCTAAATCTGTAATCTTGTTTTTGAACTCGATATCAGCTCTTTGCAATTTAATCTGTTCACACAAATCATTTTTAGGAGGCAAGTTTGGCAGACTCGGCAAACCAATAGGACAGCCGTTTTCATCGGTAAAACCAGATTCAGGATTACTCGGGATTATAGAAGTATCACAAGGCGGATCATAAGGATTTTCTCCTCCTCCCGTGCTTCCACCGCCTCCTCCTCCGGTTCCCGGATCAATAGGAGTAATGATATCATCATTTTGTTCCAGGCAGGTCGTGGTGACAATAGTATATAATATAGGAGGAGTACCTTGCTCCAGCCCGTTATAGATAGGGCAGCTTTCATAATTGGAACCGTTGTGCTGCTGGGTTCCGCTACAGGGAGCCCAATACGATTCTGTTTTTGTGGAGCATACCAGTCTTGCCAATTGACCGCTGCCGTTAAATGTTCCGTTTACCAGTTCCGTTACCTGGGTTTTTCCTTTTGTATCAACCATTAAACCTGCTTTCAGCCGTTCTTTTTCAGTGGAAGTAAGGGTATAAGTAATCAGCAATTCTCTGTAGCTGCCATCAGGAAGCGGAGATAACAGAAGGTTTTCCAAAGGGGCATCTTCGGGTGCATCATCTCTTTTGATGTGGAAAGTATAGGTGTGGTAATTGGGTCCGTTCTCAATATAAATGACATCATCGGTATCTATGGAAACCCCGTTTCCGTAATTAATGATCTTTCCGTTTACATTTACTTTAGAAAACGCCCTGATTCCTGCCTTCGCCTTTTCCAGCTCAAGTAAGATCTTAGTTTTGTGCTTACTGGCATCCAATGAAATCCTTTTTGTGGTAAGATGAAATGTGGGACTGTCGCTATACGTTTCATTTTCGGAGAACTGGTCTGTCCTGCAGGAGCAGATCATAAAAATTGCCATAAGGTTCAGGCAAAGCCGCACCAGTAATTTGTTCCTCATTCTATTGTGTCTTTAAGGTTAAAAATATAAAAAATTTATTACTCTACAAATATGTGACAAATATTGGAAGAACAGACGGAAGAAAATTACTGGTTTCCGTATTATTTTACTAAAAGAAAAAATATGTACTTTTGGAAAAAATACAGCACGCCATGACATTAGGTGATAAACTGAAGAAAGCGAGAATCGGCAAAAATTTTACGCAGGAATATCTTGCTGAGATGCTGAATGTTTCGCAGAAAACATACTCCAATTTTGAAAACGACAAAAGCAAACCCGATTTTCAGCAGGTAGAAGAAATTGCTAAAGCCCTGGAAGTAAGCGTACTTGACTTTTTAAGTGGAGATAATATTACAATTAATAGTACAAACGGTGATCATAGCGGTTTTATATATCAAAATCAATTTCCTGAAAAGCTGGTTGAGCAATATGAGGAGCGTATTAAAGAGCTGAAAGATCAGATACAGGAGCTAAAAGAAGAATTGAAAAGGATAAGGGAATAAAAAGATACGGACGTTCCAGAGAAAACGTCCGTATCTTTTACTTAAAGCGTCCGTATTTTTTTAGCAAAACGTACGTACGTTTTTTATAACTGCAGAAACAGGCTCCCATAAAGGTCTTTTTTTATTGTTTTCTTATCAATATTTTTTTATAATTTAGTTCTGTAATAAAATATTGTTTAACACAAATACCGAAAAAAAAATGCCTATCACATTCAATGTGGTTCCCAAGAAGAACCCACAGCAACCCGACAATCCCCTTAAATATTATGCCAATATCGTAGGTGAAGGAAAAACCACTCTTGCAGATCTTGCCAAATACGCAGCTACCGTTTCCACCGTATCAAAAGCCGACATCCTCGCCGTACTCGAAAGCACATTTTCTAAAATAGCCGATGATGTAGCCGACGGAAAGATCGTCTACGTAGGTGAATATTTCACCTTACAGGCAGGAGGCTCCAGTGAAGGAAAGGACACCCCTGACGAAGTGAGCGCATCAAGCATTAAAAGCGTAAAAACCATTTTCCGACCAGGGAAAATGATCAAAGATGCACTGAAGCTAGCCACTTATAAAAAGAAGGAATAAACTTTAAATATTCTGTTTATACGGAATAAAATGAATGCCGGCAACGGCCAGGCAACAATCACTCTGGATATAAAAAACTCCGCCCGCATCTTTGATGCGGGCGGAGCTTATATATAAATTAAATTATTTCAATTTTTTCTTCACTGCAACCTCTTCATACACCTCAAGAATATCCCCTTGTTCAATATCATTATATCCTTTCAGGTTCAATCCACATTCGTATCCTTTGGTCACTTCTTTTACGTCATCTTTGAAACGTTTCAAACTTTCCAGCTCTCCGTCAAACTTCACGATACCATCTCTCAATAAACGAACTTTAGAATTTCTGGTAACTTTTCCTGTAAGAACCATACATCCTGCAATAGTTCCCACTTTAGAAATCTTGAATACCTCACGGATTTCAACATTACCGATTACCTGCTCCTGAATTTCAGGAGAAAGCATTCCTTCCATCGCTTCTTTTACTTCATCGATCGCTTTATAGATTACAGAATATGTTCTGATTTCAATTTCTTCACGATCTGCAAGCTCTTTAGCATTTGCACCCGCTCTTACGTTAAATCCGATGATGATCGCATCTGATGCAGCAGCTAAGTTGATATCAGATTCCGTGATCTGTCCAACACCTGAGTGAAGGATATTCACGCTGATTTCTTCTGTTGAAAGTCTTTGCAACTGATCAGAAAGGGCTTCTACAGAACCATCCACGTCTCCTTTAAGGATAATATTCAATTCTTTAAATTCACCTAAAGCAATACGTCTACCCAATTCTTCAAGTGTAGTATGCTTCTTCGTTCTGATCGAAAGTTCTCTCTGAAGCTGTTCTCTCTTATTTGCGATTGCTTTACCTTCACTTTCATCAGCGTAAACACGGAATTTATCACCCGCTGTTGGAGCTCCGTCCAATCCTAAAATGGTTGCCGGAATAGAAGGACCTGCTTCCGCAAGATTTTTCCCTCTTTCATCAAGCAAAGCTTTTACCTTACCATGATTTTTTCCTGCCACAACATAATCTCCTACTCTTAATGTTCCGGTTTGAACCAACATTGTTGCAACATACCCTCTTCCTTTATCCAATGAAGCTTCAATAACAACTCCGTTGGCAGCACGATCCGGATTAGCTTTCAATTCTAGCATTTCAGCCTGAAGTAAAACTTTTTCCAGTAATATATCTACATTGTTACCGAATTTAGCAGAAATTTCCTGAGCCTGAACATTTCCTCCCCATTCTTCCACTAAGATATTCATCCCTGAAAGTTGCTGACGGATATTGTCCGGATTTGCATTAGGCTTATCAACTTTGTTGATTGCAATAATCATCGGAACACCTGCAGCCTGTGCGTGAGAAATCGCTTCTTTAGTCTGAGGCATCACATCATCATCGGCAGCAATTACGATAATTGCAATATCTGTAACCTGTGCCCCTCTAGCTCTCATCGCCGTAAAGGCTTCGTGACCAGGAGTATCTAAGAATGTAATTCTTTGTCCGTTCTCCAGTTTCACATTGTACGCTCCGATGTGCTGAGTGATACCTCCGGATTCACCTGCAATCACGTTGGTTTTTCTGATGTAGTCAAGTAACGAAGTCTTACCGTGGTCAACGTGTCCCATTACCGTAACAATAGGTGCTCTAGGCAATAAGCTTTCTTCAGTATCAACATCTTCCTCTGAGTCTGTATCTTCAAGATCCGCATCTGAGAATTCAATTTTATATCCAAATTCATCTGCTACCAATAATAAGGTATCAGCTTCAAGTCTCTGGTTCATGGTAACCATAACGCCTAAAGAGAAACAAGCAGAAATTACTTCTGTCGGAGAAACATTCATTAAGCTCGCCAATTCACCAACCGTGATGAATTCCGTAACTTTTAATGTTCTGTCTTGTGCATCAAGCTCTTGCTGACGCTCATCCTGTTCTCTACGGAAGTTTCTTTTATCTTTTCTGTGTTTAGCAGATTTAGATTTCCCTCCTTTATTGGTTAGCTTTTCAAGAGTTTCCTTGATTTGGTTTTTAACTTGTTCATCTGTCAATTCAACAGGCATAGTTCTTTGACCAGGTCTGTTGTTTTGCCCTCCTCTGTTAAATCCTCCTCTGTTTCCACCCTGTCCTCCTTGACCTTGCGGACGGTTTCCTTGATTATTGTTTCCAAAGCGGTTTCCACCCTGACCTCCCTGACCTTGTGGACGATTTCCCTGACCACCTTGCCCTTGAGGACGGTTTCCTTGATTATTATTCCCATGAGGGCGGTTTCCTTGACTTCCTCCCTGGTTGTTATTATTACCGCCTTGCTGATTGTTACCACCTTGCTGGTTATTATTATTCCCGCCAGGTTTCTCAATTCTTTTTCTTTTCTTTTTAGCTCCAGGACCTGTTTTTGGCGCAAATTGAGTTAAGTCGATTTTTTCACCAACAATTTTAGGTCCGTCCAGTTTTTGGTAAACCGTTTCAATTTTTTGAGGCTCCTGATTTTCTTCTTCAGCTGCTTTCGGTTCTTCTTTCACCTCAACAACTTTTTTCGGAGCTTCTTTTACAACAGGCTTAGGAGTTTCCTTCACCTCTGCAACCGGTTTTTCTTCAACAGCTTTTTCTTCTACTTTTTTCTCCTCCACTTTTAGCTTATCTTTTTTTACCGGTCTGTTTCTAGATTCAATTTGTGATAAATCGATTTTATCTAAAACTTTAAACTCTTGTTTTTCAGGAGCAGCTTTTACTTCCGGCTCTTCAACAACAGCTTCTTGTTTCTTTTCTTCCACTGTTGCTATAGGAGCAACCGGAGCTTCTTCCACTTCAGGTTTCGTAGGCTCTAGATCTATTTTACCTAAAATTTTAGTTTCTGGTTTGTTAGCTTTAGCTCTTATTACTTCAGGGGTTTTCTTCTCTTCAATTTCCAGCTTCTCTTCCGGAACTTTAGTGATCACCACCTCATGGGAAGCCTTACGCTGTTCACCGTCTTTGGCAAACTCAGCCTCCAATGCAGAATATGCCGCTTCTTCCAATTGAGCGTTAGGATTGCTTTCAACTTCAATACCCTTTGATTGTAAAAACTCTACTAATCTGGACATCGAAATGTTGAATTCCTTAACCGCTTTATTTAATCTAATTTTTGGCATTTATTATTTTTACTGTTTTTTTAATTCTTAAAATTAAAGTATTTCTTTTTTACTGTTTATTAAAATTTATTTACAAAATCTTAATCTTCGAATTCTTCTCTAAGAATACGCTTCACATCTTCAATTGTTTCTTCTTCAAGATCTACCATATTCAGAAGACTCTCAGTATCTTTATCCAACACCGATTTAGCAGTTGTAAGACCTACTTTCTTAAATTCATCCAAAATCCACTGCTCGATATCGTCATTAAATTCTTTCAATTCAACATCGTCATCTTCACTAGACTCTCTGTATACATCGATTTCGTATCCTGACAACCAAGAAGCCAGTCTGATATTCTGACCTTGTTTTCCAATTACTTTAGAAATCTCTTCAACAGGAGTATAAACTAATGCATAATTTGCCTCCTCATTGATGTCAATTTTATTGATGGTAACATTTCCTAAAGCTCTTTTCACCAAAATCTCAGGGTTTTTAGACCACTGGATTACATCGATGTTCTCATTTTTCAACTCTCTTACAACCCCATGAATTCTTGATCCTTTCACACCCACACATGCTCCTACCGGATCGATTCTGTCATCATAAGCATCCACTGCAATTTTCGCCTTTTCTCCAGGAATTCTCACTACTTTTTTCAGCATAATGGTTCCGTCCTGGATTTCAGGAATTTCCAGCTCCAATAATTTCTCTAGGAATTTTGGTGCAGTTCTGGAAATAATAATCTGCGGTTTTGACCCTTTAAAATCTACTGTTTCTACAATAGCTCTGATATTTTCACCTTTTTTAAAGAAATCAGAAGGGATTTGATTTTCTTTAGGAAGGATAAACTCATTTCCTTCATCATCCAAAAGAATTACGTGCTTGTGACGGATGTGGTGAATCTCTCCTACCACAATCTCTCCAATCTTATCTCTGAATTGCTCATAAAGCATTGCATTGTTGTGCTCCTGAAGTTTTGTTGCCAAAATCTGCTTTAGGGTAAGAATATTTCTTCTTCCCAACTGTGCTACAGGAATTTCCATCGTAAAATCTTCACCTACTTCAAAAGTAGGGTCAATTTTCTTTGCCTCAGAGATCTCGATTTCAAGATCATCATCTTCAGACATTTCGTCTTCAACAATTGTTTTGTTCAAAAATATCTGAAAATCTCCTTTATCAGGGTTTACAATCACATCAAAATGATCATCAGAATCATATCTTTTTCTCAAAAGAGTCTTAAGAGAATCTTCAATAATTGCCATCAGATCGATCTTACTGATCCCTTTTTCGTCTTTAAAATCACCAAAGGATTCAATCAACGCTATATTATCCATTTATCTTTTTTTCTTATTTAAAATTTAATTACTACTAAAGCTTTTTTAATCTCAGAGTAAGGAATTTCTTTTTCCTCCTCTACATCTACCTTTCCTTTACCAATATCTTTCGGTTTACGGTAACGCAACACCAAAGTGATTTTTTCTTCATCTACTTTTGCCAGCTCACCTTCAATTTTAGAAGAGTCATTTAATAATACTTCAATCTCTCTTCCGATATTTTTTGTGAATTGTCGTGGTGTCACCAACGGCTCGCTCAAACCAGCAGACATTACCTGCAAGCTAAAGTCGTGTTCCTCACGATCCATATTAAATTCTATGGCGCGGCTTGCATCCAGGCAATCCTGAAGAGAAACTCCATTATCCCCATCTAAAATCACCGTAATATCATCTCCTGCAGAAATTTTTAAATCTATCAGAAACAAATCCTTTCTGGTTTCAAGGAAATTGTTTAATAATTCTTCAATTCTTTTTCTAAACTCCATAACATTTTTATGATTTACTGTACGAAAAAAGGCTTTCGTTAGAAGCCTTCCCATTGTTTTTTCCGTAAATCTTCTGCAAATATAAGACATTTTTACTAAAAATACAAATTAGTCTAGTAATCAGATGGATAAGTTTTCTCACTAACGAACCAAAAAGCAAATCGTAATTATCGGAAACTGTGAAAGTATTTTTAGTATTTTTGTCCTGAATTATTAAAAACATATACTTTGAATATTACAATAGTAGGAACAGGATATGTAGGTCTGGTAACAGGAACTACACTTGCAGAATTGGGAAATTCGGTTTACTGTGTTGATATTGATGAAAAAAAAGTGGAGGGAATGAAAAACGGTATCGTTCCCATCTATGAACCGAACCTTGAGGAAATGTTCCTTAGAAATATACAGGCAGAACGTCTGTTTTTCACGACCGATTTAAAAGAGGCTTTAGATAAAAGTGAAGTCATTTATCTTGCTTTACCTACTCCTCCCGGCGGAGACGGCTCTGCAGACCTGTCTTACGTATTACAGGTTGCCAATTCTATCGGCGAGATGATGACCGAATACAAAGTAATTGTAAATAAAAGTACGGTTCCTGTAGGAACTGCAGATAGAGTAAGAAATGTTATTGCCTCAAAAACCAATCTTCCTTTTGATGTTGTTTCTAATCCTGAATTTTTACGTGAAGGCTTTGCTGTTGAAGATTCGATGAATCCTGCCAGAGTAGTCGTGGGATCCAGCTCGGAAAAGGCTAAAGAAATCATGGCAAAAATTTACCAGCCCTTTACCAACACCGGAATTCCAATTATATTCATGGATGAAAAATCATCTGAACTTACAAAATACGCAGCGAATTCATTTTTAGCAGTAAAAATTACTTTTATGAATGAAATTGCTAATTATTGTGAAAAAGTAGGTGCCGATGTTGATAAAGTTCGTCTCGGAATGGGAAGTGATGACAGAATTGGGCACAGATTCCTATTCCCTGGAATCGGATACGGAGGCAGCTGTTTTCCGAAAGATGTAAAAGCATTAATTAAATCCGGAAAGGAAGAGGATTTTAACTTTCAGATTCTTGAAGCGACAGAAAATGTTAACATTTCACAGAAAGTAATTTTAGTTTCCGAGATCGAAAAATATTTTGGCGGAAATATTGAGGGCAAAACCATTGCTTTATGGGGTCTTGCTTTTAAAGCGAATACAGATGACATCAGAGAAGCTTCTTCGTTAGACAATATTGAATTATTACTAAAAAAGGGGGCAAAAATTGTTGCCTACGATTCTATCGCTGAAAAAAATGTACAGAAAGTACTGGGCAATAAAATTGAATATGCAAAAACCATGTACGAAGCGCTTGAAAATGCAGATGCATTATTCATTGCGACAGAATGGCCGGAGTTTAAAAACCCCAATTTTAAACTGATGGGTGAGAAAATGAAAAATAAGATTATTTTCGACGGAAGAAATATGTATCCATTGGAGGTTCCTGCACAGAATGGATTTTATTATAAAAGTATAGGAAGAAAAACGATAAAACCTTAGTCGTTAATCTTACAGCAACTTTAACCAATAAACCAACACAAATGAATCCTAAAATAGCAGTTCTTGTTCCCTGCTACAATGAAGCTTTAACCATTGAAAAAGTGGTTAAGGACTTTCAGCATTATATTCCGGAAGCCGAAATATTTGTTTACGACAACAATTCAAAGGACGCCACTGTAGAAATTGCTACAAAAGCAGGTGCTATTGTTGGAAATGAGAAAAAACAAGGAAAGGCAAATGTTGTTTTCAGAATGTTCAGGGAAATTGATGCCGATCTTTATATTATGATAGATGGTGATGATACCTATCCTGTGGAATGCATTCGTGATATGGTCAATCAGTTTATTGAAAACAAATGCGACATGCTTGTCGGAGACCGGCTTTCCAACAAGAGTTATAAAAAAGAAAACAAAAGAGCTTTTCATAACTTCGGAAATAATTTAGTGCGAAACCTCATCAACATTTTCTTCGGTTCCGAATTGAGGGATATTCTTTCCGGTTACAGGATTTTCTCAAGAAAATTTGTCAAAAATTACGCAAGTTCCATTAAAGGATTTGAGCTGGAAACCGATCTTTCCATCTATGCCCTACATTATGGACTTACCATTGAAGAGTATTCCATCAATTATCGTGACAGACCAGAAGGAAGTGTTTCAAAGCTGAATACATTTACTGACGGGTTTAAAGTCATCAAGCTTTTTTTCAATCTTGTAAGACTTTATAAACCACTTTTATTTTTTGGAATGGTTTCTATTATTCTTTTTGTTTTAGGAATTCTTTTTATGATTATTCCGATCAGGGAGTATTTTGAATATCAATATGTTTATAAGGTTCCTACGTTAATTTTTTCAATCATGCTTATTATCGTTTCCATACTTTCTCTTGCCACCGGGCTGATTTTGGATAACATCAGTATTATTGATAAAAAGAATTTCAAAGTGCGGTATAATAACACCAACTAACATGAAAAAGGCGTTCTGGTTTTCATTTTTCACAATGCTTTTCTTTTTGAACACTCAGTTCAATACATTTCACCTGATTCCTGAAGAAAAATTTGAGTATAGTAAACTTGAAGAATCAGAGACTCTTGTGATTGGAAAAATCATGAATTCCGAACACGGAAAGATCATGGATGATGGAGGATTTACCGGAACCTATTATTTCAAAGGCAGCGGAAACGGAAGATCAGTCGTTGGAAAACAGGTTTATGAAAAGTATATCAGAAACGAAATTCCTGAGAAAACGGCTTATGATCCGTATAAAACACAAATTGGAGGCCAGGCAATTCTGTACAGCTTATTTGATAGAGCTTTCGGACTTGATAATGCTTTAAATCTTGATCTTTTCAGAATATTTAATTCTCTTTCATTGAGTATTTTACTCACTCTATTTCTTTATTGGATCAGTCAAAAATTTAATTTTAGAGTCTCAGTTATTACATTTTTACTTCTTTTGCCTAATTACTGGCTGTTTTTATATGGAAAAAGCAGCTGGTGGTGCAACTGGGTATATTTTCTTCCTTTTGTATATAGCTTACTGTTTTTCGAAAAGAATAAAAATCCGAGCTTTAAAAAATATATTTTCTCTCTTTCATTCCTTTTCTTTTTAAAATTTTGGTTTACCGGATTCGAATTCATTACCGTTTTTTTGATCAACTCTTCAATCCCATATATTTATTACCATTTTGAAAACAAAATTTCATTTTACTGGAATTTCATTTGGAGACATTTTATCATTTTAACGATTCCATTACTGCTTAACATCAGCTTTTTACTCTACCAGTTTTATCTTCTTACCGGAAGTGTTCAAGACGGAATTTATCATCTTAAAAATGCTTTTACCAGGAGATCTAGCAGTGAATATTTTTACGAACCCAACCAGCATCATTTAATTTTGCTAAAGAAATTTCACTTAGATATTATTACGCGCTATTTAGGCAACTCTTTCGTTAACGAAGATTTTACACTTATAAAAATACCTTTTGCTGTGATTCTATTGACAGGAATTATATGTTCAGTTTATTTATCCCTGAAAAGAATTGACAGAAAACTGGTTTTTACGACATGGTTTTCTATTTTAGCACCTTTCAGTTGGTTTATTTTATTTCAACAGCATGCACATATTCATAAACATATAGATTTTTTTATTTGGTATTGCCCTTTTCTTATTTTGGTAATACTTTTAATATCTTTGACAGTAAATTCCTTTTTGAAAACATCAAAATGAAAAATATTATTATTACCGGCGGAGCCGGATTCATTGGCTCTCACGTTGTAAGAGAATTTGTAAAGAATAATCCTGAGACAACGATTATTAACCTTGATGCTCTTACCTATGCGGGAAACCTTGAAAATCTGAAAGATATTGAGAACGAGCCCAACTATGTTTTCGAAAAAGCAGATATTACAAAACCAGAAGAATTAAGAGCGATCTTTGAAAAATACAATCCTGATGCGGTGGTTCATTTAGCTGCCGAAAGCCATGTAGACAGAAGCATCACAGATCCAATGGCATTTATTAATACCAATGTAAACGGAACAGCAAATCTGCTGAATCTTTGTAAAGAATTCTGGACATTGAATCCCGAGCACACTCACGGAAGATTTCCTGATGAAAAAAGAACGAACCTTTTTTATCATGTTTCAACAGATGAAGTATATGGAAGTTTAGGAGAAACAGGGTTTTTCTTAGAAACTACACCTTACGATCCACAATCTCCTTATTCTGCATCCAAGGCTGCTTCAGATCATTTGGTAAGAGCCTATGGAAACACATATGGAATGCCGTTTATCGTTTCCAACTGTTCCAATAATTACGGACCAAATCATTTCCCTGAAAAATTAATTCCTCTCTGTATTTCAAATATTATTAATGAAAAGCCGCTTCCAATATACGGAGACGGAAAATATACAAGAGACTGGTTATTTGTCATCGATCACGCCAAAGCAATCCATCAGATTTTTAATGAAGCTAAAACCGGGGAAACTTACAATATCGGAGGATTCAACGAATGGCAGAATATTGACTTGGTGAAAGAACTCATTAAGCAGATGGATGAAAAACTAGGTAAACCGGTTGGTTATTCTGAAAAGTTAATTACTTATGTAAAAGACAGACCCGGACATGATAAACGCTATGCCATCGATGCTACCAAACTGAATAAAGATTTAGGTTGGAAACCGTCTGTAACTTTCGAAGAAGGATTAGGAAAAACGATCGACTGGTTCCTAGAAAACCAGGAATGGCTGGAGAATGTAACGAGCGGAGATTATCAAAACTATTACGAAAAACAATATAATTAATTCAAAATCACAAAAAGATTAGATGAAAGGAATTATTTTAGCAGGTGGTTCAGGAACGAGATTATATCCTCTTACCATCGCCGTAAGCAAGCAACTGATGCCGGTTTATGATAAACCCATGATCTATTATCCGCTGTCCACATTGCTTCTGGCAGGAATTAAAGATATTTTGATCATCACCACGCCTCATGATCAGGCAGGATTTATCAAGCTTTTAGGAGATGGCTCACAAATCGGGTGCAATATAGAATATGTGGTTCAGCCCAGCCCTGATGGTCTTGCTCAAGCCTTCATCTTAGGAGATCAATTCATTGGGAATGATCCTGCAGCACTGGTTCTGGGTGATAATATTTTCTACGGATCAGAAATGGGAACTCTGTTAAAAAATAAAACGAATCCCGATGGTGGTGTTGTTTTCGCCTACCACGTCTCGGATCCTGAAAGATATGGCGTTGTAGAATTTGATGAAGATTTTAAAGCAGTTTCCATTGAAGAAAAACCATTACAGCCAAAATCCAATTACGCAGTTCCGGGATTATATTTTTACGATAATGACGTAGTTGAAATTGCAAAAAATATTAAACCATCTGCAAGAGGAGAGCTGGAGATTACAGACATCAACAATGTTTATCTTCAAAAAGGAAAGCTTGAAGTAGGAGTTCTGGACAGAGGAACAGCTTGGCTGGATACAGGAACTTTTGACTCACTTCATGATGCTTCAGAATTTGTAAGCGTTATTGAGAAAAGACAAGGCTTTAAGATCGGATGTATTGAAGAAATTGCATGGAGAAACAAATTCATCAATGATGAAAAACTCCTTGAAACCGCTACTAAATATGGCAAAAGCGGATATGGAGAATATCTTAAAAACTTAATAAAAAAGTAACTTACAATTTAAAATATTGTTAAACTATCGGCTATAGATCGGTAGTTTTTTTGTTATCCCAACAAATATTAATACCTTAGTTCTTGCTTTTTTATTTATTGTAACAAAGTATTGAATCATTAAAAAACACACAGATGGATCAACCACAAAAGTGGACGGAAACAATAGAAGATAAACATTCTTTATTTGACTTAAAATTAAAGGAAGTCTGGAAATATAAGGATCTTGTATATATGTTTGTGAAAAGAGATTTCGTCTCAAGCTTCAAGCAAACAATCTTAGGGCCTGTCTGGTTTTTTATTAACCCTATTTTAACCACTATTGTTTATTTAATTGTCTTTGGAAGAATTGCAAAGCTTCCTACAGATGGCTCCCCTCCTCTTTTATTCTATCTGGCAGGGGTAACTCTTTGGAATTATTTTTCCTCTGCTTTAACAGGAACTTCTTACACTTTTGCAGGAAATGCAGGAATTTTCGGTAAAGTTTATTTTCCGAGACTCGTTACTCCTATTTCTATCGTCATTTCAAACTTGATGCGTTTTGGAGTCCAAATGTTTTTATTCGTAATTGTATGGGGTTATTATTTATCGAAGGGAGAAATACATCCTCATTGGTGGTGGATTTTAATTACTCCTTTCCTTATCTTTTTAATGGCTGTATTTGCTTTAGGAACAGGAATGATATTTTCATCTCTTACCACGAAATATAAAGACCTGAATATGATTTTAGGATTTGGTGTAAGCCTGTATATGTATGCAACCCCAGTTATTTATCCAGCTTCATCACTGACAGGAATATTCAAAAAAATATCATATTATAATCCTCTTACAGGTATTTTCGAATGTTTTAAATATTCTTGGATTGGGGTTGGAGATTTCTCTCCGTTAATGCTGGGAATCAGCACCATTATAATTTTTGTTATCTTTATGATAGGTCTTGTCATCTTTAATAAAGTTGAAAAAACATTTATGGACACTGTTTAATGAAGACAATTTGAAGTTTTTAACACTATAGAAGTAATATAAATGCTAGCTTTAAAAGCAGAAAACATATCAAAGCAATATCGTCTTGGCCAAGTGGGAACCGGGACGCTCTCTCATGACCTTAACCGGTTTTGGCATACAATAAGGGGTAAAGAAGACCCTTACCTAAAGATAGGCGAAACCAATGACAGATCTGTAAAGGGCAGCTCAGATTATGTTTGGTCCTTACGGGATATTAATTTCGAGATTGAACAGGGAGATGCGGTAGGAATTATCGGAAGAAACGGCGCCGGGAAATCAACCCTCCTAAAATTATTAAGTAAAGTAACTAAACCTACTACTGGAAAGATATACACCAACGGAAGAATTGCGTCTCTTTTAGAAGTGGGAACGGGCTTTCACCCTGAAATGACGGGCCGTGAAAATGTTTTTTTGAACGGAGCGATCCTGGGAATGACCCGCAAAGAAATTACCAGAAAATTTGATGAAATTGTAGACTTTTCCGGAGTAGAAAGATATATTGATACTCCTGTAAAAAGATATTCATCAGGAATGTATGTCCGTTTAGCATTTGCTGTTGCAGCCCATCTAGAATCTGAAATTCTTATTGTAGACGAAGTTTTAGCGGTTGGTGATGCCGAATTTCAGAAAAAATGTCTTGGGAAAATGGGTGACGTAAGTAAAGGTGAAGGAAGAACTATTTTATTTGTAAGTCATAATATGCTGGCAATAAAAAAATTATGCAACAAAGGTATTCTTTTAGAAAAGGGTTTATTAAAGCATTCGGCAGAAATTAATGATGTTATAAGCATTTATACTCACAATGCTGAAAGTGAAGAAATAATTCCGAATTCAAATAAGGAAATTTATTTGAAGGACTTTAAAAGCTATGCTAAAAACGACAGAGAAAGCAATTTACAAACTACTCAAAATGGAATTTTAGAATTCCACATTCATTCGCATAAAAATATAAAGAATATAAACATTGGGATTGGTTTTAATGATGATTTAGGCAACCGTTTATTCACTCCATTTTCTGCACACTTTCAGAAGAATTTCGATTTAGAAACAGGCGAAAATATAATTTATTGTGAAATTGAAAATTTCCCTTTAAAATCTGGAAAATATACTTGCGAAATTTATATTGGTGATCGTTCTCAGGTATTCGATTATTATGATAAAGGCTTACAAGTTAATGTAAAAGATAATTACACTATAGAAAAGCCTGATTATTCTCAGGGATATTTTATAGTGAATCAAAATTGGACAAATGAAAGAAAATAATCTAGAAGAAGAATTATTTTGTACAAATTTCGAGCTCAGAAACCTTTCTGACTTATTGGTTTATGGCAAAGCTGAAAGATGGGTATATGGCTTTATGCTTAAAAGGTATGAAGACGAACATCTAAACCGTTATTTGTATGCCCTGCAATATACTTCCCAAAAAAAAGTTTTGGATATAGCTTGTGGTTGTGGATATGGTACATTTTTAATGGCAGAAAAGGGAGCGGAATCTGTTATCGGGGTTGATTTAAGTGAGGACGCTATACGATATGGAAACCACAGATATGCCCGTCAAAACTTAAAAAGGTTTGTTGCTGATGCTACAACATTTAATCATGACTATTTATTTGATATCATTGTAAGCTTTGAAACGATAGAGCATATTCCTGATTATTCAGGTTTTATTGAAAACTTATACCGTAACTTATCTGATAACGGAACCCTACTGATTTCAACTCCAATTACCAAAACAACGACTACTTCTCCCCAAAACCCCTATCATATGATTGAGTGGAACTTCTATGATTTCCAAAATTTGTTTAAAGACAAATTTGATATTGTAGAAATAATGATTCAGGAAGTACTAATTCAGGAAGAAAGTAAAAGGAAAGAATACAACATAAAAAACAGAATTTTAAATCGGATATCAAAAGAAAATTTAAAAACCATTAAAGGTAAAAGTATTGAAAAATTTACTGGCCAGTACAACATGAACCAATGCAAAGAAGGATATCAGATTTTAGTGCTCAAAAAAAAGCCAAAACAATAAAAAATATTCAAAATATATTGTGAATAAACTCGCCATCGTTATACCATATTATAAAATTGATTTCTTTGAGGACACGATAAAATCTGTAGTCGCTCAAAGCAATAAAAATTTTACACTGTATATAGGAAACGATGCAAGTCCTGATAATCCCTTACCCATTATAGAAAAATACGCTTCAGATTTATCTTATTTTTATTTTGACTATACAGAAAATCTTGGAGGGAAAAACTTAGCATTGCAATGGGAAAGAATTTTAGACAATATACAAGAAGAATGGTTTCAGATCTTGGGAGATGATGATATCATTGCTGAAAACTTTGTTGAAGAATTTTACAACAATCTTTCGCAAATTGAAGAAAAAAAAGCGTCAGTGGTAAAATTTTCTCACCAGTGGATTGATGAAGATGATCAGCTTATTAAAGATTTCGAATATCCGTTTACGGAAATTGCGCCTCAGGATTTTTTTTTAAAGAAATACCATGATGAAATAAAAAGCAGTCTTTCTGAAAACATTTTTAAAACAACCATTTACAGAAAATATAAATTTGAGAAGATTCCTTTAGCATGGGGAAGTGATGATTTTGCAATTTTGGCTTTTGCTAACAATCGTAATATTATTTACCTAAAAAATGCAAAAGTACAAGTAAGAATAAGTACAAAATCAATTTCCGGATCTAACGAATATAATCGACTAAAAGACCAGGCATTGCATCAGATGAAAGCCATTATTATCACTAAATATTCTAATTTCTTTTCATTTGACTTCATCAATAAGACCATTCAGCAATACATCTCTCAAAGTTATCAGAAAGGTGACCGCTTCTATTATCCTGTAATTTTTTATTATCTTAAACATTTCAAAATCATCAACTTCTTAAAAGCTTTAAAAAAAGCGTATTATATTTATAAAAAGCATGCCTGAAATTTCCATCATAGTTCCATGTTACAATCAAGCGCAATATTTGGATGAATGCTTGCAATCTGTACTCAATCAGACTTATCAGGATTGGGAATGTATTATTGTAGATGATGGTTCTCCCGATAATACGGAAAAAATTGTTGAGAAATGGATTGAAAAAGATTCCAGGCTTATATATATAAAAAAAGAAAACGGAGGTGTTTCATCTGCAAGAAATTCCGGTATTGAAAAAGCTAACGGAAAATGGATTCTTCCGCTAGATGGTGATGATAAAATTAATCCCTTGCTTTTAGAATTAGCCTCAAAAGAATTTGAGTCCAATCCTGATATTATCTATTGTAATGCAGAGTTTTTCGGAGAAAAGTCTGGAGAAGTCTATCTTGAAGATTTTAACCCTACCACCTTGATTTTCGAAAACCAATTACTTTGTACCGCTTTTTATAAAAAAGAAGATTGGAAAAAAGTTGGTGGGTATGATGAAAATATGCATTTAGGCTATGAAGATTGGGAATTCTGGATCGGATTAACCCAGCTCAAAGGAGACTCCCTGAATGTTAGAAAAGTCCAATATACCGGGCTTTTTTACAGAATAAAAAAACAGTCCAGAAATACAGAAGCCGTACAGAATATAAATAATTTGAAACTAAGATTTTATATTTTCGAAAAACATAAGCAGTTCTATTTTGAAAATCTGGAAAACTATAAGAAAATTGCACTGGAAAATAAAAGATTGAACCGTAGAATTGAATATCTTGAAAAGCATCTTAACAGCAAAAGGGTTCAAATCATCAATAAAATTTTAAGTATTTTTAAATTCTAGATCAAAAATAAAGTGAATCATTCAAAAAAAATCCTTGTTATTTCTCATGAAGCTTCTTTATCGGGTGCTCCCATTTTACTGTTAAGCATTCTGAAAAAACTTACAGAAGAACGGGCACACTACAAAATTGACGTTTTACTCATCAGAAGCGGGCAGCTTTATGAAGATTTTGCCAAAATTTCAGATAATAAAATAATTGTTGCATCCTATTACAACCAGTCTTTTTCGTTTGTAAAGAGAAACCTGAAAAAATTCCAGTCCACTTTTTTTCCGAAACCTCAAACAAAAGAAGAGCAAATCAGGGAAATAACAAAACGGCTTCTTCAAAACAATTATAATTTAGTATATGCCAATACTGCTGAGACACTAATTTGGACACTTCCTTTTTATGAAAGAAAAATACCCACCATTGTTGCAATTCACGAGTTGGCTTTTGGTATAGAAAGTGCTTATTCAGTTGAGTTTATAAAGAAAAATATTTCAAAGGTTTCAAAAATAATCGCAGGATCCAGCTCTGTAAAAGAAAATTTAGTTCAGAAATATGGTGCTGATTCTGAAAAAATTGAAGTTATTCATTCATTTGTTGACGAAAAAATTCAGATACAAAAAAGCGAACAGATCCTAAAACAGGAATTGGGGATTTCCAAAGATGAAGTTGTTCTGGGCATTGCAAGTTCACAGGAACTCAGAAAAGGTACAGAACTAGTCCCTCTTCTCGTAAAAAAGATCTCAGAAAAAACAAATAAAGATTTCAAATTTATTAACCTTGGAGGCTCATCTCAAACCGGACCTGTAAAGTGTTCAAAACTTGATGCCGAAAAATTGGGTGTATCTGACAAAATTATCTATATAGATCATAATAAAACCGCTAATGATTATATCAATATTTTTGATATTTTCATTTTACTTTCCAGGGAAGATCCTTTTCCGTTAGTAATGCTTACCGCTGCAAAGCTGGCAAAATCTATTGTCGCATTTGAAAAAAGTGGTGGTGCAGAAGAGTTTTTAGCCAACAATAACGGAGTCCTTTGCCCTTATCTTGATCTTGATGAAATGGCTTCCAAAATTGTTGATTTAATGGAATCCAGAGAATTAAGAGAAGCTTACGGCAATAAAATTAATACAAGATTACAAAATGATTTTTCGGAGACAAAACTTCAGGAGAGCATATTCAGTTTAATTGACCAATTGATTTAAATCTATGATTTCAATAATAGTTTCGTCATATCAGGAAAATGATTTCAGCAGGTTTTCAAAAAGCGTGCACGAAACTATCGGAATTCCGGATTTTGAAATCATTAAAGTCTGGAATCCTAATTTAATGAGCATCACAGAAGCCTATAATTTAGGAGCAGAGAAATCGAAATATGAAATTCTATTGTTCATTCATGAAGACATTGTTTTTCATACCGAAAATTGGGGAGAAAAGCTAATACATCATTTAAACAATCCAGAAGTTGGCGTTATTGGCGTTGCGGGATCATCATATGTTCCAGTTGCTCCTTCCAGTTGGACAGTTTCAAAAGAATATAATGTTGTAAATATCTTACAAAGTGATAAAAAAAATCCGATAATAGAACACTTACAATCTGTTCATCAACAAATGACAAAAGTATACACTATTGACGGAGTTTTTATGGCGATTACTAAAAAGAACTTTAATACAATTAAATTCAATGAAGAGATAAATGGATTTCACGGCTATGATCTTGATTTCAGCTTAAGAACCGCAAAAACATTTCAAAATTATATCGTAAACGATATTCTTGTCCAACACTTTTCAAAAGGCAACCGTGATAAAAAATGGCTGGATGCTAATATTAAAATTAAAGAAAAAATAGGCAGTAATTTTCCTCATCAAAAAAACTCCGAAACAGAAAAAAATATTTTTCTTTCCTTTCTCTATCAATACTTTATTTATTACCCGGTAAATTCAAAAAATATTTTTTTTACTATGAAATTTTTTCCTTTTAAACACCTTACATTTCAGGATAAGGTTTTAATTTTAAAGAAATATTTTAATTATATTAGATTTTCATCTGAAATTAATAAAAAAACACAATGATTGTAGGAAACGGACTTATTGCAAAATCTTTAAAAAATATAGACTCGGAAAACATTCTGTTCTTTGCTTCAGGAGTATCCAACTCACTGGAAACAAAAGATATTGAGTTTCAAAGGGAGTTTAATCTTCTTAAAAAAAACATTGAACAGTTTCCGGATATGCTTTTGATTTATTTTTCAACATTAAGCATCAATGACAGATCGAAAGCGGACAGCTTATATGTACAACACAAGAAGAAAATTGAAGGGTATATTCAAGATCACTCAAAACAATTCAGTATTCTCAGGATTGGAAATATTGTAGGAACAGGAGGAAACCCTAATACATTATTCAATTATCTTAAACATCAGATTGCTCAAAATTCAGAATTTGTGTTGCACACGAAAGCAAGAAGGCTTTTAGTAGACATCGAAGATATTTCGGAGTTTATAAGAGTATCCAATCATAGTATTCAAAATAAAATTGTTGATTTTTCGTATCCTTACCATTATGATTTAAAAGAAATTATAATGGCTATTGAAAATATAATCAAGCAAAAAGCTTCCTATAAAGAAATCGAAGATGGTGATTTTTATAAAATTGATTTTGAGGATCATGTAAAAGATTTTTTTACAGAAAAAGATGCTTCCATCTATTTAAAAAAATTAGCAGAAAAATATATTTAAATGCCAAGGATATACGTCATAGTCGTCACCTATAATGCCATGAAATGGGCAGAAAAATGTTTTAGCAGTCTTAAATCATCTTCTGCGCCTGTTACATGCATCGTTATTGATAATGGCTCAACAGACGGGACACAACATTTCATTCAGACTCATTTTCCTGAGATAGATTTCATCCAATCCGAAAAAAATTTAGGATTTGGAAAGGCCAATAATATCGGAATAGAAAAGGCATATAAAAACGGAGCGGATTTTTTCTACCTGATGAATCAGGACGCCTGGATTTATCCCGATAGCATTGAAAAATTACTGAAAGCCTATGAAACCCATCCCAATCAAAAAGAAATAGGTATTTTAAGTCCTATGCATCTGGATGGGAGCGAACAACTTCTCGATATTTTTTTAGATAAGTATATTGCCCATAATTTTGAAAAAAACCGATTAATTTCTGATCTGTATTTTCAAAAGTTAAAGCCCTTTTACGAAATGAATTTCGTGAATGCTGCCCATTGGCTTATTCCCAGAAGCACAATTGAAACAGTGGGAGGATTCAATCCTTACTTTTTCCATTATGGGGAAGACACAGAATATGTAAACAGAGTTCATTTCCATCAAAAGAAAATTCTTCTTATCCCCGACAGCAAAGTCGTTCATGACGGAAAACAGAACCTAAAAAAAGTAGATCCTAAAATATATGAGAATCTTAGTATCGAAACTAAAATGATCAATCCTAATCTTCCCAATGCTATCGCTTTTGAAAAAAAATCTTTGCGGAAAAGCATTCTCAAAAACCTTTTAGCAGGGAATACATCCGAATATAAAATATTACTAGAAAAATACCGGAAGGTTTCAAAAGAAGAGAAAAAGCTCTCAGCAATTAGAAATCAGGTACAACAAATTGGTTTGACTTTTCTAAATACCTAAATTTGATATACAGCAACCAAAGAATGATTTATTTATACCTATAAAAGAATCGCAATCTGTTCTAGTGTGAGAAAACAATTTGTTTAAAGAAGAAATAAAAATATGTGTGGAATAGCTGGAATCGTTACCCAAAATGCAAAAAATTACTCTGAAGCCATTCAGAAAATGACGGATGCTATTGCGCATCGCGGTCCGGATTCTGCCCACCATGAATATTTTGAAAATATTGCTTTAGGTCATCGAAGATTATCCATCATCGACCTTTCAGAAAATGGTAAACAGCCAATGTTTTCCAATTCAAAAAATGAATGTATTGTTTTAAATGGTGAAATTTACGGCTATCAGTCCATCAAAAAACAATATGGTGAATATCCTTACCAAGGGGGCTCCGATACGGAAGTGATTCTCGCCATGTATCAAAGAAAAAAGGAGCATCTGATTCATGACCTTCCCGGAATGTTTGCTTTTTCTATTTGGGACGATGAAAGGCAACAACTTTTCTGTGCTCGAGACCGATTTGGCGAAAAACCATTTTATTATGCTCATGGTAGAAATGGAGAATTTATTTTTGCCTCCGAAATCAAAGCCATTCTTGCAAGTGGGCTTGTAGAGCCTAAACTCAATCAGGAAGCACTCTCCCACTATCTTCAATATGGTTATGTAAGTACGTATCAAAGTATTTACAGCAATATATTTTCACTTCCTCCTGCTCATCAGTTAATTTGGAAAGAAGGAGAAATCAACGTTTCAAGATACTATAGCCTTCCGAAAAAAGACCGTGTTTTAAGTCTTTCAGAAGCTAAAGAAGAATTTACTTACCTATTGAAATCCGCTATTGAAAAACAGCTTATTGCTGATGTTGAAGTCGGAAGCTTTCTGAGCGGAGGTCTTGATTCTTCTTCTGTTGTAGCCATGGTAAATGAGTTTTTACCTCATCAAACAACCATCAGCTTCGGATATGATCATGAAGACAGTGAACTTAAATACGCAAAAGAAATTGCAGAAAAATATAATACCCAGCATATTGAAGTTCACGAGAAGAAAGAAGATCTGGTTTCAGGAATTCTGAAAATAGCTCCTTTTCTGGATGAACCTTTCGCCGACCGTTCCTGTGTTCCGCATTTTGAGATCTGTAAAAGTGCAAGAAAAAACCTGAAAGTGGTTCTTTCCGGAGATGTAGGTGACGAATTGTTTGGTGGCTATAGTTTTTATAGGGTGGAATATGAAATGAAAAAACATTTCAGCTATCAGAATCTTTTGGCTCAGTTTGGTTTAAAATTGTATCAGAACATCCGGCAAATCTCTTACATTTCACAAAAAAATATTCAATACGATTCTATTTTGGATTTTCATCAGAATGAAGTCAGGAATTTCTTTGATAGCAACGAAAGAGCTTCTTTAGGAATTACTCAAAATTATCAGCAGCCTTACAGTTTTGATGCGGATAAAAATTCCCTGAATGATATTATGCGTACCGATTTAGGAAAGTTTGTCCCGGGAAATATGCTGGTAAAATCGGACCGTATGGCAATGGCCAATTCTTTGGAAGTCAGAACTCCGTTTTTAGACATTGACTTTGCAGAATTCTGTATTCAACTTCCGGATCAGCTTAAAATAAATTCTGAGAACGATAAAATCATTTTAAGAGAATCGATGGAATCTTACTGGACGGAAACCATCAGAAACAGAAACAAACAAGGTTTTGGACTTGGGATAGGAAACTGGTTTAAAGAAGAAAGCTTACTCAAATTCTCTGATGAATTATTAAGAGACAAAAATCAAAAGATTTTTGATTATATCGATTTTAAGGCGGCACAAAAGTTTCTGGACAAAGGCCAAAAACACTGGAATCTACTGCAATTGGCTTTATGGGCAAATCATCATTCTAAATTCTTATAAGATGGCGCTTAACGTATCAGTCATTATTCCTGTTTACAATGCAGCACAGTTTTTAGAAAAATCTGTACAATCTGCCCTACAGTTCGAGGAAGTAAGAGAAATCCTGTTAATAGAAGATGCATCTACAGATCAGTCTCTTTCGATCTGCAAAAAACTTATCACCGAAGATTCCCGTATAAAACTGTATCAACATCCTGACAAAGGAAACCATGGAGCCGGTGCCACCAGAAATCTGGGCCTTCAAAAAGCCCAAAGTGACTTCATTTCCTTTTTGGATGCTGATGATTACTATCTTCCCAATAGATTTGATGCTGAGAAAATCCTATTTAATGATTCCAATATTGAGGGAGTTTTCGGCGCAATTGGTGTAGAATATTTAAGTGAAAAAGGAAGGGAAGAATTTCAGGATAAATTTAAAAATACAACGCTTACTACCGTTAATTATCATGCTGAAGGAGAAAAAGTTTTTAAAGGGCTTTTAGGTTTAACAGCTAAACCTTTCGGAACATTTTTCCATTTGAACACATTAACCATAATAAAATCAGCTCTTCAAAAACATGATTTGAGGTTCAACGAAAAACTTCGTGTACATCAGGATTCGGATTTTATTATAAAGCTGGCTTACTTATGTCATTTAAAATCTGGAATTATTGATAAAGCCATAGCAATACGGGGAGTGCATGACGACAACAGGATTACCAAAATAAAACCTTATTCGAAAAAGTTTTATCAAAACAATCTCCTTCTCCAACAGTCATTGTATGAATGGAGTACTATTGTAAAGCTTAAGCCTGAATATTCGAAAAGAATACATTTAAATTACCTCAGCTTCACAATTGCCAATAAAAAACGTTTTAATAAATACTTTTCCTATTTTATCAATTGTATGAAGTATCCTGAATTATTAAAAACAAGATACCGTTTTCATGCCTTAATGACCCCCAAAATATAAATAAACTATATATTTACAGATATAGAATAAAATGAAAATCTCCGTAATCATACCTGTTTATAATGCCGAAAACTATGTTACACAAGCTGTAGAGTCCGCTTTGCAGTTTGATGAGGTTTTTGAAGTGATTCTTGTTGAGGATAAATCTCCGGATAACGCTCTTGAAGTTTGCCGAAATCTGGAAAACAAATATGAAAGAGTAAAGCTCTTCCAGCATCCTGACAAAGAAAACCACGGAGCGGGAGCAAGCAGAAACCTGGGTATTGAAAAAGCAACAGGAGATTTTATTGCTTTTCTTGATGCAGATGATTATTATCTTCCCAATAGATTCGATGCTGAAAAAAAGCTGTTTGAGAATCAGGAAGTCGATGCGGTTTACGGTGCTTTGGGAGTACATTATTATTCCGAAAAAGCAAAAGAGCAGTATGAACCGCTTTTTGGCGATCGTTTAACGACGGTTTATAAAAAACATGATCCTGAAGATGTATTTCCGGGACTGCTTAATATGAAGGGAAGCTTTGGGCTTTTCAGTATTGACGGTCTTACCATTAGAAGAAAGCCGCTGCTTGAAAAAATACAGCCTGTTTTTAAAACTCATCTAAGGCTACACCAAGACACAGAATTCTTATTAAGAAGCTCCTATTATCTTAGATTTCATCCCGGAATTTTGGATAAAGCTATTGCCATGAGAGGTGTGCATGAAAGTAACAGAATCACACAGGTTGATTCCAACAAAAAAAAGCCTTCGATAACCAGGGTCATGCTTTGGAAAGAAGTCAATAAATGGGCAGAAAGTGAGCCTGCAATTCCTAAAGACATTAAAATACACATTAAAAGAACGCATAGAAGTTGGGAAATAGCCAATTCTTCTGTCGGAAAAAAATGGGGAATGATCTTAAAATATCTAATTACCGACTACAAAAGCATCAGATCAGGTCTTTATAATATTAATTTTAGAAATAATTTATTTTAAAATATATGGAAAATAACTGGGCAGAATTCTGGAACAAAAAACAAGACGGCTTTGACAATATTATGCAGCATACTACTGCTTATTTTCAAAAAAACTATATCAGGATTTTCCCTCTTGAGCAAAATGATGTTCTGCTGGATTACGGATGCGGTCCCGGTTATTTTTTAGAAAAATGTACTTCTTATAAGAACAACTTTGCAGGAGTAGACATTTCGAAAAACTATATCCGGTTTTCTAAAGAAAAGTTTAATTCATATCCCAACTTCAGCTTTTATCTTATAGAGGATTCCAATAATTTTTCAACGATTCAACATGTTATTTCTGAAAAAAAAGTGAACAAAATAGTATGCTTAAGTGTTCTGCAATATTTTTCCGATGAAAAAGCGGCAGAAAATTTCCTCGACATGATCTTCAGTTCGGGAAAGATCCATGCTACATTTGGTGATGTAATTCCGAAAAACAACAGTATTATAAAAGACACTTTCTATGTATTTATGGGAGCTCTTAAAAACGGTTTTATCATCAGTTATGTTTCTTTTATTTTGAAAACATTATTTTCCGATTACCTGAAAAAGGATAAAGCACCACTCTTGCAATTTGACAAAGATTTTTTTATCAATTATGCTAAAAAGAATAATCTTAACATCTCTTTACTGAATTTATCAATCCCTAAAACCCGTTTTACGGTTGTTCTGAGCAATAAAGATTAAACCCAGTATTTACTTTTATAAATATTCTTTAAATTTTGGATTAAAAAGCACCGCTCTTGCAATTTGACAAAAATTTTTTTATCAATTATGCTAAAAAGAATAATCTTAACATTTCTTTACTGAATTTATCAATCCCTAAAACCCGTTTTACGGTTGTTCTGAGCAATAAAGATTAAACCCAGTATTTACTTTTATAAATATTCTTTAAATTTTGGATTAAAACAAAGTTCAAATTCCTGTGTTCTGTAGGGAGAATTTAGAAAATCAATGAAACGGAAATCCATGTTTTTCTCATCTCTGTCAAGCTCTATAAGGCTTGGGTGAAGCATTATTTCCACTTCTTCGTCATGAGAATTCTCCAAGTAGGAAAATAGATTTTCAGCATTTATTTCGCAGGTATTCAAGATGCTGTAAAATTTAATCTTTTTAGTGTCAGAATTAAACCGACTTAAAAACCTAAGTAAAAAAAGCTTAATATAGTTGGCTTTACTTGCCGTTTTACCATTATATTTAAAACTTTCTCCAAAATCTTCATTGATTTCCCTGATTCTCGGAATATGATATTTTTCTGCCAGCTTCCGAACAATTTTATTAATGGATGGAATGATGTGAATATGCTCGTGGCCGTCAATATGAGAAATTGTAATTCCTTTATTCTGAATAGCTAAAATCTGATATTCAATTTCTTTTTCAATGTGGGTTAAGACTTTATTGGACTTAAACCGAAATAACAAATTCACAAAACCATTTTTAAAACCGCCATTTTTTGCCAACATATTATCCTTGTACAAAGCTTTTCCGCAAGTAAGATTCACATGAACACCAATCTTTAGATCCGGACATTTCTTGATTACATTTTCTAGGGCATCCTCAAAATAGGCTTCATTGGCCATTAAGCTGGCGTGACTTAGAAATCCTTCCAAATGGGCTTTTTTTATGGCTTCGTTGACTCCTTTTGTGAAACCTAAATCATCTGCATTAATAATGAGCTTACTTTTCATTTTTCTTCGACAATTCTTTTAGATGGAACTTTGTTTTTATAATCATTTCAGGTCTGGTGTCCTTTAGTGGATCATTATCGATATAATCAGATCCGTTTTCCAGGAGAAACCGTCTATTCATGTTAAAATGATTGAATGTGTCGGAGAAATAGTCAAATCCTTGCTCCAAAACAACCGTATCCGTTTTTTTGCTTTTCAAATCAATTTCATTAAATACAGTTTCAGCATTTTCATGGGCATTATAACAAATAAAACAACCTGCAGAAAAGAATAAAACAAGGCAGAGAGACAAAAAAGATGAAAGTATGCTTTCTGTTTTTTTATTTTTAATTCTTTCCAATAAAGAAAATAAAAGATAGCCAATACAAATGATCCACAGTGTATTGGTAAAGAATATAAGCCTTAAACCGATCATAGGAGAATAGGCTACAATCGGAAGTGTAATAATTCCCATTGCAAAAAATAACAGAAGTCTGATTTTCTCCTTTCTTACTATATTTAGTTTTTTATAAAAAAGAAAAAAGAAAATACTTATCAGAGTTGCCACCGAAAGTTCCGGAAGATAATATCTGTACATCATCAGTACAGCCTTAAACTGTTGTATGTATTGCGTAAGGTGGAATATAGAACTTCCGCTCTCTAATTTAGAATATCTTTCCGCATTGGCCGGTGCAAAATACAGCAGCATATATCCAATAATTAAAGACACGTAATAAACAGTAATTTCTATTGAAGGCCATTTTTTTTTCTTTAAAGCTTTATATAAAAATCCTAAAAAAGTAAAGCTAATCAAGACCGGTGGAATGTGTTCGTTTCCCATTCCGGTAAAAATTCCTAAAACAAAAGTCAATATCAGAAATAAAAAGGATCTTTTATCTTTTAAAATATCATTGCCATACACAAAATACTCCATCATCACATAGATATACCACAAATAAAATGGCATGATGAAAGTGTAGTTACCTCCGAAAGGAGTATAAAAAAACATTTCGCCAAAGAACTTGATGAGAACTACGAAGATAAAAACGATGAGCAATACTCTTCTCATACTGTCGGAATCTTTAAAGCTCGGAGGTTTTCTGAATAATAAAAGATACAGCATATAGAAGAAACTGTTGAACGTTATCAACCCATACATCATTTTCAGAAACATGCTTCTCGAAACGAAATTGGTAATCCATTGCCCAACTCTTGGGTTGATATGCAGGTAAGAATTAAAACATTCCTCAAATCGCTGTGGAATCGTCATATCAAACAGATAATAGAACTCATCCCTGGTTCTCGGATAATAAAAAAGACAGAATAGACAGGCTATATTGATGAAAATATAAACTATCTGTGGTAAAATATTCTTTGTCATTTCTTTTTAATTACATCATTAAAATACAATGGCCTGTTTTTTACCTGAATATGAATTCTTCCTATATATTCTCCTATTACTCCCAAAAACAAGATGGTTAAAGAACTAAAAAAAACGGTAATGCAAAGAAGTGTAAGAAAACCCGTTCTGGGCTCGTTATTGGTAAAATTGATATATACTGAAATCGTTAAAAATATAAATGAAAACACACAGCCCAGAAATCCAATAAACGAAGCAATTCTCAACGGCTTCACAGAAAACTGGATAACACTGTCTATAGCCAATTTATAAAGGTTGAAAAAATTATAATTCGATTTCCCGGTAAATCTTTTCGGGGCTTCAAAATCTATAATCTTTGCATTTGTCAATCCTATAAGAGAAAGCATTCCCCTAAACATTCGGTCGTGTTCATTCAGGCTGCTCATCCAAAGAACATACTTCTTATCCAACAGTCTGAAATCGGGCATATTTCTGGGTATTTTAACATCTGAAATACCATTCAGGATCCAGTAATACAGATTTCCCATCATTTTATACCGAAATCCTTTATCCAGATTATCTGTACGTCTGGTAAGGATCAAAGAATCTCCTGCTAGCCAC
Organism: Chryseobacterium geocarposphaerae; assembly: GCF_002797535.1. Lineage (NCBI taxonomy): Bacteria > Pseudomonadati > Bacteroidota > Flavobacteriia > Flavobacteriales > Weeksellaceae > Chryseobacterium > Chryseobacterium geocarposphaerae. The sequence goes on from NZ_PGFD01000002.1 coordinate 280,452, forward strand.
AGCTGTATCAATTCTGCTGCTACTTCCGGAGGGTGCTGCATATCTGCATCCATAAAAAGAACAGCATATTCCTCTTCCAAATTCTGTTCAGCAGCATAGTTCATTCCGGCTGTCATTGCCAGTTCATGTCCAAAATTTTTGGACTGATTAATAATCGTAATATTTTGATATATTTTTTGAAGATCCAGTAATTTTACAAGAGTCTGATCTTTTGATCCATCATTTACGAAAACCAACTCATAAGAACAATTTTGAATAACCTTCAAATTTTCTTCCAGAGACTGGGTCAATATTCCTACATTGCCCTCTTCATTGTAAGTTGAAATAATGATGTAAACTTTTTTCATAAAAAAGATTTAGAATCTGTCTAAAAATATAAAATATCGCAGTATAAAAATACAATAAAAAGAAAAAGACTGGCAGAAATTTAGAATTTTATCAATATAAAATCTTTAATCTGATCGTAAATTCTATGAAGCTCAGGACGCCTTTCTGAACTTTCGTAAAAATTCTCTCGCCGGACTTTCTATTAACTGATAAAACAATGCTGAGCTTAAAAGCAGAGCAACCATGTAAATTCCAAATAGGGCATCAATATCAAAAATGTACTTCTTCCAGACCAATTGTCTCAGAATATACAGAACAGGAATATGCGTAATGTAAATAGCATAGCTTATTTCTCCTAGATATTCTAAAGGCTTTAAAGAAAATATCTTTGTTAAAAGCCCATTATTTCTCGAAATCAAAAGAATGAGAGGAATAAACAACACACCCATTAATCCGTTATGGAAATACAACGGAACAAATATCAGGCACAATAAAATTCCTATAAAAATGAGACTTATTGACAGATCAAAATCTTTTTGCTTGTGATTTTTAATGAAAAATAATCCTGCAAGATTTCCTATCAGAAACTCATTGATATGAAGTAACGGGAAATAGGTAATAAAATCATGACTTTCAGTATGTGGACCTTTGTAAAAGCCCGATTTCATATATAAATTCGAAAAAATCTGTGTGACAATCCAGATAAGAATAGTAATCACCCAGATGCTTTTATTCTTTTTTGAATATAAATAATTATAAAGAAAAGGAAACAGCAGATAAAACAAAAATTCAACAGAGATCGACCAGCCCGGAAAGTTCAGAACCATTGCTTTACCCGGAATCCAGCTCTGTAACCCTAAAAGATATAGAAGAATATCCGTAAACAGAAATTTTTCTTCGCGCGTAAACCAAAGAAGCAGTAAACCAACCACATACAAAGGATAAATTCTTGCAAATCTGTTCCGGTAATAATCTCCGTAGCCAATTTTTTCTTTTTTATGATACGCGATGATCATAATAAAACCGGAAAGGATGAAAAAATAACTTACGCCCACATTCGCTCTCAAAAAAACTTCGGAGAGATAGGGTATCTTATAGAGAAATACATCTTTATTGAAATGCGAGATTACAATTGCCAATGCGGCAACAAATCGCGTAAAAGTAATCTGAGTAATTTTCAAAAACCTGATCTTATTTTATAAAAACACCCACATATTTTCCTTCAAACTCCACCACCGTAGTATTTATCTTATTCTTTTCACAGAAATCCTGATAAGCAGAGTTGTCACCAATATCATCACTCATGAAAACACCCCCTTTTCTTAAATTACGGTAAAGCTCCTGATAAGCCCATATTCTTCCGTCATAGCTTTTATCAGAATCATAGTGAACCACGTCAAAACCAGAAGTTTCGGCAAAGATTTTAGGCAGAGATTCTTTATCGGCAAAACGGAAAAGCTTCCAGTTAGCTTTAAGGTTTTCAGGAACTACGTAGCCTACATACTGATCGCCATTCTGACCAAGATAAGGCATATCTGAACTGTAAAGTGTTCCGTTTCTCTTTCTTAATGAAAGTAAAGCAGCCAATGAAGACCAGCCGTAAGCAACACCTGTTTCCACCACATGCTGAGCATTTGAAAACTCGCAGGCATAATAGATCAGTTCCAAAGCTCCTGCTCCACCCATTTTGATAGGACATTCCTTTTCTTTTTCTCCTGCCTGTTTCAAAACATCTTGAAATTCATGGTTGAATGATTCGGAATTTACTTCGAAAAGCTTATGAATTGCCTCTTCCTGAGAAACAGCTTTTGAAGCAGCCCAGGAATTTGTTTTTTCCTTTCCTTTGAAAGCATTATTCCTGTTGATCGTATTTTTCAGAATCTTCCTCCCAAGTTCCGGATAAAGATCAGGTCTTTTTAAATAACCTATAAACGTTTTTAGAACCCTTGTTATTTCGCTCACTGTGTCTGCTTTAAGAGAACAAAAATAAAGATTTTCATTCAATTGCCTATTTTAAAGAATAATTATATTTTTGAATTAATCTTTTCATCAAACTATTAGTCTCCGAATGAAATTCTCAATCCTTATAGCCAATTACAATAACGGGAAATATTTCAAAAGCTGTTATGATTCCATTATTGCTCAAAGTTTTAAAGACTGGGAGGTCATCATTGTGGATGACGCTTCCACGGATAACTCATTAGAGCTGATTAAGAATTTAATCGATGACGACTCAAGGTTTAAGTTACTTATTAACTCACAAAACGAAGGCTGCGGCTTTACGAAAAGAAAATGCATGGAATATGCTGCAGGGAAATATTGTGGTTTCTTAGATCCGGATGACGCTTTATTTTCTAATGCGCTCCAGGATTCAGTAACCTATCTGGAAAAAAGTAAATACATAGCCACCTATTCCAAATTAACATTTTGTGATGAAAATTTAAATATTACAGAAGATTATGCTAAGATAAGGCAAATAGATAATAAGAAGGATTTTTTCAATTCTCCGATACAGGTCCATCATTTTTTTGCATTCAAAAGAGAAGCGTATCTAAAAACAGAAGGCATTGATCCTTCATTAAAAAGTGCGGTGGATCAGGATTTATATTTAAAGCTTCTGGAGCATGGAAACGCCAAATATTTGCCCGTCCGAATGTATAAATACCGTCAACATTCTCAAGGAATTTCTCAGTCCTCCTCAAAAGAAAAAGCAAAAGAATCATTTGCCAAAGTAATTTTCAATACGATGAAAAGAAGAGGCTTACAATCTCTTCACGGTAAAACAATTCCGGCCGAATATAATAATGCAAAAGAAATTTTTGATCTTCTGGAATACCAGAATTCAATTTCTTACCGCTTACAAAAAAAACTCAGAATATTCGTTCAACAATTATTCAGCTAAGATGAAAAAAGAAAAAATAAAAGTGCTTTTCAGACACCGTTCTATGGAAATGGGAGGGGTAGAAAAAGTAATCCTGAGTATGTTGAACAATCTCGATCAGGAAAAATTTGAGATGACAGTTTGTTTGAATATCAACCAGGGAGAATTGCGCAATGAGTTTCCGAGCCATGTAAGAAAAGTATATCTAGAAGATGGAAAAGAAGATCTTTCTAAAAATCCATTGATACAAAAAATTCAGCTTGCAAAAAGAAAATACAGACTTCAAAGAGCTCAGAATAATCCTAAGATAGCAGATCAGCTACTGAATGAAAATTTTGATGTGGAAATTGCTCCAACCTATGCAGCTTTTTCATCAGTCTTAAATTCTGTCAATAAAAATTCAAAAAAAATTGGTTGGTTCCATTCCGATATTACCTTACCCAAACTTCAGCCTTTAGTTCCTGATATTTTAAAACAGATTCCACAGTTTGATTATTTTATTTTTGGTTCTCAACAAACTCGGGATATTTTAATGGAGACCTATCCTGATCTTAAACTTCCGGAAAACCAAGTGATCTTAAACGCGATCCCGATTGAAGAACTGAAAGAAAAAGCAAAAGCTTTCCAACCCGAATTCCCTGAAAAACCCGTTTTTGTTTCCGTAGCCAGATTGCATAGCAGAAAAGGGTTTCATAAATTAATGGATGCTCACGTAAAACTACTGAAAGCTGGATTTGACCATCATATCATCGTCATTGGTGATGGCGAAGAAAAAGAAAATCTGAAAAAGCAGGCACAGGAATTAGGTGTTACCGAAAGTTTTCAATTATTAGGTTCATTGCTCAATCCGTATCCTTATGTAAAAAATGCTGATTTTTTCATTCTCCCTTCCGAATCTGAAAGCTGGCCATTAATTATCGCCGATTCATTAATTCTTCAAAAGCCCATCATTTCAACCAATGTAGGAGGAATTCCTGAAATGATAACTCACGAAAAAACCGGGCACCTCATCAATTATGAAACGGAAGAAATGTATGAAGCCATGAAGAGATTTCTTACAGAACCGGAATATGTTTCAACAATTAAAGAAAATCTGAAAGACATCGAAAAACAATTTGACAATCAAAAGATTTTTGATGCGGTTGAAAATATCATTACTAACTTAGTAAAAAAATAAAAAAATGCTTTTTATTTACCGCCTGATTCTTAAAATTCACACCTCTTATCATCGGATGATACAAAACGTGTATCTGAAAGTCTGTATTGCTAAAGGATTAAAAGTAGGAAAAAACGTACGCTTTGTAGAGGTCCCCGAATTCGGAACCGAACCTTTTCTGATTGAAATTGGTGATGAAACTACGTTCTCCAACAATGTAAGGTTTGTGAATCATGATGGCGGACAAAATGCCCTTCACTTTTTTGAAAAATATAAAGATGTAAGAACCTTCGGAAGAATAAAAATTGGTAAGCAATGCCTGATTGGAGCCGATACGATCATCATGCCTGGTGTAGAAATGCAGGATAATTGTGTTTTGGGAGCAGGTTCCATTCTAACCTCATCAATGCCTAAAGGAAGTGTTTTTGCGGGCGTTCCGGCAAAGTTTATCTGTACCATAGAAGAGTATGGCGATAAATTATTAGCCAATAACGTGATGTACCCAAGAGAGCTTGAACTTGTACGTCCTCAATTGGAAGCTTACATAAAGAAGCACCTTCCTCACACTTACAAACCGGTAAAATAAATGACAGAAAAGAAAAAAATACTGATTCGAATCGGTTCTCTGCGACATGGTGGAGCTGAAAAAGTATTGGTTACTTTTCTTAAAAATCTTCCGGAAACCAAATACGAAATAGATCTTCTTCTTAATTTATATTCTGGAAAATATCTCAGCGAAGTTCCTTCTTGGGTTAATATCTTATATCTAAACAAAGGCGAGATGATCACCACGAACCGGATTCAGGATATCCCTCGAAAAATATACCGGGTACTTTATCAAAATGTCTTAAAAAGATTTCCTAAACTTCTTTATAACGGAAAACTAAATGGTAAAAAATATGATATTGAATTTGCCGCCATTCATGGCATGCGCGATGAGATTTTAAATTCACCATTAAAAAATTCTAAAAAAATAGTTTGGATACACAATGATCTTTCAGAGGTAAAAGGCTACACCAATGATGAAATCAGAAAGTTTTTTGGCTTTGATAAGATCATGGTGATTTCAGAAAAAATTAAAGCAACATTTCTCAATCAGGCACAAAGTGAAGCAGAAAGACAGAAAGTAGAAAAAATATATAATCCTTTAGATACTGAAGAAATTTTAGCCAAAGCCGAGCAACCTGTTCTTAACTACAACTTTGACATAACTTGTCCTACGTTTATTTCAGTAGGAACCGTTTTTCCGCAAAAAGGTTTTGACAGATTGCTGAAAGTTCACAAAAGACTTCTTGATGAAGGTTTCCAACATAAAATTCTCATCGTAGGCGACGGTTATGATTTTGAAAATATCAAAAAATTAAAATCAGAATTAGGAGTTGACAACACTGCTACAATGCTTGGGTTTACAGATAATCCGTATCCCCATTTTAAACATTCGGATTTTTACATTTTAAGTTCGAGATATGAAGGGTTTCCTACGGTTCTTTTTGAAGCGATTACCCTGAAAAAGAAAATAATCGCCACAGAAGTTTCCGGAGCAGCCGAAATGCTGAATGGCGGAGAGATTGGACTGATTGTTGAAAATTCAGAAGAAGGCATCTATAACGGAATGAAAAAGGCACTTGAAAGCCCCGAATATTTTACTACCTATTCGGAAAATTTGAAAGAATATGTAATGCCGTTCGGCTTACAGAACTCTGTAGATTCCATAATGAATATTATCGACAGTTTATAAATCATTTTTCTTTTATCTTTGCTCTAATGTCAAACTATTCAACCATACAGAAAGATTTTTATCGTGAGAGCGGAAAATGGCTTTCCACTTTTAAAATATGGGCAAAATGCATCAATCCTAACCTGCATTTCATCTACATTTTGAGAAAAAATCAGCAATTGGGGAAAGTTCCTGTTATAGGATTTTTCTGGAGAATGACTTTGAGACATTTCCAGATTAAATATGGGTTCCAGATTTATCCGGAAACTCAGATCGGAGAAGGTTTTTATTTGGGACATTGGGGAAGTCTGGTGATCAATCCGAAAACCATAATTGGCAGAAACTGCAATATTGCACAAGGTGTCACTATCGGACAGCAAAACAGGGGTAAAAATGAAGGCTCCCCCGAAATAGGCAATGAAGTCTGGATTGGCCCAAATGCCGTAATTGTCGGGAATATAAAAATTGGAAATAATGTTCTAATAGCTCCCAATTCGTATGTAAATTTTAATGTTCCTTCCGATTCTGTTGTAAGCGGAAATCCGGCCCAGATTTATCCTAATGAAAAGGCTACAGATGGGTATATTAATCATAAAGTTTGAGTAAACTCTTATCAAATTACATTTAACAGCATCTTTACTGTATCTTATTTTTTCAAGTATTTAATTTTTTATCGTAATTTTATGCTACGTTTTTGATTATTTCAATCATAGTAGGCGGTGTTAATACTTTGTTTATTATTAATTGAACATGATTTTAAGCATATTTTAATATTAAACTTTGTTAAAACCATTTGCTTTTTCTACAAAAATTATATTTTTGCATAATTATTGATTCAATCTATTGAATTTGAAAATAATTTAAACGAAATAAATAATTATTCACTTTTAAATTTTATTTTATGTCACAATCATACGACGTTATTTTCGAAAACAACAGAAAATGGGTAGAATCTAAAGTTGCAGAAAACCCTGAGTTCTTTCATGAGCTTGCAAAAACTCAGAATCCGGAGTTCCTTTATATTGGATGTTCGGACAGTAGAGTGACTGCAGAGGAAGTAATGGGAATGAAACCGGGAGAAGTATTTGTGACCAGAAATATTGCCAATGTTGTCAATACGTTGGATATGAGTTCTACAGCGGTTATTCAATACGCAGTAGAGCATCTTAAAGTGAATCATATCATTGTGTGCGGACATTATAACTGCGGAGGTGTAAAAGCAGCAATGTCACCTCAGGATTTAGGACTAATGAATCCTTGGCTGAGAACCATACGTGATGTGTACAGATTGCACCAAGCAGAGCTGGATTCTATTGAAGATGAAAAGAAACGTTATGACAGGCTTGTAGAACTTAATGTTCAGGAACAGTGCATCAACGTGATTAAGATGGCCTGTGTACAGGAAAGGTATATCTTGGAAGAATATCCTATTGTTCACGGCTGGGTTTTTGACCTTAGAACCGGAAAAATTATTGATTTGGAGATTGATTTTGAAAAAATCTTAAAAGACATTCAAAAAATCTATAATCTTACGGATTCGGACTGGGTGATGAGCCGAAAGAAAAAGTAATATTTTTCTAAAAAACAATGAAATGAAACTTTGGAGTATTATTACATTAATGGTCTTCTTGAACTTTACAGCACTACCGAGTATTGCTGCAGTTTTTAATTGGGACCTGCTCCAAACCAACGTTATAGTGAATGAAGAAGAGCCTCATTCTTCCTCATCTTCCTTTGTAGTTTACGAAAAAGCACTTCCAAAACCTTTGGACGTCTTTGATTATCTAAGATTTTTTGAACCTGATTTAAAAGGTAAATCATTCGTACTGATTGATGATGACTTTCATCTTTCACCACTTCTTACTCTATTTTCTCCGCCTCCGGAAGCTTAATTTTTATCAAATACGTTTTTTATTGTCTTCATACCTGTTTTGGGTATTGAATCGATATGTACTTCAAAAATTAAATTTCCAAACTTTTTATAACTGATTAATCACAGCCAATCAGCTATAGCTATACATTTTCATATCATGAAAAACACATCTTTAATAGGAGGAATAAAGGAGAATTTCCCTTCAGGACTCGTTGTATTTTTAGTGGCACTTCCTTTATGTTTAGGAATTGCCTTAGCATCAGGTGCTCCGCCTTTATCAGGAATTATTGCCGGAATTGTAGGCGGATTAGTGGTTGGATCCCTGAGTAATTCCAATATTTCCGTATCCGGACCTGCAGCAGGTTTAACGGCAATTGTTTTAACTGCAATTACTGATTTAGGTGCATTTGAATTATTTCTTTGTGCGGGAATCATTGCCGGTCTCATTCAGTTGGTTTTAGGGTTTGTGAGAGCAGGAAGTATCTCCAATTACTTTCCCAATAACGTGATTGAAGGAATGCTTGCTGCCATAGGAATCATCATTATCTTAAAACAAATTCCACATGCACTGGGGTTTGATAAGGATTATGAAGGACACGAATCTATCTTTGACAATGGTTTAAATTTAAATTATTTCACTGAATTATTTGGAGCTATTCATCCCGGAGCTATTATTGTGACTCTGGTTTCAATTGCCATTCTTTTGGCTTGGGATAAAATACCTGTTTTAAAAAGAATGAAAATGCTTCCTGGAGCTTTAGTTGCTGTTGTCGCGGGTATTTTGTTGAACGAAGCTTTCAAAATGACCGGAAGTTCATTGGCAATTAGCCCTAAACATCTGGTTGTACTGCCTGTTCCGCAATCATTTGAGGATATTAAAAACCTTGTCACAATGCCTGATTTTGCAGGATTTTCAAATCCTAAAGTATGGATTGTAGGAGCTACCATTGCTATTGTTGCTTCTATTGAAACCCTACTTTGTATTGAAGCATCTGACCGATTGGATAAACAAAGAAGAATTACAGATACCAACCTTGAATTAAAAGCTCAGGGTATTGGAAATTTAGTCAGTTCACTTATCGGCGGGCTTCCGATGACTTCAGTCGTGGTAAGAAGTTCTGCCAATGCCAACGCAGGTGCAACTTCAAAAATTTCCGCAATCATTCATGGAGTTTTATTGTTAATTTGTGTACTTTCAATTCCTATGATTCTGAATTTAATTCCGTTAGCGACATTAGCAGCGGTGTTAATTTTAGTAGGATATAAACTTGCAAAACCTGCTACATTTAAGCATTTCTGGCATTTAGGGAAATTCCAGTTCATTCCTTTCGTTGCAACGGTAATTGCTGTAGTTGCCACAGATCTTTTGAAAGGGGTAGGAATAGGTTTGGCAATTTCAATTTTCTATATTCTTCAGGGAAACATGAAAAGAGCATACTATTTGAGCCGGGAAAAGCTGAATGACGCAGACGGAATCAATATTAAATTAGCAGAGGAAGTATCTTTTCTAAACAAAGCAGCTATTAAGAAGACATTAAAAAACATTAAACCTAAATCTAATGTGATTATTGATGCACGAGGAACTTCATATATCGCCACTGATGTTCTGGAAATGATCCAGGATTTTGCGAATATCCGTGCCAAAGAAGAAGACATCAATGTTGAGCTTTTAGGTTTTAAAACATCATACAGAGATTATGAGAACAGCCAGGATTCTCATGTTTTAATTACACACACAAGGGCGATGTAGCTCACAAATTATTATTTTAAATTTTAAATATTACATTCATTATATGAAAGCACATACATACGAAACACAGTCAACAATTACTCCTGAAAAAGCATTAGAATTTTTAAAGGAAGGAAATCAAAGATTCGTCAATAATTTAAAGGCCAACAGAGATCTTTTGGAACAGGTAAATGCGACCCGTGAAGGGCAATGGCCTTTTGCCGTTGTTTTAAGCTGTATCGACAGCCGTACTTCTGCAGAGCTTATCTTTGACCAAGGACTGGGAGATATTTTCAGTATTAGGATTGCCGGTAATTTTGTCAATCAGGATATTTTAGGTTCCATGGAGTTTGGCTGTAACGTGGCAGGATCGAAGCTTATTGTTGTTTTGGGACACACGAAATGTGGTGCCTTAAAAGGAGGATTAGACGCTGCACAGATCGAAGGATTAGGAATGGATAATCTTAACCACCTGATCAATCATTTTGACCCGATCATTAGAGAAGTAATTGAAGAAGGAGAAGAAAGATCTTCAAAAAACAGTTCACTTCTGGAAAGATTAAACCAACAAAATGTAAGAAGTGCTATTGAGGATATCCGTAAACAAAGCTCTACGTTGAAAAACCTTGAAAAAGAAGGTAAGATTAAAATCGTTGGGGCAAATTACGATGTAGAAACCGGTGCCGTAACCTGGTTATAATTTATAAAAATGCTTTAAAAATTTCGGCGGGGAGCTTTGCTCCCCGCCGAAATTTTATTTTCCATTAAAAGCTGACATTGTATTGTTGATTCCCGCAAAAACAAATGAAAGACAGGCTTTAGCGAACTTTTCAATTCTCTCCGGAAGTTTTTCAGCTTCAGACTCGTTCCAGGTTCCCAATACATAATCTACCTGCTTTCCTTCAGAAAATTCTGCTGAAATCCCAAAACGAAGTCTCGCATAATTTTGTGTCTGCAGTACTTCGATGATGTTCTTTAATCCATTATGTCCCGCATCAGATCCTTTGCCTTTCAGCCTTAAAGTTCCAAAAGGAAGAGCCAGATCATCTGTTACAATGAGAACATTCTCCAAAGGAATGTTTTCTTTCTGCATCCAGTACCTCACGGCATTCCCTGAAAGATTCATATAGGTATCCGGTTTTAAAAGCAATACTCTCCTTCCTTTGTATTTACCGTCAGCCAGCCAGCCAAAATTACTCGTATTGAATGGAACTTCAAGAGTTTCTGCAATTTTTTCAACAATTTTAAATCCTATATTATGACGTGTATTTTCATATTCAGACCCTTTGTTTCCAAGTCCGACAATTAAATATTTCATTTAAAAATTTTTACAAAATTAAGAGATAAAAAATAAAAAACTCAATCCTGAAGAGAATTGAGCTTTTTAAATACAGTTATTTTTTTATTTTACAAAGGCTTATAAATATAATATCTACCATACCCTTTCGTCAAATAAGTCTGCTGATCATATGTGAAGTTTGTAGAGGTAACTACTGGAGCAGGAACCGGTACATTTAAATCTGTAAAAGATACTCTGGACGGGTTGTTTGGAGACAACATAAGGCATCTGCTATCATTAAGCGATGTAGATAATATATATGAAATTTTATATGCAGTAGGTAATAAAGTATACGGACTTATTCTATCATCATAGTTCAAGAATCCGAATTCATATTTAACCGTTATAGGATCATTCACACCTGCTGTAATAGTTCCAAACCCTTTTTCAACTTTAGATATGTTGTCACCTAAATAAGTATACTTAGCTTCAGAATATGCAGTATATTCAAAAGGAGTTCCTGATACCTCTAAACCTGTTTTCATTGTAATCGTTTCAAGTTTTGCTGTAGATGCATTATATTTCAGAGTATATACTGATTTCGTTTGCTTATCTAAAACCTGAGCTGGAGGAGTTCCTGTCAATTTATAAATATTTCTGTTTTCCGTAATTGATTCCAATCTACCAGAAGCACCATAAGTGAACAATTGCGTATAAGTAACCTTACCCGGATCAAGAGTCCCGTTATTATCCAAATCTAAGAACCCGTCAAAAGTGATTTTACTAATTCTGTCACCACTATATGCAATATCAGTAATGGATGCGCCATTATTCACTTTAGTTAAAAGTAGCCCCGTATAATGATAATCAGCAACGGTAGCAAAATCCGTGATCTCCTGATGTAATGCTCTGGCTCCATTTAGACCAGTATTTGTATTAATGTCTACAAGAGGATCTCCATTTTCATCAGCTAAATCTTTACATGAATGGATAGAGGAAATACCTGCTACAAGTAAAATAAAGTAGAAAAGTCGCTTCATTTCTTAAAAGGATTATTTATTTTTCCACAAATATAATTTTTTTTTGCATAAAAATTACATTTTTATTTATTTTCTCACAAAAACGGCAACAATAAAAACCTTAAAACAAGGTAATTAGTATTTTTCTATACTTTCAAAATGGCTTTTAATAAAAGATTAACCTCATCCACATTTCTCACTTTATCTTTCCTCATCATAAGATGATTCCCCTCTTTTCCTGTTTTCTCTTTCAGCTGCGCCTCTGCAGGATTTTGAGTGAGATAAGTAATGATATGCCTGAATTTATCCGTCTGGTAAAATTTATCCTGCGGATTGCTAGGGAAATACCCTAGGAATACTCCATTCTTCATAACAATTTTTTCAAATCCTATTTCCGCAGCCAACCATTTTAAACTTACACTTTTCAATAAATTGACAGCTTCTTTTGGCAGGTTTCCGAAACGGTCTATCAATTCGGACTCAAGCTTTATCAGATTTTCTTCACTATCTATTTCGGCAAGCTTCTGATAAAGCAATAATCTCTCCTCTGTATTTGAGATATACCAATCCGGCAGCATCAATTCAAGATCCGTATCAATATTTACATCCTTTGTAGATTTAAATAGCTTATTTCGGTCTTCTTCGTTTTCAAAAAGATTTTCAAATTCCTGATCGTCTTTTAACTCCTCTAAAGCTTCCTGCATTAATTTCTGATAGGTTTCAAATCCCATTTCGTTAATAAACCCACTTTGTTCTGCTCCCAACAAATCTCCTGCGCCGCGAATTTCCAAATCCTTCATCGCAATCTGGAAGCCACTTCCCAAATCAGAAAACTGTTCTATCGCTTCCAAACGTTTTCTCGCATCAGAAGTCATCATATCATAGGGAGGCGTAATCAAATAACAGAAAGCTTTTCTGTTGCTACGTCCTACACGGCCTCTCATCTGGTGAAGATCTGCCATTCCGAAACGTTGAGCATCATTAATGAAAATCGTATTCGCATTCGGAACGTCAACTCCACTTTCTACAATCGTCGTGGAAACCAGAACATCATATTTCCCTTCCATGAAGTCCAGCACATTTTTTTCCAGCTGCTTTCCTTCCATTTGTCCATGGCCGGTAATTACTCTCGCATCAGGAACCAGTCTTTGAATCAATCCTGCAATATCTTTAAGGTTTTCAATTCTGTTATTGATAAAATAGACCTGTCCGTCGCGCTGTAATTCATACGAAACGGCATCACGAAGAATTTCTTCATTAAATCCTATCAACTGGGTATCTACTGGCTGTCTGTTCGGCGGCGGCGTTTTGATTACCGACAAATCTCTTGCTGCCATTAAAGAAAACTGCAAAGTCCTCGGAATCGGCGTTGCTGTAAGTGTTAAAGTATCAACATCAGCTTTCAGAGTTTTCAGTTTATCTTTTACGGAAACCCCGAATTTATGTTCTTCATCAATAATTAACAGTCCTAAATCTTTAAATTTCACGGAACTGCTTGCCAATTGATGTGTCCCTATGATAATATCAACCTTTCCGTTTTTTAAGTCTTCCAACGTTTCAGATTTTTGCTTTGCCGTTCTGAAGCGATTGATATAGGCCACATTTACCGGAAAATCTTTTAACCTTTCTTTAAAGCTTCTGTAATGCTGGAAAGCCAAAATAGTTGTTGGCACCAAGACCGCCACCTGTTTTCCGTCTGTTGCCGCTTTGAACGCTGCACGAATCGCCACTTCCGTTTTACCGAAACCAACATCTCCACATACAAGACGATCCATCACCGTATCGGCTTCCATATCTTTCTTCACATCAATGGTAGCTTTTTCCTGATCCGGAGTATCTTCGTAAAGGAAACTCGCCTCCAGTTCATTTTGCAGATAAGAATCAGGCGTGTAGGCAAAACCTTTTGCGGATTTTCTTTGGGCATATAATTTTATCAGGTCAAATGCAAGTTGTTTTACCCTTGCCTTTGTTTTTTGCTTTAAAGATTTCCAAGTTGGCGTTCCAAGCTTGCTTAAAACAATTTCACGGCCTTCAGGACCGTTGTATTTTGAGATTTTATGGAGCGAATGGATGCTTACATATAATAAATCGCCATTTTTATAAGTTAATTTAAAGCATTCCTGAATTTTTCCATCGTTATTCACCTTCACCAATCCCATGAACTTTCCGATTCCATGATCAATATGAGCAATATAATCTCCTATTTTCAACGACATCAGATCTTTCAAGGTCAGCTGCTCTGATTTGGCGAATGTATTTTTTGCCTTATATCTTTGGTATCGGTCGAAAATCTGGTGATCCGTATACACTAAAATCTTATGGTCATTATCCACAAAACCTTCATGAAGTTCTGACTTAAAACTTTTAAAAGGAAGCTGATGTTCCAGTTCCTCAAAAATAGATTCTAATCTTTCTTTCTGCTTTTCAGTGGAGAAAGAAATCCAGGTATCAAAACCTGCATTCTGTTTTTCTTCAAGATCCTCAATTAATAATTCAAAATTTTTATGGAAAGTCGGCTGTGCGGTCTGGTCGATTTTCATTTCTGTTAATTCGATCAGTCCTTCAATAGAAGCACTTCCGAAATCAACGGTTTTAAACTTTTTATAATCAAATAAAAATTCCTGATCAGAAATGAATAATTCCTGAGGTATTCTGTGAGCAATATCTTTATTTAAGGTATCATATTTTACCAACGATTTTTCGTAGAATGTTTTCAGCTTCTGCATTCCGATAACCCCGTTTTTAGAAATCACGAAGCTTTCTTTTGGCAATAACTGAAGTAGTGAAACCCTGCTTCCTGTCACCGTAAAATTCATGTTCGAAACCAATTGAAAATCATTCACTTTTTCTACTGAAAGCTGGGTTTCTATATCAAACGTTTTTATGCTTTCCACCTCATTTCCAAAGAAAGTGATACGATACGGTTTTTCATTTGAGAACGAAAACACATCAACAATTCCTCCTCTCACGGAAAACTCTCCAGGTTCGGAAACGAAATCTGCCTGCTGAAAGTTATAATGATTCAACAGCTCATCTACAAAATCAAAATCAAGCTGGTCACCTACTTTAATATGATGTGAAATTGCCTTAAAATCTTCCTTCTTTAAAACTTTTTCAGATAAAGCTCCCGAATAAGCTACAATCACTTTCGGAGCTTTGCTGGAAGTAATTTTATTGATCACTTCTGTTCTTAATACCAAATTGGCATTTTGCGTCTTTTCAATCTGATACGGTTCAAGATGTGTTGCAGGAAAGTACAAAACCTTATCTTTTCCCAACAGATCTTCCATTTCCGTATTGGCATACAAAGCGTCTTCCTTATCATCTACTAAATACAAAATATGTTTTTTATAAGTAAGGAAAAGCTCAGCTACAAAAATTGAAACCGAAGATCCTGCGTTTCCTTTTACAGAAATATGTTGGTTATTTTCTAACTGAATAAAAATTTCCTTTCCAAATTCATTTTTAAGCAAATCGGGAAGAAATTTTTCGCTGATGGTTTTTAATTGCATAAAATAATATGGTATAAACGACAAAAGCGATTTCGGGAGTTTTCCGAAACCGTTTGATCTTCACAAAGATAAGGATAAATATTTTTCATAAAAGAGTTGAACATTATTTAAAAACCAATCCTTTTTAATAAAAAATACGCAAATCATAACATTTTATTAAAAGTTTTAAATGATGTTAAAAAATATTAAATTATTATTACACGGCATACGATTTGGGGTTTTATACTTACCAAACCTTAAAGAAATAGTATTATGAAAAATTTAATCAAAATCCTAGGAGCTTTTATGCTATTGTTTTTTGCTGTCACGGCAATTTCATCATGCAGCGATGATGACGACCCTGTAAATAATGACTTCTTTGCGGGTACTTACAAAGGTAGTATTTCTTATAATGACGGAGGATCTACCAATATCAGTACCAATAGCGGAAGTGTTTTTGTAACAAAAATTGCAAGCGGAACGAAATATAATTTTGCTTTTTCAGACAGCATCCCCGATCTCAACGGAATTGAATTTGAGCAGAAAGGCGATCATACCCTTGTCATGATTGGCTCCACTGCAACATCATATATAAGAATTGACAATAACGAATTGAAGATTCTATTCATGAAAGATGGTAAAACCTGGACCGCAAATTGTACACGATAAACCAACTATTCATATGTTTGACCCGTGTCGCCTGTATAGGCGACACGGGTTTTATTTTTTTTAGTAATTTCAAAATTATTACTATAACTGTACGTTTACTGGATTAAGATTTTTTTAATCTGTAATAAACTTTAGTTAAGTTTATTAAAACTCTTTTTTCAGCCCGCTTTTTGCATAACTTTGGATAAGAAAAACAAACAAAATCATCACTATGAAAAAATTTTTTACCGCAATGTCATTAGCTTTAGGACTTGGACTTGCAACCGCTCAACAAACCGCTCCCGCAACATCTACAACCACTCATCATGTTGCTAAAACAACAAAAACGGCTACTAAAGAGGTAAAAGCAGTAAAACCTGCTACAAAAACAGCAACAGCAGCAAAGCCTGCTACCGCACCTGCCGTAAAAATGAAAAAAGACGGCACTCCGGATAAAAGATATAAGGAAAACAAACACCTTAAAGCGGACGGCACTCCAGACAAAAGGTATAAAGAAAACAAATAAACTCAACATATAGTTGTTATTTTCATAATCAAATTTCGAAGAACCGATGTACACTCATTCATCGGTTTTTTTATTGCTTATTTTCTCAAAATGCCTGCAAATTCTTCAGTTATTTATAAATTTGAGCCATGTTAAATTTCCTAAAGAAAAGTGCGGCATTGATTTGGGCTAAAAAGCACGTTCAAAAAGCTGAAGAATTTAAGAAAAATGCAGAGAAAAACCAAGAATCCCTGCTTTTATCTCTCGTGAATACAGCCAAAAAAACTCTTTTTGGAAGAGAGCATGATTTTGAAAACATCACCTCTGTAAAAGACTTTCAGGAAAAAGTTCCTGTCGCTGATTATGAAGATCTTAAACCCTATATCGAGAGAGTAAAGAAAGGACAGGCCAATATCTTATGGACAGACACCCCCGAATATTTTGCAAAAACTTCAGGAACAACGTCCGGCTCAAAATATATCCCTATTTCGAAAGACGGAATGCCATTCCAAATTAAAGGAGCTCAAAGTGCACTTTTTCATTATATCGCTAAAAAAAACAATGCTGATTTTGTAAAAGGAAAAATGATCTTTTTACAGGGAAGCCCAGAACTGGAAGAAAATTTCGGAATAAAAACCGGCCGGCTTTCAGGGATCGTCGCTCATCACATTCCAAATTACCTGCAGAAAAACAGACTACCAAGCTGGGAAACCAACATTATGGAAGACTGGGAAGCAAAAGTTGACCAAATCGTTAAAGAGACCGAAAAAGAAAACATGACGCTGATTTCCGGAATTCCACCCTGGCTGATTATGTATTTTGAAAAATTGACTGAAAAACACGGAAAAAAAATCAAACAAATTTTTCCTAATCTTCAGCTCATTGTAACGGGAGGTGTAAATTTCGAGCCTTATCGTGATAAAATGGAAGAGCTATTGGGCGGAAAAGTAGATATCGTCCAGACATTTCCGGCATCGGAAGGTTTTTTTGCATTTCAGGATGACTATACCAAAGAAGGACTATTGCTTTTAACTAATCACGGAATTTTCTATGAATTTATTCCACTGGAAGAATATGGAAAACCCAATGCTAAAAGATTGACTTTAAAAGAGATTGAGCTTAATAAAGATTATGCATTGATTTTAACAACAAATTCAGGTTTGTGGGCATATTCTATAGGTGATGTTGTAAGGTTTATTGATAAAAATCCACACAGAATTCTGGTAAGTGGAAGGACCAAACATTTCACCTCTGCTTTTGGAGAACACGTCATTGCATTTGAGGTAGAAGAAGCCATAAAGGCAACTTTAGAAAAATTCCCGGCACAGATTACCGAATTCCACCTTGCTCCACAAGTAAATCCCACAGAAGGACTTCCCTATCACGAATGGTTTATTGAATTTGAAAAAGAGCCTGAAAATCTTGAAGCATTTAAAAATGAACTAGATGATCAGCTCAGAAAGCGAAATACATATTATGATGATTTAGTTTCCGGAAATATTCTTCAGAGGCTGCATATATCAAAACTTACCAAAAATGCGTTTACTGAATATGCAAAGTCACAAGGTAAACTTGGCGGACAAAATAAAATCCCCAGACTTGCCAATGACAGAAAAATTGCAGATTTATTGGAAATTTATAAACTTTAAACACATTTTTTCAATTCCGAAAACGTATATTCGAAAAAAATTATAAATTTGAAAAACTAAAAAATATAATGAAAGCATCTGTACTTTTAAAATCATCTTTATTGACGTCTTTATTTGTAATTTCATCTTGTGCGACTACAAAGTACACAGATGATATTGCCAAAAACAATTATTCTAACCTTGAAGCAGGAAGAATGTATACCGTAATGATGAAAGACGGATCAAAAAATCAAAAAATACTTTTCCGTAATGTAGATGGCAACAATCTTATTGGTACGGCAGGAAAAAAAGACAGTACAGAAGTGATCATTCCTAAGGCTAATGTTGCCGCTGTAAGAGATATCAGAAAAGCAAGAACAGCAGCCGGCGCAGTAGTAATCGGAGCTGCAGGAGTTGCTGCTTTGGTAATCAGTGCTTCAAGAGCAGATAACTAAAATAGATTTTATCTTTCAAGTGGTATTTGATTTATCATTTGGATTTATAATAGAGAAATAGGCCTGAATGAATATTTAGGCCTATTTTTGTGCATGATTTCTTTTACTCCCTTAAAAACTTTACAAAATACCGAATTCAGAAATCTTCTTGCCGGAAGATTTTTTATTGTTTTAGCGTTCAGGATGCTTGCTACTTTATTAGGCTGGTGGGTGTACCAGCTTACAAAAGATCCTTTTTCTATAGGGCTAATCGGTCTTTCAGAAGTAATTCCGGCAGTAAGCTGCGCCCTTTATGCAGGACATGTAATCGATATGAATGAAAAGAAAAAGCTCCTGCTGATCTGTAATTATGCTTATGTTTTTTTAATTGGGCTTTTATTAATTCCCGCTTTTCTCAATGTAAGAATGCATTTCAACGGCCATCAGATCACTTATTTTATTTATACCGTTATTTTTTTCACAGGAATTGCAAGAGCTTTTATTGGTCCTATTGTTCCTTCCATGATTCCTAAGATCGTTCAAAAGGAAAGCCTTCCACATGCGATCACCTTGAACCAGGCCACCTTTCTTATCTCTTCGGTATGCGGACATGCATGCGGAGGATTTCTGATTGGCTTTTTCGGTGTAAAGTGGACCCTACTCGTTATTATTGGACTTATTATCCTGGCTTCTTTATTTTTCTGGCAGCTTAAGAAACAATATTCTGAATACAAAAAAGAATCTGTAAATGTCATAGAAAGTATGAGGGAAGGTATTTCTTATATTTTCAAAACCAGAGAAATCTTAGGTGCTTTATGCCTTGATATGTTTGCTGTTCTTTTTGGAGGTGCTGTTGCTATGATCCCTGTATTTGCGACAGACATCCTTAAGGTAGGTGCAGAAGGATTTGGACTTTTAAATGCAGCTTCCGACATAGGATCAATGTGCATTATCACCATTTTATCCATTGTTCCGCTGAGAAAAAACCAAGGAAAAATTCTGTTAGCAGTGGTTGCTGGATTTGGCTTATGTATCATAGGATTTGGGTTGTCCAAGCTTTACTGGTTATCATTCCTGTTCCTAGTAGCAAGCGGCATGCTTGATGGAATTTCTGTAGTAATCAGAGGAACTATTGTACAGTTAAAAACGCCTGATCATATCCGGGGAAGAGTGCTTAGTGTAAATTCTATTTTCATCATGTCCAGTAATGAAATGGGGCAGTTTGAAAGTGGTCTTACGGCTAAGCTTCTTGGTGTGGTAAAGTCTGTAGTTTTTGGAGGAAGCATGACCATTCTGATTGCACTGCTGGTAGGAAGTACAAATTCCAAACTAAGAAAGATGCAATATTAATTATCATTTTAAGGACAGTTTATTTAAACCAACATAAAATTTAGTATTTTAAGTATTTTTAACAAAACTCTCTCTTATTTGATAAAATATTTTTACATTTGTCATTACTTTTTTAATTTTCTTATCAAAAAAAAATTTTAAAATGAAAAAACTACTACTCTTTTCCATTTTATTCCTTTATCAAATATATTATTCGCAATCAGATTGTGTTTCATCTATACCTGTCTGCGGAAATTCAGATCTTTCTTATACACCTACTGGTTCAGGAAACACGCAAGAACTTCCGATCCCTGCCGGAGAAAACTTATGCCTTAAAGGCGGCGAACACTTTTCTGTTTGGTACGCCTTTACCATTGCAACTTCGGGAACTTTAACTTTCACAATCAACCCCAACGTATTTACGGATGATTATGACTTTGCAGTATACGGTCCTAATTTACCGTGTAGTTCAATAAGTGGAGCCAGCCCTATACGATGTAATTACTCAGGAGCTGATGGACCTACAGGCTTGACTACAACACTAACAGGCACTGCTACAGATGCAGCTTGGAGTGCTTACATGGATGTTGTAGCAGGGCAAACTTATTATTTACTTGTTGACAACTTTTTAAGTTCTGCTAATGGATTCTCTTTAACATGGGGAGGAACCGCAACATTAACTTCAGCATTCAACAATCCTGCAATAACTCCAAACCCTTTTATAACTCCGGGTGTACCTAATGCAATCGATCCAACAGCACCTAACGAAATTCTGAAGTGCGTTCTACCAACCATGTTCGATTTCAGCACATTAACAACCGGAATCTTAAACGGAAATACTAATTTCACTATTACCTATCACAATAATCCAAATGATGCGATTACCGGACAAAATCCAATAACAACTCCTATTATGGTAGATGCGGTAACTGTTTATTATTACCGATTAAAATATACTGATCCTACTAACCCTACAAATCCTATCAACGGATGTTTCCAAACAGGGAAATTCAAATTTAAACAAGGGAATATTACGGCAAGTAATGTTACTATTTATGCATGTAATAACAATAATGTAGGCACAGGATCGTTTAATTTAACTACAGCACCCGTTTATTCAGGTACCGCTACAAAAAAATACTATCCAACCCTGAATGATCTCAATGCAGGAACTAATGAAATTACAACACCTGCCAATTATATTTCTACACAGAAAAAAGTATATGTAAAAATAACTACTAATGACGGATGTAGTACTACTGCAGAAATCACATTGACCTTCTATCCTCTTGTTGTGGTAAATGATGCTACTATTGAATCTTGTTTTATTGAAGAAAACATAACAACTGCTTCATTCGATCTTACATCAGCAAATGTATCAACACTTACGAATCCTCAGAAAAAGTTCTATGCAACCTTAGCAAATGCTATCAGCGGAACTAATGAAATCTTCACTCCGACCAACTACATTTCTACGAATGGAGTTGCTTATGTAAGAGTGTACAGTCCAGATCAATGTTATTCAATTGCTAAACTTACACTTGTGGTTTTGCCTCCTGTAAAATCCGCAGTTTTAAAAGATAAAACAATCTGTATGGAAGACAGAACCACTTTGGATGCTGGTCCTGGATTTGTAAGCTATGAATGGAGCACAGGTGCTACGACTCAGACTATACAAGGTGTTCCTGTGGGAGCTTATTGGGTAAAATTACAAACCGGAAAATGTTTTACTCTTCAAAAAGTAAACGTATATCCTTCTGATCAGCCTGTAATTACTAACATTGACATTACAAACAATACAATTACGGTAACAGCCAATGGTGGAACCGCTCCTTACAAATACTCATTAGATGGTATTAAATGGCAGGATTCTAATGTATTCACAGGGCTTCCAAGAGGGGAAAATAAAATATATGTAAAAGATGCTTTTGACTGTAATCCTGTTGAAGTTCAGGTAACTGTTCCGAATCTTCTGAATGCCATTACACCAAACGGAGATAACGTAAATGATTATATCGACTACAGCGCATTGGCATATAAGAAAAACTTAGTATTCATTGTTTATGACAGATATGGAAACAAGCTGTACGAAGCAGGCAAAATCAGAGATTACAAATGGGACGGAACAGCATCAGGAAAGAAAATCCTTACAGGAACTTACTGGTATTCTATCTCTTGGAATGAAAATGACAAAAACAATACACAGACCAAATACAGCGGATGGGTATTGGTAAAAAACAGAGAATAAATAATTAAATTTTTAATAAAAAAATCACTTCTTCCGGGAGTGATTTTTTTTATGCACCAAAAAAAAGCCTTTCAGTACTAATAATTTAAACTTATTAACATTAAAATCTTAATTACTATTTTTTTATTACTTTTCAAAAAAACTATCTTTGCATATTATGGCGCAGAAAGAAACATTATCATCTCTTACCCACGGAAACTTTGCGAAAGAGCTGTCAATTGCAGATGGAAAAATGCCTCCTAATGCAGTAGATTTTGAAAGATTGGTTATAGGTACTTTTTTGATTGATAAAAAAGGACTTGACCACTCAATTGATCTACTTACACCAGAAGTATTTTATGATCCGAGACATCAGGTAATTTTTTCTACCATTTTAAAACTTTATGAAGGTAACCAGCCTGTTGACTTGATGACCATTATTCAGGATCTCAAAAAAGAGGAAAAACTGAATCAGGCAGGAGGAGATCATTATATTATTGATCTTACGATGGGAGTAAGTTCTTCCGCCCATATCGAATATCATGTCCGAGTTATTCTCGAAAAATATATTTTAAGAAGTTTAATTAACGTTTCAGCGAACGTTATTGAATCTTCATACAGAGAGTCAACAGACGTTTTTGAACTTCTGGATAAAGCAGAACAATCTTTTTTTGAAATTACAAACGGAACCATCAAAAAAGGATTCGATACAGCCAACTCATTGGTAAAACAGGCTATCGACACCATTAAGTCATTAAAAGACAAACAGGGTCTTTCAGGTGTTCCTTCAGGATTTCGTGATGTAGATAAGGAAACCGGAGGATGGCAAAATTCCGACCTCATTATTATTGCAGCACGTCCCGCAATGGGGAAAACCGCATTCCTTCTTTCAATGGCAAGAAATATTGCAGTAGGACATAAAATTCCTATGGCACTGTTCTCTCTGGAGATGGCTTCAGTACAGCTTATCACCAGAATGATCGCCTCTGAAACGAGAATTTCTTCAGAAAAACTAAGAAAGGGGACCTTAGATGATGAAGAATGGCAAAGACTGTTCTCCAATGTATCTGAGCTCGAAAACGCCCCTCTGTATATTGATGAAACACCTTCCCTTTCCATCTTTGACTTCCGTGCAAAATGCCGAAGACTGGTAATGCAGCACGGGGTAAGATTGATCATGGTCGACTACCTTCAGCTGATGACAGCAGGAGGCGGCGGAAAAGGAACAGGAAACCGTGAACAGGAAATTTCCATGATTTCTCGTTCATTAAAAGCTATTGCTAAAGAATTAAATGTTCCGGTAATTGCACTTTCACAGCTATCGCGAAGTGTGGAAACCCGTCCCGGCAAAAGACCTCAGCTTTCAGATTTGAGGGAATCTGGAGCGATTGAACAGGATGCGGATATTGTATCTTTCATCTTCAGACCGGAATATTATAAAATTACGGTTTGGGATAACGATGAAGAAGGGCAGGAAACCTCAACAGAAAACCAGGCAGAGCTTATCATTGCAAAGCACAGAAACGGGGCAACTGCAGATGTGAGGCTATCTTTCCTGAAGCACTTTGCTAAATTCGGGGACATCGAAGCTGCTTTTGATGGCGGAAGCGGAGGGTATCCTTCCGGTTTTGGACAAAATGAACCAAGCGGTTTTGATAAAATTAAGACAACAATTCAGCCAGGTGCAGCGTTTGATCTGCCGAATAATTCTCAGGTTTCAGGATCTTCTATGAATGATTTTGATGACGATGATGATTTTCCTTTTTAAGATTTAGATTATAAGATTTGAGAATCGAAATATATACCGACGGAGCTTGTAGCGGAAATCCCGGAAAAGGAGGATATGGAATTCTTATGCGTGTCCCGGAAAAAAAGTATCAGAAAACATTCTCTAAAGGCTTTAGAAAAACAACCAATAACAGAATGGAACTTTTGGCTGTCATTACCGCTCTCGAAAAATTAAAATCTCCGGAAAACGATATCCATATATATACAGACAGCAAATATGTAGCCGATGCAGTGAATCAAAACTGGATATCGGGATGGATAAAAAGAGGATGGAAAAACGTAAAAAATCCGGATCTTTGGAAGAAATTTGTTGAATTATACAACCTTCACCAGCCCAAAATGCATTGGATAAAAGGTCATGCAGGCCATTTTGAAAATGAACTATGTGACAAACTCGCTGTGGCCGCTGCCAACTCAAGCTCCCTGGAAATTGACACTTACTTTGAAAATCTCGATAATAACAGTCTTTTTTAGTTTTTAATTAAAATAATTACAAATAAAAACGAGTTCATTTTTCCTTCCCATTTTTATGATTTATTGATAAATAAATAGCATTTAGGAGAAGATTAACAGAAAATATACATTATATCAGCAAGATTTAATATATTTACACGTTTAACTAAATCTCCTCTTACATGAATAAAATTTTATTATCTTATTTAACGATAATCTTATTTTGTATTTCCGGAAACCTCCTCTCCCAGACCTATCAGCTAGCAGGAAATCCGGTAAATACTACTGGTTGGACACTCGTCTCTCCCGCTGTTGTAAATACTGATTTTGTACAACTGACTCCTGACACTAATAACCAATCTGGTTCTATCCGACTAAATGACCCCATCAACTTAAAATATTGTGACAAATGGAGGGTAGAATTTGACTTCAGAATGGATTCTAATCAAACCTATAATGGGGATGGTATTGCATTTTGGTATCTGGCAAATCCACCTATAGCAAGTGTATTAGGTTCCGGAATCGGAGTTTCTCAAAATGCGGTTGGTTTCATTGTTGGTTTTGATACGTTTAACAACTCTACAGGAAGTTCGGGTATGAGCAAAGTCCATGTCGCCTATGGATTGGTGCAAAATACTACCGATACCAATAACGTAGAGTTTTTTAACACCCCGGGAAGTTCTTTTCATTCGGCAGACCTTAATGCAACTCAGCCGTTTCAAGGAACAACATATAAGCATGTGGAAGTTAGCAGCCAGGTAGACCCCGCAAATCCCGCAAACTGGATTGTAAAGATAATGCTTGACGGAACAGTAATCTGTAATCAATCTTTTGCTCCTTCTGGTGCAGCAGCAGCGATGACTGTAGGGTATTTTGGATTTTCAGCTTCTACAGGAGGCGCTAGATCCCGACATTCCATTAAAAACGTAAAAGTTTATATGGATAAAGTTGCCCTAAACAAAACAACAGTTACAGATACATTCTGTCCCAATCCAAGTACTGGTTTCGCAACGGTAAATCTTACCTCTTACAATAGCCAGTTTGTAACAACACCTAGCAATTATACATTTACTTATATTGCAAACGGAACCACTGTTACCAACCCTACTAACTTTCAGTTCAATACCAATACAACTGTAAATGTAATCGTAAGAGATAATTCTGCAATTCTTTGTGATAATCCTGATGGAAAAATACAGCTTACTCTATCTCCATTTACGGCCAATAATGTTACCATAAGCGAATGTAACAACAACAATGCAACGACGGCCACATTCAACCTAAATAACGCACCTGTAACAGGTGTACCCGGTGTTGTAAAAAAATATTACCGGACATTAGCAGACTTAACCGCCGGTATCAATGAAATCACCACTCCAAACGCTTATGTTTCTGCGCCTGGTAAAGTATATGTAAAAGTCACTACTCCGCAGGGTTGTACAGGAAATGCTGAAATCACGTTAAGTTTCCTTCCTTTACCTGTTTCTAATGACGCATCAATACAGTCTTGTTTCATTGAAGATAATCCTACTGCAGCTTTATTTAATTTAGATACCGCCAATGTATCTACAGAAACAGGAATAACAAAAAAATATTATACAACTTCAGCTGATGCTTTAGCTGACACCAACCCAATTCCAAATCCAACAAACTATATCTCTTCAAACGGAGAAGTGTACGTAAGGATAAAAGGTGCAAATTCTTGTTATATTATTAAAAAAATAAAATTAATTGTCTTAGCTCCTGTAACATCTTCCGTACTGAAAGACAAGACAATATGCATTGATGATAAAACAACATTAGATGCAGGTCCCGGGTTTGCGACTTACGAATGGAGCACAGGAGAAACAACCCAGTCTATTCAGAATGTACCTGTAGGAATCTACTGGGTAAAACTGAAAACAGGAAATTGTATTACAAAACAAGTAGTAAGAGTAATTGCTGCTGCGGATCCTGTAATTACAAGTTTAGATATTACCAATAATACAATCACTGTAAACGTATCCGGAGGGCGTGCTCCATATCAGTATTCTTTGGATGGTATCAAATGGCAGGATTCCAATGTATTTACAGGACTTCCGAGAGGAGAAAATAAAGTCTTTGTAAAAGATTTTTACAATTGTGAGCCGACTCAGATACAGGTAACTGTTCCTAATCTAATCAACGCCATTACTCCAAATGGAGATAATATCAATGATTTTATAGATTACAGCGCTTTAGCATACAAGAAAAATTTAAGTTTTGTAGTGTATGACAGATATGGCAACAAAAAATTTGAAGCAGATAAAACAAGAAACTACAAATGGGACGGAACTTCAGGCGGTAAAAAAATAACCACAGGAACTTACTGGTACACCATATCTTGGAATGAAAATGACAAAAATAATACTCAAACAAAGTACAGCGGATGGGTATTGGTAAAAAACAGAGAATAAAGAATTAGGATTTTTTGGGGGCGCTTATATGCAGGCGCCTCCCTTTATTCTCAAAATAATTTAATTTCCCCCAACAATATATATAGTATTTACAAAATGAAAAAAATTCTACTTTTAGGCCTTTTAGCCTTTCTTTTAATAATTCCGTTAAAAATATCTGCACAAACCTACCAGCTTTCAGGAAACCCTGTAAATACAACAGGCTGGACAATGGTAGGTCCTACTACGGTAAATACAGATTTTATCCAGCTCACTCCCGATCTTAATGATCAATCAGGATCTATAAGACTAAATGATCCCATCAATTTAAAATACTGTGACAAGTGGAGAGTGGAGTTTGATTTCAGAATGGATTCTCCTCAAAGTTACAACGGAGACGGTATTGCATTTTGGTATCTTGCGAATCCACCTGTTGCAAGTATACTAGGTTCAGGACTTGGAGTTTCACAAAATGCCGTTGGTTTTATCGTTGGTTTTGACACCTACAATAATACAACCACAGCTCAGATGAGTAAGGTACACGTAGCATACGGACAGGTTGCCAATACAACAGACAGCAACAATGTTGAATACTTCAATACACCGGGAAGTTCATTTCACTCTCCGGATCTCAACCCTACCCAAAACTTTAGAGGGAGCACCTATAAACATGTTGAAGTAACCGGTCAGGTAGATCCTGCCGCTCCCGCCAACTGGATTGTAAAAGTAACGCTTGATGGAACAGTAATCTGTAATCAGTCTTTTGCTCCGGCAGGCACTGCCGCTGCAATGACAGTCGGGTATTTTGGGTTTTCAGCCTCTACAGGAGGTGCAAGAGAAAGACATTCTATTAAAAATGTAAAAGTATATGTGGATAAAATCCCATTGTTGGCAACTACCATTACTAAAACTATTTGTCCAGACTCTACAGGAACTTCTACTATTGATTTAACTACCCTGAATTCTCAGTTTACAGCAACTCCGGCCAACTATACTTTTGCATACTATGTTACAGGAAGCGGAACTCCTATTGCAAACCCTACGCATTTCCAGTATAGTGCAACAACAAGCATTTCTGTAGTTATAAAGGATCCTACCTCAGTATTATGTGACAATAATGATGCGAAAATCACCTTAAACGTTGCACCTACAGTAAGTGTTACCAACGCTATTCTAAGATCTTGTTTCCGCCCGGAAAATACCGCCACAGGACTATTCAACCTAACAACAGCACCAATAACCACTACTTCGGGGGTCACTAAAAAATATTACCCTTCATTAACCGATGCACAAAACGGAACAAACGAAATTTTAAATCCTGATCAGTATATTGCTCCAAACGGCGTAGTATATGTAACAGTAACCAATATTTATGAATGTTCTGAAATCGCAAAAATTACGCTGGAAGTATTCCCTCCTACTCACTCAACTGTTTTGAAGGATAAAATTATTTGCTTTGAAGATAAAACAACATTAGATGCAGGACCAAACTTTGACGGATACAAATGGAGCACCGGAGCAACAACACAATCGATATCTGATGTTACAGTAGGTACATATTGGGTACAATTAAAGACAGGAGAATGCTGGACTACGCAAACCGTAAAAGTTTATCCTTCCGAACAGCCCGTAGTTTCAAGCATTGATATCGCTACCAATACCGTTACGGTTTACGTAACCGGAGGAACTGCTCCGTATAAATATTCTATGGATAACATCAGCTGGCAGGATTCAAACGTTTTCACAAATATTACAAGAGGTGATCATACAGTATATGTGAAGGATGCCTATGATTGTGAACCCGTAGTAATCAATATTGTTGTTCCTAACCTAATCAACGTTATTACACCAAATGGAGACGGGGTAAATGACATTATCGATTATTCCGCATTGGCAAACAAGCAAAACCTGGTGTTTAGTGTATTTGACAGATACGGAACAAAAATCCATCAAGGGGATAAATCCAATAACTACAAATGGAACGGAACTACTGCCGGAAGAAAAGTCCCTACAGGAAGCTACTGGTATTCTGTAACATGGAATGAAAATGACAAAAAAAGCACTCCTATTAAATATTCCGGATGGATATTGGTGAAAAATAGAGAGTAACAAACATTACCATAAATTTTAATAAGGATTATTTCAAATTGAAGTAATCCTTATTTTTTTGTATTAAAACCCTTTTTCTCACCTTCAATTATTAAATTTGTAAGATGAATTATTTAGAGGCTTTAAGCAGAAGATATTCTGTGAAAAAATTTAATTCCGAAATTATCCCTCAGGAAACACTACATAATATTCTTGAGTCGGGAAAACTATCGGCAAGCTCTCTTGGTCTTCAGCCTTACGAAATCCTTGTGGTGGAAAGTAACGAAATGAAGCAAAAATTAATTCCGGCATTTTATAATCCATCCCAGATTTCCACATGCTCTCATTTAATTGTTATTATTTCAAAAAAAATGGTGGATGACAATTATATCAACGGATATTTCCGACACATATCCAAAGTAAGAGAAACGCCACTGGAAAAACTGGACCTTTTTAAAAACAGCATTAACCAACATATTAATCAAAAAACACAAGATGAAATTTTCAATTGGGCAGAAAAACAGTCTTATATCGTACTGGCCAACTTAATGTATGCGGCAGCAATCGAAAATATAGATACTTGTCCTATGGAAGGTTTTCGCCAGGAACTCATCGAAGAAATTTTAGAGATAAATCCTGAAACCGAAAAAGTAACCGTCACCCTCGCTTTAGGTTACCGTTCGGAAGAAGATCATTTCCAGCACATGAAAAAAGTAAGAAAACCAAACGAAAAATTGTTTAAATTTATTTAATTATTTAGACAATTGTCTTAAACTAAGGATATGATAAAAGCGGATGTATTAGTAATCGGTTCCGGAATCTCGGGACTTTCTTATGCCATAAAGGTTTCTGAACAGTTTCCTGACACCAAAATAATCATCGTAACAAAATCTGACGAAGATGAAAGCAACACCAAATATGCACAAGGAGGCCTTGCTGTAGTTACAGACTTCCAAAAAGACAACTTTCAAAA